>NZ_JBQQBR010000002.1:0-443635 GCF_052245935.1 Nonomuraea sp. 3N208 | reverse complement strand
GTTGTGATCTTCTGCGTCGACAACAGAAATGATCGACGGGAGCCGCGAGCTCGCTCAAGAGCCGACCGCACCCCAGCCACGCGAGCACGAGCAGTCAGGCTTCAACCCCGATCAAGTTCGAAGAGCCTTCTTGGCTCGGGCTTCCCGAGGACCGATCAAGCAAATGGCGGACTACGGTCAGTGTCACCACAAGGATCACCCATGCTGCAATCCCGGCCGGAATTGAACCGACAGCCTGCCCGATCGACCAACGGACGGATCTACACAGGCCAACGAACATCAGATCTTGAAGTTCCCAGAGCCCGTCAGGCCCAGGTTTACGCCCGCGAAATCGACACGGGCTCTGATGAATCCTTGATTACAAGGGCAGGGCAGACACCACGTCGATCGCCCTCGAACGGACCTGACCAGCGGATCCGGATGGTCGCCGTGCGGTTGAATGCGTCGGCGTTGCTGTACTGGTTGCTGTACTGGTTGCTGTACAGCAGACCTCAGCCTTCGGGCTCGATGGCAAGGGCCGACGAAGTCGGTCCGCGGCAGCCGATCGCCCAGCCACGTGCGGTAAGTCCCGAAGTCGGCGATCGTCACGGCCCCAACCCACTTCGAAATCAGCCGTCCGAGCACTTCCCTCGGAGGTAGCGTCTGACACGCGAAGTTGATCAGAAGGGTGCCTGCCATTGGAACTGCAAGATACACGGTTGGACATGTCTCAGAGTGAGCGTGTCAGCAGATACAGCGATGTCGCCAGCGCGTTGGCGTTGCACAGCGACCGGCGGCTCGGTGAGTTGCTGGAGCAAGCGCAGCTTCTGGGGACGGGGATAGGCGGCACCTCCGCCCTGCTGGCCATCGACGGCGTGCCGGTCTTCGCCAAGCGAGTACCACTGACCGACCTGGAACGCCGCGCGGGCAACGTGATGTCCACGGCCAACCTGTTCGGGCTGCCTCCGTTTGCCAGTACGGGATCGGCGGGCCGAGTGAAGAAACTTTGAGCCCATCAAACTCGGAGGGTGATCTGGCTGTCGCCCCCGGCCTGCTCCGCTTCGCTGGCTGGGATCGCCTCGAAGCGGTCGCCGGGAGCCTCAATCTCGGTGACTTCCAAGGGGCGTCCGTCGCTGCTGAGCATGACTCGGCGGACGATCAGAAGCGGGGTGCCGATGGGTTCCATGTTGAGGTCTTCCCACGTGTCGCCGTACGGCATTTGCGCGTGGACGCTGGTGATCCAGCGCAGCGAGCCATGCATGCGCTCCAGGCGGACGTAGTACTCCTCCGGCGCGACCTCATCCTCTAGCCGTGGCTGGCCTTCGTGGGTGGTGACGGTGCCTACCTGGTCGGCCAGGACGTAGGAGCTGAGGTGGATGCGGGCGTGTGTCTTGGTGTGCTGCCAGTGGGCGTAGCGGTAGAGGCCCATGCGGCCTCGGCGCACGTTCAGGGTGTCGGCCGTTGAGCCTTCGATGCTCATGAAGATCGGCATATTGGGGCCAAGCCGCGAGTCGGCACGCTCTGCGTCGCTGGGGACGGTGACGTGTTCCCAGCCCTGGCGCGAAGGGTCGTAGGCCGGGCTGAGAAGATCTTCCCGTTCTGCGGCGCCCAGGAGGATGAGCCGGCGGTCGGGGGTCGGGCGGACGAAGGTGCCCCTTCCGTGCGCGACGGTGAGGAGTCCTTCGCCGACGAGCTGGGCGATGGCCTTCCGGATGGTGGGCCGCGAAGTGGCGTACTCGTTGGCGAGGAACGCCTCGCCTGGTAGCGCCTGGCCAGGCTTGTAGTGGTCTTGCAGCACGTCGGTGCGCAGTAGGTCGGCGATGACCCGCCACCGGGCCGCTGTCTTGTCGTCGGTCATGCTCTTTACCTCCCGCTCTACATTTGCTCTTTACAAGAGGTAGCACGTCTTGGCTACCATGTCGATATGGGCCAAGACGTAGCACGTGTTGAAGCAACAGTCGGAGCCGATGCGAAGGAGGTTGTCATCAGCAGCAAGGAGGTAGTGAACGGCGGCCAGCCGGAGTGGCTGGCTGATCTCGCGCGAGTCGTCAACGATCCCGGCTACTCGCGGTGGAAGTCCATGGTCGCCGCCATTGGCGGATGCGCTCACCCGATCCACCTGACGGGAGAGTCCATGATCGTGGATGCGGGTACGGGCGAGGTGCTACACAGCTACCGCACGGAGGACGAGCCGTCCGGGCGGCTCCTGGTGGCTTGCGGCAATCGCCGCGCCTCGGTCTGCCCCTCCTGTTCAGAGGTCTACCGCGCCGACACGTTCCAGCTCATCCGTGCTGGACTGTCGGGCGGCAAAGGCACCCCCGAGACCGTGAGCAGCCATCCTCGGGTCTTCGTGACCCTGACGGCTCCTTCGTTCGGGCCCGTCCACTCCCTGCGTGACGGAAAGCCTTGCCGTCCGCGTAGGCGAGAGGGGGTGTGTGAGCACGGGCGGCCGGTCGGCTGCAGTGTCCGGCATGAGCCGCACGATCCGTGCCTCGGTCAGCCGCTCTGTCTAGACTGTTACGACTACGTCGGGGCCGCGCTCTGGCAGGCGCACGCGGGCGGGCTCTGGCATCGCTTCGCCCTGGAAGTGCGCCGCAGCCTGGCGAGTGAAGCCGGTCTGAGCCGACGGCAGTTCAGCCGTCTGGTCCGGGTGTCGTTCGCCAAAGTCGCCGAGTACCAGCGGCGGGGCCTGATCCACTTTCACGCCATCGTCCGGCTCGACGGACCAGCGGCAAGACCAAGACTGAAGCCAAGGCCAAGCTCAAAGAGATCATCCGCGACCATGAGGACGGGCTTGCCAGCGGCCCGGCGAACTACACCGTGGCGGACGCCGTGACGAGTTGGCTCGCCTACGGCCTGCATGGCCGCAACCAGACCACGGTTATCAACTACCGGACCTTGTGCGACAAGCACATCCTCCCCGACCTGGGCGCCCGCAAGTTGCGCGAGCTGAGCGCCGAGGACGTGGACCGGTGGCCCGTCAGCAAGGCCAAGCTCCTCAGCGCCCGCACGGTGCGGCTGCTCCACTCGTGCCTGAACCGCGCGGTGAAGTTTGCCCAGGCCCGCGACAAGGTCAAGCGCAACGTGGTGGGCCTGTGCGAGATCCCGGAAGGCAAGGAAGGCCGCCCGTCCAAGTCCCTCACCCTCGACCAGGCGACCGCCCTCCTCGACGCGGCCGAGGGCACACGCCTATACGCCTACGTCGTCCTGTCGCTGCTGATCGGTGCCCGTACGGAAGAGCTGCGGGCGCTCACGTGGAAGGAGGTGGATCTCGTCGGCGATCCGGACAAGGACATCCCGCCGTGGATCGCCGTGTGGCGCTCGGTACGCGAAGGAGGCGACACCAAGACCAAGCGCTCACGGAGATCACTAGCGCTGCCCAAGCGATGCGTGGAAGCGCTCAAGACGCACCGGGAGCAGCAGCGCAGGGACAAGAAGGAGGCAGGCGAGAAGTGGCAGGATCATGGGCTCGTCTTCGCCTCGCTCGTCGGTACACCCCTCGCCGCCCACAACGTCCGCCGCGCTTTCCGGAAGATCGTCAAGGATGCCGGAATGCCCGCCTACTACTGGACACCCCGCGAGATGCGGCACAGCTTCGTCTCACTGCTCTCCGACTCCGGCGTCCCCCTGGAGGACATCGCCCGCCTCGTCGGCCACAGTGGCACCGCCGTCACCGAAGCCGTCTACCGTAAGCAGATCCGCCCCGTACTCCTGCAAGGAGCTGCGGCGATGGACACCCTCTTCGCCCGGTAGTCACTCAGTTGGTCACTCAGCAATGCGAAAGGGTGCCACCCTGATGAGTGACACCCTGCTCGACCAGCGAAAACCTGGTCGGGACGACAGGATTTGAACCTGCGACCCCTTGACCCCCAGTCAAGTGCGCTACCAAGCTGCGCTACGTCCCGGTTGTGTCGGTTGCTCCCTGTGGAGCGCGACGTCATAACCTTAGCGCACATCGGAGGTGTACGCGCACACGTGAAGCGGGAGCGGAGGTGGCCGGTGGGGCGTAAGCCGACCATCGATCGAAGGGAGCTGGCCGAGCTGGTCGCCCAGGGAATGAGCGTGCAGGAGCTGGCTGCTCATTTCGGGGTCAGCGAGTCCGGGGTGTTGCAGGCGAAGCGGGCTGCGGGGCTGGCCAAGCCGATGATGGACCACGGTGACGCCGTGCCGTGGAAGCTCGCCCGGGCGCATGCCCAGTCGGGGCCCGCGACCAATCTGCGTAACCTGTCGGCGGCCGCGCAGGGGAAGCCGCCGGCGGCCGAGCGGATGAACACCGCGCTGCGGTGGGCGCAGCGGCTCGTCGATGCCGGACTGGATGTCCGGTACGACGCCGCTGAAGGGTTCAGCGAGGTCCCCGCTCCCCCATCAGGCTCACATGTCGCAGCCGTGCTCGCGGCGGCGAGAAAAGGGCTCGAAGGCCGCTGAGCACGCCCTGGCCGGTATGGCCGGGTGAGTTTCACATGCCTGTTCGAGGGCAGTCGCGGTCTCAACATAGAGACCGGAGGCGAACATCATGACCACCTATGTCTGGGTGGCCGTCGTCGTGGTCGCGGTGGTGGCGGTCGCCGCAGTCGTGTACGTCATGCTTCAGCGGCAGCAGCGCCGTAACCATCTCCGCGAACGTTTCGGCCCAGAGTACGAACGCATGGTCGCCGAGCGTGAGAACCGGCGGGAAGCCGAGCAGGAGCTGCTCGCCCGCGAGCAGCGTCACGCCGAGCTCGACATCCGGCCCCTCCCCGCGGAGGCCCGCGACACCTACGCCAACCGGTGGACCGAGGTGCAGGAGCGCTTCGTGGACGCGCCGGGGTTCGCGGTGACCGAGGCGGATCAGCTGGTCACGGCGGTCATGGCGGAACGGGGCTACCCGACGGAGGACTTCGAGCAGCGGCTGTCCGACCTGTCGGTGGGGCACGCGGCGACTCTCGATCACTACAGGACGGCTCACGAGATCAGCGGGCGGGCGGCCAGGAAGGAGGCCTCCACAGAGGAGCTCCGGCAGGCCATGGTGCACTACCGCGCGCTGTTCGAGGAGCTGCTGCAGAAAACCACCCGAGGAGGACGGTGACACGATATGAGCAGCGACGAGCTGAAAGTGCCGTCGCAACGCGCCGATGAGCGCGCTGATCAGTACGCCGATAAGCGGACTGATGAGGGTGCTGACGTGACGGAAGGGCGCTCCCCAAGCGGTCAGCCCGGCGGCGATCTCGCCGATGAGGAGGAATTCGCTCGAAGCGAGCAGGCCACCACGCCCGCCTCTGGGCAGGTGGACGAAGAGGACGACGACAAGCTGAGGGCCGAGAGCCCCAGGAACGACGACGAATATGCGGCGGCCGTCCCGGGCGCCGTCGTGACTCCCGCTCCCGAGGACGAAGACGCCCCCTACCGGGATCCGTACGCCAGGACCGGCGGTGGTGACATGCTGTCCGAGCCGGAGCCGGAGCCGGAGTCTGTCGCCGAGCCGGAGCCCGAGTCTGCGGCCGAGCCCGAGTCTGCGGCCGAGCCGGAGTCTGCGGCCGAGCCGGAGTCTGCGGCCGAGCCGGAGCCCGAGTCTGCGGCCGAACCGGATCCGGCCCACGCGCCGGGGCACGCCGCTCCCGAGGACGTCGTCCTGTTCGATCAGGATCCCGCCCAGGTGCAGGCCCGCTGGCGCGACCTGCAGGCGTCCTTCGTGGACGATCCCGGCGATGCCGTGCAGCGCGCCGACGGCCTGGTGGGCGAGGTGGTGGAGTCGCTCACCAGCAGCCTCGCCACCCGTATGGACGCCTTGCGCGACCGCTGGAAGGACACCGAGTCCTCCGACACCGAGCAGCTGCGCCTGGCGCTGCGCGACTACAGGAACGTCCTGGAACGCCTGCTGGCCCTGTCCGGAACGCAGGGCACGCAAACGTACCAGGCGTCAGGCCACCCGAGTGAGGGATCGAGGTGACATGACATGCTCGCGATAGTGGCAGCGATCATCTTCGGGCTGGGCTTCCTGCTCGACCTGGTCGGTGTGCGGATTCCCGGAGGGTTCTCGGGGATGACGTTCGCGTTGCTGGGGCTGTGCCTGCTGGCCCTGCATCAGGCAGGGGTCGGCACGGCCGGCATCCGCACCGGGTACAGCAACTGGCGCGGCCGGGCCCGCCGCTGACAGCAGTTCGGGCGGGTTCAGCCCGCCCAAGGCAGCAAGTGGCGGGTTCAGCCCGCCCAAGACAGCAAGTGGCGGGTTCAGCCCGCCCAAGGCAGCAGGTGGCGGGTCCAGCCCGCCCCCGGCAACAGCAACGTCCGCCGCCGGTGAGCACCGGCGGCGGACGCGTGTTCGGGCGACGGACGCGTTCAGTCCTTGCCCGGGAAGCGCATGATCACCGTGCTGCCGCCGTTGCCCACGCGCAGCGTCAGGTCGGACGACAGCAGACGGGCCACCCACAGGCCCATGCCGCCCACGGCGCCCGGCATCGGCCCCGGTTTCCACGAGCCCTCGTCGTGCACCTCGACGACCAGGTCCCCGCTCGCCGTCCAGGTGCGCAGGGTGGCGGGCTCGGCCCCGTGGGTGACGGCGTTGGTCGCGACCTCGTTGACGGCGATGACGAAGTCGCCGACGGCCTCCTCGGCCATACCGGCGTCACGGGCCTCGTCCTCAGCGAACTGCCGGACCCGTGGCAGATCCGGCAGTCGGAAACGGAGCCGTCTCACGGGCGCGCCGGGTGGCGGGCTCGTGTAGCCCGAAGGAGGCTCTACGTCCTCGTTCACCCGGCGACCTTCTTCTCAGCCGACCAGCTCGCTACGTAGCTGGTCGAGGACCTTGCGGAGGATGCGCGAGACGTGCATCTGGGAGATCCCGAACTCGGCCGCGATCTCGGCCTGCGTCATGTTGCCGAAGAACCGCAGCAACAGGATGTGCTTCTCGCGCGAGGGAAGCGCGTCGATGAGGGGTTTGACGGCCTCCCTGTCGACCATCGTGCTCAACGTGTCGTCGTCCTCCGGGATGACGTCGCCGAGGGAGGCGGCGTCGTCGTCGGTGCCGAGCGGCGCGTCGAGCGACAACGTGCTGTAGGCGGCGGAGGCGTCGAGGGTCAGCAGGACGTCCTCCTCGGTGATGTTCATCTTGGCGGCCAGCTCGGCCACGGTCGGCGACCTGCCGAGGTCCTGGCTGAGGTCGGCGACGAGCCTGTTGAGCTCGGAGCGCCGTTCCTGATAGAGGCGGGGCACTCGGATGGCCCAGGTGCGGTCGCGGAAGTGACGCTTGACCTCGCCGGTCATCGTGACGACCGCGTAGCCCCTGAAGGCGTGCCCGAGGCTCGGGTCGAAGCCGTTGACGGCCTTCATCAGGCCAACATACGCGGCTTGGAGGAGATCCTCCAAAGGTTCGCCCCGATACCGGTATCGCCTGGCAATCTCCATGGCGAGCGGCCGGTGCATCTCGACGATGCGCTCGCGCAGCCGCTCCTTATGGCTGTCCGGTGTCTCGTCCCTGGCCATCTCGGCCAGGAGCTCTTCTGCTGTCATCTCCTCGAGGACGTATTCCTGCACAGCCATCGCTGCTCCTCATATGGACGCAGGCGGCCTCTGCTGAGCAGAAAAGCCCATGCAGTGGCGCGCCTCGCTCTTCTCTCGAGACGAAAGCCCGCTGCTGGACTTCGGATCCAGTGTCCCCCGTGTCGTCAGAAGTATTCCTCCCTCGTGCGGTGACAGTAGGGTTGCTGCGTGACAATGCCGGAGAACGGCGACGGGCCCGCGGCCGCCCTGAGCCTGACGTCGTCGACCGTCGACGGGATCACCGTGATCCGAGTCGACGGCGTGCTCGACGCGACCACGCGCGAGCAGTTCGCCGATTACCTGTCGATGGCGGGTTCCGATGTGATCCTCGACCTGGCGGGGGTGACGTTCATGGACTCGCGCGCACTCGGCCTGATCGTGCACCACTGGCAGACGAGCCTGGCGTCGGGCGCGCGGTTCGCGCTCATCGGAGTGGAATACTCCAAGTCCAAGGTGATGTGGATCACGGGGCTGGCTCAACGGCTGCCGCTCTACGACTCGCTCGACGACGCTCTCGCCGCCATTGGATAGCTGAGGTCGGCTGAATACCCGACCTCAGCGGCGCGACTTGCGCTGGTGCTCGTCGACCAGGAGCCTGGCCAGGTCGGCCACCTTGACCTGGTGGTGCTGGGAGATCCTGCGCAGCTCCTCGAACGCGGCCTCGGCCGTGCATCCGCTGGTCTGCATGATGATGCCTTTGGCCTGGTCGATGACGGACCGCCCGGCGAGCGCCGCCTGCAGTTGGGCGGCGTCGGTACGGACCTCGTCGAACTCCGACATGTTGGCCATGGCCACACCGAGTTGCTCGGTCAGCATGTCGGTGAGCGAGTGGGCGCCCTGTGCCGAGAACGCGCCAGGGCGTACGGAGTACAGGCCGACGACCAGCTCGGCGGGCGCCACGTCGATGGGCACGACCAGCGCCGAGCGCACGCCCCATCGGGTGGCCAGCGCGTCGTAGCGCGGCCATCGGCTGTCGGTCAGCACGTCCGCCACGGAGGCGCGGGCCCCGCTCTTCCTGGCCTCGATGGACGGGCCTTCACCCAGCTCACGCTCGCCCTCAACGAGCATGATCAGCTCGCTGTGCGAGCCGGAGACCAGGACTCGGTGGTCGCGCCAGTGCTCGGCGGAGGCCCCCGAGCAGCCCGGCACGCCGGCCGCCAGCGCCGTGGTCAGCCCGCGCAGCACGCTCTCCGTCGACGTGTCCTCGCCCAGCCGGCCCAGCGTGGCCAGATCGCGGGCGAGACCGGGGGTGATCATCGCGGTTGATTCCATAGCGATAAGGCTCTACCCCCATATAGCAGTCAATATCCTGAGTGGCGTAGCGTCAGAGGGTGACCATGCCGGACCTCGAACACGCGCTGGACGCGCTGGCCGGGCGCGTCTCGTCGCTGCGTGAAGCGAGGACCGCCTACCCCGCCGACCTGGCGCAAACCCTGGACGCCGCGCTCGCCGAGCTCGACACGGCGGTCGAGTTGCTGGCCGAGGCCGGCGAGCAGCTACGCAAGGGCGCCAAGCGGGGCGGGGGCAAGAAGGACGGCGCGCAGCGGGAGCTGAAGCTGCTGCGCCAGGTGTTCCGGGCGTTCCCGGTGCCGGTGATCGTGCTGGACGGCGGGGGCGTGGTCAGGAGGATCAACCCGGAGACCTCGCGGATGCTCGGCAGCCCCGACGGATACCTGGTGGGGCGCTCGTTCCCGCTACTCGTGGACGTGTCGCGGCGAGCGGCGTTCCGCTCGCATCTGACGTCGGTGCTGCAGACCGGGCAGCCGTCGGCGTTCGAGACCCGGCTGGCGCACCAGGGGCGCACCCACACGGTGCAGGTGGCGCTGACCCGGCTGACCATGCCGGGCGAGCCGCAGCAGATGGTGGCGGCCGTGGCGCTGCCGACCGAGGTGCAGCTGCCCGAGCCGGGCGCGCGGCGGCCCGAGCAGTCCGACGGAGCGTTGCTGATCGCCGCGGCCAAGCGGCAGGACCTGCTGGTCAAGATGGGCAAGCTGCTGCTCGACGAGCAGGCGCTGCTGCGTCCTGTCGCGATGGCGCGGGCGACCCGGCTGCTGGCGGCCGAGTGGGCGGACTGGGTGGTCGCCGATCTTGTACGCGGCGGGTTGCCGCGCCGCTCGGTCGTGATGGGGCCCAAGGATCATCCGGTCGGCGAGCTCGTACGCCAGATCGAGGCGGCCGATCCGGCCGCCGGCCACGTGGTGCTGCAGGTGCTGGAGCGGGGCTCCGGCGTGGTGCAGGAGATGGTGGACGACGAGACCATGCTGGGCTTCTGCGCCGAGGGCCCGGTGCTGACGGCGATGGGCGCGGGCTCGATGGTGTGCGTGCCGATCGGGGCCGGCGACGGGGCGCTGACGCTGGTGCGCACACACGAAAGGCCGCCGTTCACGCTGGCGGACCTGGCCGTGATGCAGGAGGTGGGGCTGCAGCTCGGGCTGGCGGTCCGCGCGCAGAGCACTTACCAGAGCCGTTCGCGGGCGGCGGACGCGCTTTCGGCGAGCGTCGCGCCGCGCAACCTGCCCGACGTGCCCGGCTACGAGGCGGCGGCCGTCTACCACCCGGGCTCGTCGGTGGGCGCGGAGTTCTACGACGTGTTCCCGGTCTCCAAAGGGTGGGGGTTCGCGCTGGGCGGCGCGGCAGGCAAGGGCGAGGAGGCGGCGTCGGTCAGCGCCATGGTGCGCGGCGGGCTGCGGGTGCTGAGCACCTGGGAGTCCGATCCCGACCTGGTGATGCGCAAGGTCAATGAGGCGCTGGTCGCGCAGGGCACCGGCATGTTCGTGATGGCGGTGGCGGGGTTCGTACGAGGTCGTGAGATCCGGCTGTCGTCGGCCGGGCACCATCCCGCCATACTGCTGCAGCCCGACGGCGGCGTGCGGTACGCGGCCGGCGGCGGTGTGCCGCTGGGCATCGCGCCCGAGGCTGAGACCGGGGTGGAGACGCTGACGGTCTGCTCGGGCGAGACGCTGCTGCTGTACTCGGAAGGGCTGATCTCCTCCAGGAACGAGCAGGGCGAGCCGTACGGCGAGGAGCGTCTGGCCGACGTGCTCGGCCGGTGCGCGGGCCAGGCGCCGTCCACCGTGGTCAAGGCGGTGGAGTCGGACCGGAACGCGTTCTCAGCCGGCCAGGTGTGGGATGAGATCGTGGTTTTGGCCCTCCGAGGTGTCTGATCTGTAGGGGTTTGCGAACGCAGTAAACCTGGGTATCGTCGTAGACGTAGACGCATGTGCCTAAGACGCAGGCACACCTTAAACGCTTTCCACGCTGCTGAGGTGTGCCATGAATATTGCGATCGTCGCATCTGCCGGGGGAAACCAGCGCCACCGCATACTCGCGGTCGCACGCCAGCTGGGGCGCGAGCATCACGTCACCATCTACTCCCGCCGTGACAACGCCGAGGGCAAGCCCAGGACGCGGGTGGCCCCGGGGGTCACGCTGGAGCAGCTCCAGGTGGGCCCGCCCAAGGACCTGCCGGCCGACGACGTGGTGCCGTACCTCAACGACCTCGGCGACCACCTCATGCGACGATGGAACCAGGACCGTCCCGACGTGATCCACGCCCACACCTGGACCTGGGGCCTGGCCGCCGTGGCCGGCGCCAAGGGGTTGTCGGTGCCGGTCACGCAGACGTTCCACACCGTCGACACGCTGCACAAGGACGTGGAAAGGGCCCTGGGTCGCAGGGCGAACGCGGTCATCGCGGGCTCGGGCGACGAGGAGTCGGCGCTGATCCGGCTCGGCGTGCCGCGCGGCAACATCGCGATCGTCCCCTACGGCGTCGACACCGAGCGCTTCCAGCGGCGCGGCCCGATGGCCACGCGCGGCTCGCGCAAGCGGCTGCTGCACGTCGGCCCGCTCACGCCGGAGCGCGGCGCGTACACCATCGTGCGGGCGCTGCAGGGACTCTCCGACGTCGAGCTGATCATCGCCGGCGGGCCCGAGCCCGATGACCTCGACGACGACAGGGACGTGCGCCGCCTGCGCTCCCTGGCCGAGCAGCTCGGCGTCGACGACCGGGTGACGCTGCTGGGCCAGGTCAAGCGGGCGGCGGTGCCGAAGCTGATGCGCAGCGCGGACGCCGTGGTGTCGGTGCCGCGCGAGGCCGTCACCGGGATCGTCGCGCTGGAGGCCATGGCCTGTGGCGTGCCGGTGATCGCCTCGGCCGTCGGCGCGCACCTGGACTCGGTCATCGACGGCGTCACCGGCCTGCTGGTGCCGCCCGACCGGCCGGCACGTACCGCGCGGCTGGCCCGCGAGCTGCTGTGGGACCCGACCCTGCGGACCGCGCTCGGGTACGCGGGCGCCGACCGGGCCCGCTCGCGTTACTCCTGGGAGCGGGTGAGCCAGGAACTGGTACGGGTCTACGAGGCGGCCTGCGCCTGACCCCCTCCGCGAAACGGCCCCGGCTCTGCCGGGGCCGTTTTTCGTGGCCGGGAACGGGCGGCGTGTGCGAGGAGGAGATGCTGCGCGACCACGAGGCGCTGACCCGCTCCCTGCTCGGAGCCACGGATCCGGTGACCGAAGTGATGGATGAGATGGATGGGGTGTTACCGGAGTGAAATCTTTGCTTCTATGGGGCGCATGCTCAGACGCAGTTCGATCACGGCTGCGGCGGCGCTCCTGAGCGTCGCCGCGCTCCCCCAGACCGCGCAAGCACACACGTGGGGCCCACCCGTCCTCGTGGAGAACTTCAACGGCTCCTCGATCAACACGAGCAAGTGGATGATCTACCACTCCCCCAACGCCGAGCGGAATCCCCGCACAGGCCGGGCGGCCACGGTCGCGAACGGCGTCCTGCGCCTCAAAGGCGGCATGTACGGCGGCAAGGACCTGTCGGGCGGCGTGGCCACCCGGCACGCGCAGAAGTACGGCCGGTGGGAGGTCAGGTTCCGGGCAGAGGCGGGCGCCGGTTACACGCCGGTGGCGCTGCTGTGGCCGACGGCGCAGGGCCAGGGCGGCGGCTACGCCGAGGTCAACTTCGCCGAGATCGTGGACCCGAAGCGGCAGGGCGGCGGCATCTTCGTGCACGGCGGTCACGGCCGGGCCCAGCGACTGTTGCGTGCCGACTTCACCCGCTGGCACACGGCGGCCGTGGACTGGCTGCCGGGGCGGCTGACGTTCTGGTTGGACGGCAGGAAGGTGTGGGACTACCGCGGCGCGTACGCCCCCGACGGCGGCCGGATGGGGCTGGCGCTGCAGAACGACGTGGTGTGCGAGCCGCGCTGCCGGGACGCCTCGACGCCGGCCACCGTGTCGATGTACGTCGACTGGGTGAAGGTCTACAAAGCGTCGTGACCCAGCAGCCTGGCGGCCTTGAGCCCCAGGTGCACGGCCAGGCGGTCGTCGCCGTCCGACAGGTCCCTGTGCGTGAGCCGCTCGGCCTTGCCCAGCCGGTAGTAGAGCGTCTGCCGGTGGATGCCGAGCTCGGCGGCCGTCTTCTGGGCGTGGCCGCCGCGGTCGAGGTAGACCTCCACGGTCTGCGCCAGCTCCGCGTCCAACGCGGCGGTCTCGGCGGCCAGCTCGCGTAGGTCCGGCCGGCCGAGCCGGGCCAGCAGACGGTGCACGCCCAGGTCCTCCCAGCGGGCGACGGGAGAGTGCCGCGGGAAGTGCTCGGCGATGCGCAACGCCTGGCGGGCCTCGCGCCAGCTCAGCCAGGCGTCGGCCGAGTCGGCCCTGGGCGCGCCGACGCCGGCCGCGGTGCCGTACGCGCTCTGGACGGTCTGCGCCACCTCGCCGGCCAGGTGGGCGGGGGCGAGCAGGGCGACCGGCGAGCCGGGGCGAGACAGGACGCCGCGCGGGAGCGTCCAGAGCTCGGCGAGGCGTTCCTGCGACTCGCGTACGGCGATGGCCGTGACCGGCCCGGTGAGCTCGATGGACACCCCGGCGCGTTCCTCGGGGTCGGGCGAGAACAGCGCCAGCAGGCCGCGCCCTAGGTCGCGGCGGCTCCTGGCCTCCTGGGCGAGCGCGGCGGCGGCCCTGGCCACGAGCGGCGCGGCCGAGCGCAGCCGCTCGCCGGTGAGCACGCCCGAGTCGAGCAGCCACAGGTAGCCGTAGACGACGTCGCCGTGCCGCAGCGGCCAGCACACCCTGGCCAGGACCTTGAGGTCGGCGTCGCCGGGGATCCTGACCGGGCCTTCGGCCTTGGCGATGCCGTAGCGTTCGAAGTAGTCGCGCACCTCGCCGGTGGCGCGCCTGCGCAGGATGGACTCCTGGCGGACCGTGTCGATGTCGCCGTGCTGCGCGCCGTAGGCCAGCAGCCGGAACGAGCGGTCCTCCAGCGTCGCGGACGCCCCCAGCCGGGTGGCGATCTCGTCGACGAGCTCTTGTAGGTCGGCCGAGTTGTGCATTTGTACAACAGCCTGCCACACGCCGCGTTACGCGCGTCGATGGCCCCCTCTGAGCTGCGTTTTTAAACTGAGTGCATGCTCGGTCAACTGCTGCTCGCCGCTTCAGGGAGCGGCGTCGTACGTCGTGCCGTCTCCGGCCTCCCGCTCACCAGAAAGGTGGTGGGGCGGTTCGTCGCGGGCGAGACCGTCGGGGAGGCCCGCGACGCCGTCGAACGGCTGCGTGACGCCGGCCTCGCCGTCACGATCGACCACCTCGGCGAGGAGACGCGCAACGCGCGTGCCGCCGAGGCCACCGCGAACGCCTACATCAAGCTGCTGGAGGCGCTGCGGCCGCTGGAGCTCGGCGCCAAGGGCGAGGTGTCGGTGAAACTGTCGGCCGTCGGGCAGCGGCTCGACGAGACCATGGCGCTGGAGCACGCCCGCGAGATCTGCGCCGCCGCCGCGGCGAACGGCTCGGCCGTCACGCTCGACATGGAGGACCACACCACGGTCGACTCCACGCTCGGCATCCTGCGCAAGCTGCGCGAGGACCACCCGTCGACGGGCGTGGCGATCCAGGCGTACCTGTTCCGCAGCGAGGAGGACTGCCGCGACCTGGCGGCGGAGGGCTCCAGGGTGCGGTTGGTCAAGGGCGCCTACCGCGAGCCCGCCTCGGTCGCCCACCAGGGGAAGAGCGCCGTGGACAAGGCGTACGTGCGATGCCTGCGGATCCTCATGGCGGGGAAGGGGTACCCCATGGTGGCGACGCACGACGACCGCATGATCGCGATCACGGAGCTGCTCGCCGACCGATACGGGCGAGCGATCGGCGACCACGAGTTCCAGATGCTCTACGGAATCCGGACCGACCGGCAGGAGGCCCTGGCCGGGGCCGGTCACACGGTCCGCGTCTACGTCCCGTACGGCGACGACTGGTACGGCTACTTCATGCGCCGCCTGGCCGAGCGCCCGGCCAACGTCGCCTTCTTCCTTCGCGCCCTTGGGGGTAAGTAATGGATGCCATCAGCAACGTCCCCGTTCCCGCAAACGAGCGGGTGTACGGCTACGCGCCGGGCAGCGCCGAGCGCAGCGCGCTCGAGGACCGCGTCAAGGAGCTGGCCGGGGCGTCGGTCGACCTCACCATGACGATCGGCGGCGAGCAGCGGCTCGGCGGCGGCGCGCCCATCAACGTCGTGCAGCCGCACAACCATGCCTCCGTCCTGGGCCGTACCAACGACGCTACGGCCCAGGACGTGCGGGACGCGATCTCCGCTGCGCTCCAGGCGGCACCCGCGTGGCGGGCGCTGTCGTTCGACGAGCGGGCCGCGATCTTCCTCAAGGCGGCGGACCTGCTGGCCGGTCCCTGGCGGGCGACGCTGAACGCGGCCACGATGCTGGGCCAGTCCAAGTCGGTGCAGCAGGCGGAGATCGACGCAGCCTGTGAGCTGATCGACTTCCTGCGGTTCAACGTGGCCTACGCCCGGCAGCTCTACGCCGACCAGCCGATGTCGTCGCCCGGCGTGTGGAACAGGATGGAGTACCGGCCGCTCGAGGGGTTCGTGCTCGCGATCACGCCGTTCAACTTCACCGCCATCGCCGGAAACTTGCCGACATCTGCCGCTTTGATGGGGAATGTCGTCGTCTGGAAGCCGTCGCCGACGCAGCAGTTCGCCGCGCACTTCACGATGCGGCTGCTGGAGGCGGCCGGGCTGCCTCCCGGTGTGATCAACATGGTCACCGGCAACGGCCAGGCTGTCTCCGACGTCGCCCTCACACACCCCGCGCTGGCCGGCATCCACTTCACCGGCTCCACCGCGACGTTCCAGCACCTGTGGAGCACGGTCGGCGCCAACATCGCCTCTTACCACGGCTACCCGCGGCTCGTCGGCGAGACCGGCGGCAAGGACTTCGTGGTGGCCCACCCGTCCGCCGACCCGGGTGTGCTCGCGACGGCGCTGGTCAGGGGGGCGTTCGAGTACCAGGGGCAGAAGTGCTCGGCGGCCTCGCGGGCCTACGTGCCGCGCTCGGTCTGGAACCGGATGCGCGACGACTTCGTCGCCGCCACCGAGTCGCTGACCGTGGGTGACGTCTCCGGGGACCTGTCGACGTTCATGGGCGCGGTCATCGACGGCCGGGCCTTCGCCAAGCACAAGGCGGCCATCGACCGGGCGCGGGCGGCCTCGAACATCGACATGCTCACCGGCTCGTACGACGACAGCGTCGGATATTTCGTGAAGCCGACCATCCTGGAGTGCGCCGACCCCGCCGACGAGATCTTCGTCAAGGAGTACTTCGGCCCGATCCTCGGCCTGCACGTCTACGAGGACCGTGACTTCGACCAGGTGCTCGACCAGATGGAGGGCATCGCCCCGTACGCGCTGACCGGGTCGATCATCGCGCAGGACCGCTACGCCATCGCCGCGGCCTCGGACCGGCTGCGCTTCGCGGCGGGCAACTTCTACGTCAACGACAAGCCGACCGGGGCGGTCGTGGGGCAGCAGCCGTTCGGCGGCGCCCGCGCCTCCGGCACCAACGACAAGGCGGGCTCGATCTTCAACCTGATCCGGTGGGTGAACGCCCGCACGATCAAGGAGACGTTCGTCCCGCCCACCGACCACCGTTATCCGCACATGGGCTGATTTCTCAGCTCATCCCGCTCCGAGAGCCCCTGGGTCCTGCCCCCGGGGGCTCTCGGCATGTCGGCCGGGCGACTTCCCGCCACAATGATCGCGTGATCGATCACTACCGCGATCTCTTCCAGCGGCACGGGTGGCTGGAAGACTCACTCTGCTGGACCGTCGTGCAACCCCGCGACGAGGAGCTGACGGTCGACGATCTCCTGTGGCGGCTGAACGGAGGCCGTGATCCCGAGGAACGCGTCATGGCCTACCCCAGGGAGGACGCCCTGGGAGAAGACCGACCTGTCCTCTTGGTCGTCGAGGGCGAAGGATCATGGGGTTTCCTCGAGTTCACCTACGGCTACGCCACGCCGGACCACATCATCACCGATCTCAGCAGGGACTCGCGCGTGTGGATGACGACCTGGCATTTCAACGGGGGATGGACGATCCTCTACGCGGCCGACGGCAAGATCAGGGCACGGATGCGCGATTTCATCTTCGTCGCGCACCGGATCGAGGACGGCGATCCCGGCGTCCTGGCCGGCTTCCGCGCCATGCTCGACAGCCTCGGCCCAGAGGATTACAGCGGCAAGCGCGGCGCGGCGTTCGCGTTCATCGAGGCGGAAACCGGCGTGGGACTCGAGAGCGACTCAGTGGATGTGGAAGACGCTCCCGTCATCATCCTCGACCACCTGGACGCGTGACCCAGAGAACCGGGTTCGGCGTAATGTGCAATACCTGTGTCGTTGACGCCATCCCCGGGCCGCGACCAGCATGAAGGCATGCATCGGCGGGTCCTGATCGTTGTCTTCCCCGGTTTCCAGCTGCTCGACATGGCCGGTCCTGCCGACGTGTTCGCGACGGCGAACCTGCTCGTATCCGAGGACGGGTACCGGGTGGAGGTGGCGGCCCCGCGCGGGGGCGCCATCCGAGCCGGGAACGGCATCGAGGTCACGGCGGCGGCGCTCGGCGAGGTCGAGGGTCCTGTCGACACGCTGCTCGTGGTGGGCGGCCTGTCCATGCCGGCGCAGGTGAAGGACGAGGAACTGGTCGGCGGCATCGCCAAGCTGGCGGGCACGGCGCGGCGGGTGGCCTCGGTGTGCAACGGGGCGTTCCTGCTGGCCGAGGCCGGGCTGCTGGACCACCGCCGGGTCACCACGCACTGGCTGGCCGCCCATGACCTCCAGTCCCAGTACGCGTGCGTCGAGGTGGACGCCGATCCTCTCTACATCGAGGACGGCGACGTGTGGACCTCGGCGGGCGTGTTGTCCGGCGTGGACCTCGCGCTGGCGCTGGTGGCCAGGGACCACGGCCACGCGCTGGCCCGCGACGTCGCCCGCGGGCTCGTGGTTTATCTGCACAGGCCGGGCGGGCAGAGCCAGTTCAGCACCCCGATGCGGACGCTCACGCCGCGCAGCGAGCCGCTGCGGGAGCTCCAGGCGTACATCGACGCCCATCCGGAGGCGGACCTGAGCGTGCCCGCGCTCGCGCGGCGTGCGGGGATGAGCGAGCGCCACTTCTCCCGCGTCTTCACGCAGCAGACGGGCCTCTCCCCCGGCCGGTACGTCGAACGCAGCCGAGCCGACGCCGCCAGGCGGCTCCTGGAGGTCACCGATCATCCCCTGGACACGGTGGCCAGGGAGTCGGGGCTCGGCACACCAGAGACCCTCTACCGCGTCTTCCGCCGCCACTGGCGGATCTCACCCGGCGATCACCGCCGGCGTTTCCAATCGAAGGAGAAGTAGCCATGCACGTGGCCATCCCGCTCTATCCCCGTTTCACCGCGCTCGACGTGGTCGGCCCGTACACGGTGCTGGCCTTCGCACCCGGCTGGACGGTCACGCTCGTCGCGGCGCAGGCCGGGCCGGTGACCGACGACCAGGGCAGCCTCACCCTCACCGCCACCGCCTCGTACGCGGATGTGGACCGCCCCGACGTGATCGTGGTGCCGGGTGGCCTGGGGACCCTCGAGGCGATGTCCGACGAGGCACTGCTGGCGTGGATCCAGCAGGCCCACGAGCACACGCGGTGGACGACCTCCGTCTGCAGCGGCTCGCTCCTGCTCGGGGCGGCCGGACTGCTGGAAGGGCTGGAGGCGACCAGCCACTGGGCCGTCCTGGACATGCTCCGGCAGGTCGGGGCGGAGCCGGTGAGCGAGCGCGTGGTGGCCCAGGGCAAGATCGTGACCGCCGCAGGTGTGTCGGCGGGGATCGACATGGCGCTGACGCTGCTGGGGCAGGCCGCCGACGTGGCAACGGCGCAGGCCGTGCAGCTGGCCATCGAGTACGACCCGCACCCGCCGTTCCACGCCGGATCGCCGAAGACCGCGCCGGAAGGGACGTCCGAGCGCGCGCTCAAGCTCATCACCTAAGGTGTGATCTCCCCTGGCCTGTCTCGGCCGGCTCCCACCCGGGAGCACGTGGAAATGGGTAACCGCACGCCCGAGTGACGGTCGCGGAGCGGGCGACTGTGGCGACGGTGAGGGACTCGCCAGGCCGTAAGATCGCGGCATCGCCGTTGATCGCACGGGACGTGTATCGTCGGGAACCATGTTCCGCCCTCTGCACGCCGGAGAGCCGACCCGGCTGGGTGACTACCGCATCGTGGCGGGCCTCGGTGAGGGCGGGCAGGGCGTGGTCTACCTGGCCGAGGACGCCTCGGGCGAGCGGGTGGCAGTCAAGGTGCTGCACGCCAGGCTGGCCGGGAGCAGCGAGGCGCGCGAGCGGTTCTTACGCGAGGTGGACGCGGCCATGCGGGTGGCGGCGTTCTGCACGGCCCGCGTGCTGGACGTGGCGGTCGACGGCGACCGGCCCTACATCGTGTCGGAGTTCATCGACGGCTTGTCGCTGGAGAATTCCGTCCGCGAGCACGGGCCCAGGTCCGGCGGCGCGCTCGACCGCATCGCGGTCAGCACGGCGACCGCGCTTGCGGCGATCCACCGGGCTGGGATCGTCCACCGTGACTTCAAGCCGTCCAACGTCCTGCTGGGCTCCGACGGCCCCCGGGTGATCGACTTCGGCATCGCGCGCGCGATCGACCTCACCGCCACCGGCGGCTCGGTGGGCACCCCGGCGTACATGGCTCCCGAGCTGATCCACGGTGAGCCGGCGCAGCCCGCGTCCGACGTGTTCAGCTGGGCGGTGACCGTGGCCTTCGCCGCGACCGGCCGCGCGCCCTTCGGCCAGGACACGCTGCCCGCGGTGATGTACCGCATCCTCAACGCCCAGCCGGATCTGGACGGCGTTCCCGAGCCCCTGCGCGCCCTGCTCGCCCGCTGCCTGGCCAAGGCGCCGCAGGAACGTCCCACGGCAGCCGAGGTCCTCCACCTCCTCCTCGGCCATGGCCAGACCTCGACCAAGCCCGTCGGCGGTGACTCGGCCGCGCACCCGACCGGAGCTCCCCCAGCCGGGGCTCCTGAGACCGGAGTGACCCCCGTCTGGGCGCCTTCTGCCGGCATGCCGCCGGCCGGGCCGTCCTCCGTCTGGCCCGCCGGGACACCCACTCGGGGAACGCCGCCCACGGGTGGCGTTCCGCCCGCCGACCTCACCACAGACCAGCGCCAGCGGAGGCGGTCCAGGCTCCTGGTGGCGGGCTCGGCCGCCGCCGTGGCGGTGCTGGTGAGCGTGATCGTGGTGGCCCTGGAAGGGGGAGGGAGCGACTCCACGGCGACACCCACGCGCTCGGCGAACACGGGCATACCGTCGGCGACGGTCAGCGTCGCCGCCCGGCCGTACGGCAGGCTGGTGGCGAAGACCACCCTCGGCGGCGAGGTGAACAGCCTTGCGGTGAGCACCTACGGCGGTCAGCGAGCGGTGCTGGCCGGCAGCACCAAGGGCGTGGCCAAGGCGTGGAGGTTCGATACGCGCCCCAGCGAGATGGCCGAGCTGAAGAACTCCGGCGGCGAGGAGACGGACGCCGCCATCGACGTGGGCGAGGTGGACGGGCAGGCGGCCATGTTCCAGCGCCTGCAGAACGGTGGGGTCATCGTTTCCGGCGGGGAGAGCCTCGAGCCGCTCGGCCCTGCCTACAAAGGCCACCAGAAGATCGTCTACACGATCGCCGCCGCGCAGGTGTCGGGCAAGACGGTCCTGGTCAGCGGTGACGAGGCCGGAAAGGTCCACGTGTGGGACCCGGAGACGGGCAAGGACTCCGGGCCCCAGCCCAAGACGGCGGGCGACGACCCGGTGTTCGGTGTCGCGACCGGCACGATGGACGGGCACCCGTTCGCGGTGACCGCGTCGGCCGACGACACCGCGCAGGTGTGGAACCTGGAGACCGGCGCCCTGGCCGCCACCTTCCGCGGTCACATCGGTGACGTCTTCACCGTGGCGACCGCGGTGATGGACGGCCAGCCTTTGGGGATCAGCGGCGGTTCCGATCACAAGGTCCGCGTCTGGGACCTGCGCAGCGGCCAGGAGGTGACCTCGTTCTCCGGTCACACCGCCGAGGTCGCCTGCCTGGCGGTGGGGCGGGTCAAGGGTCGCGCGGTCGTCGCCTCCGGGGGGTTCGACGGGACCATCCGTGTGTGGGACCTGCGCAGCGGCAAGCCGATCGGCGACCCGCTGAAGTCTCCCGGCGGGCGCGTCTACTCAGTGGTGATCGCCGAGGACGACGGGGAGTCCTGGCTGGCCGCGGGCGACGTCAAGGGAAACGTCACAGGATGGAGCCTCGGCCCATCCTCCCCTTAGAGCGGCCCCGCACCCACTCCTCGGGCGCCCCCGCCTTCTCCTCGCGTCACCGGGCCATTTCCTCCCCGCGCTGGCGCACCAAGTCGTCACTGCAAGGACGTGCGCATGCGTGCCACCGTAGGCCGCCGGCAGAGGCAGCGGGTCGGTGCACGGGCCTCCGCCAGGGGCGCGCTGCGGTCCGAGCTCTGGCGGAAACCTCCGCCAGACCGCGCGGCGGCCCGGCGCGAAGCCCTACAGCGCAATCGGCGGCGGGTATCGATGGATGTCTGCCTGATGTCCCGTCGAGCCGGCGAACTTGGCGTCATCGGTGAGCAACGGCACGCCCAGCAGTTCGGCGAGTGCCACGTACATGCCGTCATATGCGGTGAGGTTGTTCCGCAGTTCCAGCACCCGCGACTGCAGGGGCAGCATGGGGTGCCGCACGATCTTGAGCTGGCCATATCGCTCCAACATGACCTTGGCCCGGGTCTCGGAGATCCGCACCTCCGGCTTGCTGGTGATCACGTGCCCGCGCACGACCGATGCGATCTCCACATCTATCAACGCCGGGGCGTGCACCCTGCGGGCCAACCGCTGCCGGAGTAGCTCATCGCCCTTCACGTTGGCCAGCAAGCGGAAGACGATCGAGGCGTCTACGACCAAGCTCATCGGCGTCCCTCATGCATAGTCTCGCGCACGAAATCGGGGTCGTACGGCACCGGCTCGTCAGCCGCGATCTTGGTCATCACCTCGTCCAAGGTCAGCGTGGACGCCTCTTCATTCAGCAGGTCTCGAAGGTAGGCCGTCAGCGACTTGCCCTCACGCTCGGCCCGGGCCTTCAGAATCCGCTCGGTCTCGTCAGAAACATCTCTGATTTGAATGATCCCCATGTCAGCACTCTAGCATGCAACATGCATGCATTTGCTGCTCGTGGCGTAATCTGCAGTAGACGTGTCGTTGACGCCATGAAAGGCCCGCAACAGCATGAGGGCATGCCGCAACGGGTCCTGATCGTCGTCTTCCCCGGTTTCCAACTGGTCGACTTGGCGGCCCGGCGGACGTGTTCGCGACGGCGCACCTGGTCGCGCGTCCGAACGGGTACCGGGTGGAGGTGGCGGCCCCGCGCGGGGGCTCCGTGCCGGCCTCACCCAGCTCCCGGGTCTCTGGGGCGGCGCTTATAGCAACGGGCTTCAGTCGATCCGCTGGCAGATGCTCACCGGCAGCCGAGCAGACCACCTCTTGGTGGCCTCGTCGTAGGCGCGAGCGTACCCGTTCTTGCTTCCGGCACAGGGAGCGGCGATGGTCGTGTCGACATAGATTGTTCCGCCGGGCGTGATGGAATGCGGCCGAGCGATCTGCCACTTGGAGAACGCCGCCCGCCCGGAGTCGTACTTGACGGTCAGGAAGACGCGGCCTCCCATGGTGAAATCGCCGCCAGCGATCTTGAGGTGGCCGTTGAAGGTGTAATTGAACAGGAAGGGCCGATCCTGCCTGGCCTCGTCGAAGGTGCCGGCGGAGCCCGTGCTGGTGACGCCCGCGGCGGACATGGTCGACGCGTTCGCGGCGGCACTGAGGGCCGGGATGCCCAGGGCGACGACGCCCGCGGTGGCGGTGACTCCAAGCAGGGTGCGGATGGTGCGGCTCATCGGAATCTCCCATGTGATGGTGTGAACCGTGCGGAGCCTGTTGGGGCTCGCGTCACCATTGACAGGTACGCCGCCTGCAACTCGCTTTCAGTGATCCAACGTCCACATGCAGATCGCTGTCGGTTGGCTGGCTGCGCTCTCTCCAGAGCTGGTGGCCTGGCACCAGGGCAACGTCATGGTCGCGCATCAGGGGCGTCGCCCTGACGGCAGAGCGACGCCCGGGAAGACCCTAGAGTGCCCTCTCAGCGTCTTGTTCGTCGGCGATCGCCCCCAGCGGCAGCACGTCGAAGTGGATGACCACATGGCCAGCCGACCCTTCACTCGGCGACGGCTCGTGTTCGCGGCGATCGGAAACCGTGCGGTAGCTCTCCAGCACCTCCAGCACCTCGTCCCGCAACCGGGTCGTCTCCGCCACCGTGAGCCGCAGCGACCGCCGCCCGAATCCGCTGGCCTGCACCCACTCCTCCGGCGCCCGCGCCCCCTCCTCGCGCCACCTGGCCAGCTCCGCGCCCCGCTGGCGCACCAGGTCGTCGAGCAGGAGCTCCAGAGCGCTGGCCGCCTCGGGATCTGGCGGGGTCTCACCGTAGCTGAAGCCGCCGGGCACGATGCGCCAGTACTTCTCCTTCCCCCGCCCCATATCGGGCACGACCTCGATCATGCCGTGCCTGGCCAGCTCCCTCAGGTGATAGCTCGTCGCCCCGGTGTTCTGCCCGAGCAGGCCGGCGAGCCCGGTCGCCGTGGCCGGTCCCCGCTCGTCCAGCAGCTCGTAGATCCGCAGTCGCAGCGGGTGCGCGAACGACTTCAGCGCGTTCGCATCGAGCGTACGAGCGGAAAAGCTCTTGCCTTGCTTCACTGTGCAAGCCTATCTTTGCAAAGGAATCTATGCACACTTTCTTTTGGACACTTCCACCCTATAGGAGTGAGTCGTGGCAGGTCTTGGGCGTCCGTTCGCCTTCCTGTGGTCGTCCACCGCGCTGTCCAACCTCGCGGACGGCGTGCTGAAGATCGGCGCGCCGTTGCTGGCGGTGTCGATGACCCGCTCTCCGACCCTGGTCTCCCTGGTAGGCGCCGCCGCGACGGCGCCGTGGCTGCTCCTGGCGCTGCACGCGGGGGCGATCGCCGACCGGGCCGACCGGCGCCGCGTCATGGTGCTGGCCAACGCCGCCCGGTCCACGATCCTCGCCACCACGGCGCTGCTCGCCGCGTTCGGCCTGCTCGACCTGTGGGTCCTGCTCGCGGCGGTGCTGGCGGCCGGGGTGAGCGAGGTCTTCGCCGACACCTCGGCGCAGTCCATCCTGCCGATGACCGTCCCTGCGGATCACCTGACCAGAGCGAACGGCCGGGTGTCCAGTGCCCAGCTGATCGGCAACGACTTCGTTGGCGCCCCCGTGGCCGGGCTCCTCGTCGCGGTGCTGCCCGCCGCCCTGTTCGGCGCCCCGGCCCTGCTGTACGGCGCCGCGGGGCTACTCCTGCTGGGCATGCGTGGCACGTACCGGTTAGCCGAGCCCCGCGCGGACCGCCGCCCGCTGCGGCAGGACATCGGCGAAGGACTGCGCTTTCTGCGTTCTCACCATGTGCTGCGGAGCCTGGCGATCACGGCGGGCATACTCAACCTCGCCAACGCCGCCTATTTCGCCGTCTTCGTGCTGTGGGCCGTGGGCGACGGATCAGCGGTCGGGCTGGAGCCGGGCGGCTACGGATTGATGATGACGGCGTTCGCGGCCGGTGCGGTGTTCGGGTCCCTGCTGAGCGGGCGTGTCGCGGGGATCTTCGGGGAGTTCCGCACGCTCGCGTGGGCCTGGCTGATCAGCAGCCTCCTTCTCCTGGTGCCCGTACTGGTGCCGTCTCCGTGGACGCTCTACCCGACCGCCGTGCTGTGGGGCGTGGTAGGGGCGGGGGGCAATGTGCTGGTGATCTCGGCGCGGCAGCGGCTCATCCCGGCGGAATTGCTCGGGAGGGTCAATTCGGCATACCGCCTCGTCGGGATGGGCGGGATGCCCTTGGGGGCGGCGCTCGGGGGCGTCGTGGCCGAGTTCGCGGGCATTGCCGCCGTCCTCGTGGGCGCGACAGGAGTATGTTTGGCCGGTGTCGGACTGGTGTGGCGCGCGTTGTCGGAACGAATTTCTAGGCCGCTGACCAGCGCATCAACACTTTCCGACATATCCGGATCACGTTAGTCACCCTAGACACTGTGCTGAAGTGACATGATTATCCCCGAGCTTGAGGGGATGGTATGCGGAAGATCGGCGGACGGTACCTCCTGAATGAGGAGGCCGGTCGTGGAGGTATGGGAGTCGTCTGGCGTGCGTTCGATCAGCTCCTCCACCGTACGGTGGCGCTTAAGGAGCTGACCTTGGCCGGTGAGGTCGAGATGGTGCGCCGCCGGGTGCTGCGTGAGGCCAGGATGGCTGCTGGGCTGACGCACCCCAACATCGTCACGGTGCACGACCTGATCGAAGAGGGCGGCAAGCTCTGGATCGTGATGGAGTATCTCGACGGGCTCTCATTGCACCAGTTACTCTCCCAAGTCGGCACGTTACCGGCCCAGTCGGTCGCCGCGATCGGGCAGCACCTGCTCGCCGCGCTGCGGACCGCCCACCAGGCCGGGGTGCTGCATCGCGATGTGAAGCCCGCCAACGTGATGCTGACCGGCGACCGGGTCGTGCTGACCGACTTCGGCATCGCCACGGCTGAGGGCGACATCCGCATGACGACGTCGCGGCGGCTGCGCGGCACGCCTGCCTTCATGGCGCCCGAGCGGCTCCACGGCGGGCCGGCCAGCAAGGAGGCCGACATGTGGTCCTTCGGCGCCACTCTCTACAGCGCCGTCGAGGGCCAGCCGCCTTACCCGGGCCAGGACGCCGCCACAGTGCTCGGCATGGCGAGGAGCGGCCCCTATCCACCGCCCCGCCGGGCCGGGGTGATGCGGCCGCTGATCGAAGGACTGCTGCACCACGACCCGGTACGCCGGTTCACGCCTGAGCAGACGGCCGGTTTGCTGGCCGGCATGCGCGCCAGCACGTTCCAGGCCGCCATCTGACCCACCGAGCGCCGCGGGGCTCTGTGACACACCCCGCAGGCCTCGGCCGGTCGTGTCGCCGCAGCCCGCGCATCTAGAGCACCGCAGCATCATCGGTCCCGCACCCCAGCGCAACCGCCGGGGCCGGGGTTACGCCTTCTTCGCTCGTGCCTCGGCCTCCGCGGCGTCCATGGCCGCAGCCTCTTCCGGCGTCGGGGCGGTGCCGCCCAGGTGGGCCGGCTGCCACCACACCCCAGGGGGGATCTCCGGATAGGAGCGCTGGGCCCGGTCCAGCAACTCCGACATGCGGGCATGCAGGTCGGCGGTGTGCTGGTTGACGTCCTCGCCCCGCTTCGGGTGCATCGGCTCCCCCACCAGGATGGTGAGAGGCACGTGCCGCTGCAGCAGCTTGCGCGGCCGCCCCTTGGTCCAGAGCCGCTGGCTGCCCCACAACGCCACCGGGATGATCGGCGTGTTGGTGGCCTGCGCCATCCGGATCGCGCCGTTCTTGATCTCCTTGACGGTGAACGACCGGCTGATTGTGGCCTCGGCGAAGACGCCCACCACTTCACCGGCCTTCAACATCCGCAGCGCCGTCGCGTACGACCCCGCACCCGCCCCCCGATCGACCGGAATGTGGTGCATGCCCCGCATCAGCGGCCCCGAGATCCGGTGCTCGAACACGTCCTGCTTGGCCATGAAGCGCACCAGCCGCTTCGACGGCACCGCGCCGAACCCGGCGAAGATGAAGTCGAGGTAGCTGATGTGATTGCTCACCAGCACCGCTCCCCCTGACCGCGGCACGTGCTCGGTTCCCTCTAGGTGGAAGCGGATGTCGAGCGCGCGAAACAAGGTCCGCGCGGCGGCGATAACCGGCGGGTACACGATCTCAGCCATGACCAGAAGGTAGCAGTCTCTTCAGCTTGCTCTGACGGTGGTCGGAAGGCGGACCATGCCCCGCACGTTACCGTGCGCCGTGCGCTTGATGCCCTCCTCGTGAACCTCGTAGCTCGGCGAGACCGCCTTCGTCAGCTCCTCCAGCGTCACCCGCGCCTCCAGCCGCGCCAGCGGGCCGCCGAGGCAGTAGTGGCGGCCGACGCCGAAGCTGATGGCATGGGAGGTGTCGCGGGTCAGATCGTAGACGTCGGGATCGGGGAAGACTGACTCGTCCCGGTTGGCGGCGCCGACGAGGAGCCAGATCTTGGCGCCCTCGGGTACGAGCGTGCCGTGCAGCTCGGTGGGCTCGGTGAGGCGGCGGGCCAGGCCGTGCGCCGGGGTGTCGTACCGCAGCGACTCCTCGACCCACTGCGTGATCGCCCCGCCGAAGGCGGCGGCGCGCTGGTCCGGATTGCGCCACGCCCAGTACCAGGCGGCGCTGAGCAGGTGCGTCGTGGTCTCCGAGCCGGCCCCGATCAACAGGAAGATGAACGCCACGATCTCCTCGTCGGTCAGCCCGCCATCGGCCACGAGCGCCGAGACGAGGTCGTCACGCG
This sequence comes from Nonomuraea sp. 3N208, assembly GCF_052245935.1. NCBI lineage: Bacteria > Bacillati > Actinomycetota > Actinomycetes > Streptosporangiales > Streptosporangiaceae > Nonomuraea > Nonomuraea sp. 3N208. The sequence continues at coordinate 416,375 of NZ_JBQQBR010000002.1, read as the reverse complement.
GCGTGGCCTTGCGGTCGGCGATGATCGAGGCGTAGTAGTCGCCGAGCGACAGGATGCTCTTGAGCCCGTCGTCGGCCATCTGGCCCTGCGGGTCGTACCTGACCAGGGTGTCGGATTTGCGGCGTACCTCGGCCCGGTCGGACGGCGGCACGCCCATCAGCTCGGAGATCACGTCGAAGGGCAGCTTGGCCGACAGATCGCGGGCGAAGTCGAACGTGCCCTTCTCGAGGCCCAGTGCGATGTAGCCTCGGGCGATCTCCCTGATCATGGGTTCGAGGGCGGCGACGCGGCGCGGTGTGAAAGCGCGCGACACGATCGCCCGCATCCGGGTGTGCTCGGGCGGATCCATGGCCACGAACGACAGGAACGTCCGCGCGTGCGGCCCCCACGCGCCCGGGTCGAGCATGGGGCCATGATCGCTGGAGTAGCGGGCGGAGTCCGTGAAAGCGGCGGAGACGTCGGCGTGGCGGGACAACGCCCAGAAGTCGAGGTCCGGATTGTGGTAGATCGGCGCTTCCCGGCGTAGCCGCGCGTAGACGGGGTACGGATCGTCGTTGATCGACGGATCGTAAGGTGTGTAGGCGACATCCACTCCGTCCACGCTACGACGCTTGCGCCTTCGTGAAAACGGGCAGATCTTGGCACCATGAAGAAGCTCATCAACACGGCAGGTTCCGTCGTTGAGGACGCGCTGAACGGCATGGCCGCGGCCCACCGCTCGCTGCGGATCCGCGACCAGGTGGTCTACCGGGCCGAGGGCCCGCGCCCCGGCAAGGTCGGCCTGGTCTCGGGCGGCGGCTCCGGGCATGAGCCGCTGCATGCCGGTTTCGTCGGGTACGGCATGCTCGACGCGGCCTGCCCAGGCGAGGTCTTCACCTCGCCGGTGCCCGACCAGATCATCGACGCGACGCAGGCGGTCGACGGCGGCGCCGGAGTCCTGCACATCGTCAAGAACTACACCGGCGACGTGCTCAACTTCGAGATGGCCGCCGAACTGGTCGAGGGCGTCGAGGTGGCGAGCGTGCTGGTCGACGACGACGTGGCCGTGCGGGACTCCCTCTACACGGCGGGACGCCGCGGCACCGGCGCCACACTGTTCGTGGAGAAGATCGCGGGCGCGCTCGCCGAGGAAGGTGCGCCGCTGGCCCAGGTGGCCACGGTGGCGGGGGAGGTGGACGAGCGCAGCCGGTCGTTCGGGATCGCGCTGACCTCGTGTACGACACCGCACGCCGGCAAGCCGACCTTCGACCTGCCGGAGAACGAGGTGGAGCTGGGCATCGGCATCCACGGCGAGCCTGGGCGCACGCGGGCGCCGATGGTGTCGGCACGCGAGCTGGCCGGGATCGCGATGGAGGCGATCCACGGCGACCTGCCGCTCCACGGCGATCTGCTGGTGATGGTGAACGGCATGGGCGGGACGCCGCTCATGGAGTTGTACGTGGTCTTCGCGGAGGTGGCGGCGTTCGTCAAGGGCAAAGGGGCGCGGGTGTCGCGCTCGCTGGTCGGCAACTACGTGACAAGCTTGGACATGCAGGGCTTCTCCGTGACGATCTGCCTGCTGGACGACGCGCTGACGCGCCTGTGGGACGCGCCGGTCGAGACGCCGGGGCTGCGCTGGGGGCGTTGATGGACACCATGGACACCTTGGACACCGCCTTCTTCGTGGCGTGGTTCGAGGAGGCGGCCAGGCTGGTGCGCCGGGATCGTGACCGGCTGACGGAGCTGGACGCCGCGATCGGCGATGCCGACCACGGCACGAACCTCGACCGCGGGCTCACCGAGGTCACCAAGGCGCTGGCCGAGTGGCCGCCCGAAACGCCGGTGCAGGTGCTGACATCGGCCGGGGCGGCGCTGATCCGGCGGGTGGGCGGGGCTTCCGGGCCGCTGTACGGATCGGTGTTCCGGCAAGCGGGCAAGGCGTTGCGGGCGCCGGTGACGCTGGCGGGGTTCTCGGCGGCGTTCGAGGAGGGGGTCGTGGCGCTGGAGCGGCTGGGCAAGGCGGCTCTGGGTGACAAGACCATGGTGGACGCGCTGGCACCCGCGTCCCGCGCGCTGGCGTTGGCCGTACGGGACGGAGTGGGGGTTCGGGAGGCCTTTGAGCAGGCGGCGCGGGCGGCGGCGGAGGGCGCGCAGGCGACGATCCCCATGCAGGCCCGCAAGGGCCGGGCCAGCTACCTGGGCGAGCGCAGCATCGGGCACGAGGACCCGGGCGCGGCCTCGGCGGCGTTGTTCATGGAGGCACTCGCCACCGTGGCGTCCTGATGCCCGGCCCGCGCATCGTGTTGCCTCGCGCCGCCCCCATCCGGCGGCGGCCCGCGACGACCGTCCCGTCCCGGCCAAGGCGCCTGAGGGTGCGTCCCCTCGGGCAGAGTCGTGTCGACCGTGCGACGGAGGGCGGCGATCCCCTGGGCGATGAGGGCGGCCGGGTGTCGATGACCAGGCACCGGATCAGCGCGTTGACGGGGGCCCGGTGATGGTGGGAGTGGTGCTGGTGTCCCACAGTGCGGGGCTGGCCGCGGAGGCGGTGGCGCTGGTCCGGGGCATCGCCGGTGTGGGCCCGCCGGTGGCGGCGGCCGGTGGGACGGATGACGGCGGGCTGGGCACCAGCCTGGACCTCATCGAGGCGGCGGTGCGGGCCGTCGATCAGGGCGACGGGGTGGTGATCGTGCCCGACCTCGGCAGCGCGGTGCTGACTGCCCGCCTGCTGGAGGAGGCCGAGCGGATCGTGGTGGCGGACGTCCCGTTCGTGGAGGGCGCGATCGCGGCGGCCGTGGCAGCGGGGGCGGGCGCGCCGCTGGCCGACGTGCTGGCCGCCGCCGAGGAAGCCCGTACCGTCCGCAAGCTCTAGGAACACGCCCACCGTCGACGGCCGCCGTCCCGCGCACGGCATGGGCACGAGGTGGCGCAGGTCATCCGCGGCTTCGGAGCCTCTCGGACACCCGGCGATCAGTGCCCCTTGAACGCCTCCTCCAGCCACCAGGAGCCGCGGCTCCTCGTGACCTTGGCGTGGACCAGCAGCGGGCGGTCCCTGCCGCCCTTGAGCCAGTCGGCCACGCCTGCCAGGTCGGCCGGCGCTGTGACGGTCACGGCGGCGAAGCCGTGGCCTCGGGCGATGGCGGCGAGGTCGGCGGGCGGGAACGTCACCGTGTCCAGCGGGTGGCCGTGCGGGCCGAAGTGGTGCACTTCGGCGCCGTACGCTTCGTCGTCGTAGACCACGATCACCATCGGCACGCCCAGGCGGACGACGGTCTCCAGCTCAGCGGCACCCATGAGGGCGCCGCCGTCGCCGAGCGCGGCCACCGGCAGCCGGTCCGGCTGGGCCAGGGCGGCGCCGATCGCCGTCGCCAGGCCCAGCCCGATCGACTGGAACGCCTGCGTGAAGCAGAACCCACGTTCGTCCGGGACGTCGAGGAACATCGACGGGTATCCCATGAAATTTCCGGAATCGATGGAGAGAATGCGCTCGATCGGCAGGAGGTCGTCCAGGCCGATGCTGAACGTTCTCGGGTCGATCCGGCCGTCGCCGCTCTCGTCCTCGTACGGCACGTCCCGCCAGCGGCCCTCGGCCTGGATGCGGTGCGCGAGCGCCGGGGAACGATAACCCCGGACGTCGGTCGGCTGGGGAGCTCTGGTGTCCTGCGTGGCGGCCCTGGCGCTCGGCGTGCCGGCCTCGGCCCCAGTGGCGGGCGCGGCGGCTCCGCTCCCGGTGGCGGGCGTGGTGAGATGTTCCGTCAGGGCGGCTGCGACGGCTGCCACGTCGCCCACCACGCCCAGGTCCACGGGCACGTGCGTGCCGAACGCGGACCGGTCGAGGTCGACCTGCGCCACCTTCCCGTCCCTCGGGATCAGGGTGCCGTGGCGGGTGGTCCACATGTTGAGCGCGCATCCCCACCCGACGATCAGGTCCGCGCCGCCGATCAGCTCGGCGGCCAGCGGGGTGGCGAAGCCGCCGCTCACGTCCAGGTCCCATGGGCTGCCGCGGAACAGCCCCTTGGCCACGGCCGAGGTGGCCAGCAGGGCGCCCACCCGGTCGGCCAGGGCCTCCAGCTCCCGGCGCGCGTGCCGGGCGCCGCGCCCGGCGATGAACACCGGCCGCCGAGCCTCCCCGAGCAACCGCGCCAGCGCCGCCGCCTCCTCCCCGTCCACGAGGGAAGGGCCGGGCTCACCGAAGACCGCAGGCGCGGGGCCTGACTCGCCGAAGGCCTCCGGCGTGGCGCCGGGCTCGCCGAAGGCCGCGATCCTGGGGCCGCCGGATCGGTGGGCCGTCAGTGGGGCTGCAGGGGGTGGGTCGCAGGGCATCGACTGAACGTCGAGCGGGAGGTTCAGCAGGACCGTGCGCCGCTCCTCCACGGCCACCCGGTACACCTCCACCGCCTGCTCCCACGCCCCCTGCCTCGACGCGACCCGCATCGGCACCGCCCCCACCGCCGCAACCAGGGCGTCCTGGTCGATGTGGAAGTTCGAACGGGGATCGGTGACTTCACCGGAGAGCACGATCAACGGGGTCCGGCTCTTGGCGGCCTCGGCGATGCCGGTCAGCGCGTTCGTGAGCCCGGGCCCTTGGTGCACGGACACGATCCCGACGCGTCCGCTCATCCGGGCGTACGCGTCGGCCATCGTCGCCGCCCCGCCCTCGTGCCGCGCCGCGACGAACCGCACGCCGGCGGCGACGAGAGCGTTCGTGACGTGGAAGTTGCCGCTGCCGACCACGCCGAAGACGGTCCCGGCGCCGCAGGCGGCCAGGGCCCGGCCCACGGCCTCGGCGACGATCAACGTTCCACCAGGGCCAGCACGCGCACAGGGCTGCCCGAGCCGCCCACGATGGGCAGCGGCGGCGCGACCACGACGGCGCCGGTCACCGGCAGGCGGTCGAGGTTGCGCAGCTGGGTCAGGCCGTATTTGCCGGCGCCGAGCAGGAACGAGTGGCAGGGGAACGCGGGGTCGAAGGAGTGGGCGGTGCCGGCGTCGGTGCCGACGGTCTCGACACCCAGCCCGATGATCGGCGTGTCGGACGCCAGCCAGGAGGCGCATTCGACGGAGACGCCCGGCGTGTGCGGCCCGGTCTCGTTGGCGTTCAGGAAGGCGGCCTGGTCGGCGGCGCGGGTGTCCCAGCCGGTCCGGTAGAGCAGCCAGCCGCCCTCGGGCAGCGGCCCGTTGGCGCGTTCCCACTCCTTGACGTGGTCGATCTGGAGGAGGAAGTCGGGGTCCTTGGAGGCCTCGGCGGAGAAGTCGAGGACGACTGCGGGTGCGATCAGCTTCCCCGCGGGCACCTGGGAGACGTCCTGACCGTCGCGGGCGGTGATCCAGTGGACGGGGGCGTCGAAGTGGGTGCCCGTGTGCTCACCGGTGTGGATGTCGTTCCAGTACCAGGCGGGGCCGCGGTCGTCGTACCGGCTGATCTCCTCCAGCCGGAACGGGATCGTGTTGCCGAACGGCTCGGGCAGCTGGAGGATCGGCGTCTCGGCGGAGAGCGGGGCGGTGAGGTCGATCACCTCGATCGCGCCGCTGCGCACGTGGTCCACGAAGCTCTGCAACACCGACATGTCATCCTCCTTGGTGGGCTGAGCGCATCCTCCTACGCGCGATCAACCACTGCAAACACCGTCATCACGCTCGGGTCCACTCCGCGCAACCGCCGGTCTGGAACGCCTTGTCGGTGGGCTCGATGGTGACGGTGTCGGGGCCGGTCGGCATGCCGGAGGTGATGACGTCGGCCAGGTCGGCGGACGTGCTCTTCATCCGGGCCCAGAAGCACATGGTGAAGCCCGTGGTGGGCCCGGCCGTGCGGTAGGTGCCCGGCTGGATGTCCTTGCCGACGACGAACGTGCGCAGCGAGGCGGGGTTGGTCACCGGAGCGGTGGTCCCCCCGCCGGGCGGCTGCGTACCCCCCGGCTGTGTGGCACCGGGCTGTGTGGCACCGGGCTGGGTCGCACCGGGCTGGGTCGGCGCGCTCTGCTGGGGCGCGCTCGAGGGCGGCGTGTTCTCGGTCGGCCCTGTGGTCGGCTGGTCGGCGGGCGGGGCGGTGTCCTTGGCGGTGATCGTGATCGTGGGCGCGGACCCTTCCGGTACCGTCCCCGCGCCGAACCCCACGAAGACGCCCAGGAGGAAGCCCAGCAACGCGGCGAGCCCGGACACGAGCAGAATGATCGTCGGACTGCTCGTCGCCCGCGGATAGGGAGGCGGGTATTCAGGAGGTCCGTACATCACGGACTTAAGCGTGCCACCCCTGTCAACGGTGGAGATAGTCGACGAGCGACGCCTTCTCCGTCTCCAGCTCCTCGATGGCGCTCTTCACCACGTCGCCGATGCTGACGATGCCGACCAGCCGGCCGTCCTGGACCACGGGCATGTGCCGGAACCGCTGCGTGGTCATGATCCGCCGCAGCGCGTCGACGTTCTCCCCCGGCCCGACTGTGCGCACGTCCGTCGTCATGATCGCGGAGACCGGCTCGTCGAGGACCGCCGCGCCGCGGTCGTTCAGGTGGCGCACGACGTCACGCTCAGAGACGATCCCCTGGATCGTGACACCGTCGGTGGAGACGACGACGGCGCCGATGTTGTGTTCGGCCAGCTTGGCAAGCAGGTCCCGGACGGACGCCTCAGGCGCCACCGTCGTCACGTCACTGCCTTTGCCGCGAAGGATCGTCCCGATGAGCATGTGCACCACCTCTGCCCTCAGTGTTCCAAATCCTGGGTCCAGGCAAACAACCATGCGGGTACGCCGTCAAGGCGTCACGTAGGCTGCTTGCCGTACTAAATCCGATATAAGGACACAGACTAGATGACCGAGCCGCTCAACATCGGAAGTCATGACCTTCCCATCACCGAGGAACTGGCTGCGTTCATGCGCACCGGCTGGGCGGACACCCGGCGCCTCGATGTGGCGGCGCTGCCGATCGCGCCGTGGGCGGCCAAGCGCCGGGCCGCGCTGGCCGCCCGGTTCCCCGGTGAGCGGCTGGTGGTTCCGGCGGGCACGCTCAAGGTCCGCAGCAACGACAGCGACTTCCGGTTCCGGCCGCACAGCGCGTACTCGTACCTGACGGGCGCGGGCGAGCCGGACGACGTGCTGGTGATCGAGCCGTCCGGGGAGAGCGTCCTGTACGTGCGGCCGCGCTCGCCCCGCGAGGAGGGCCAGGAGTTCTACCGCGACCGCCGCTACGGCGAGTTCTGGGCCGGACGCCGCCCTGACCTGGCGGAGGCGGCGGAGCTGTACCAGGTGGCGTGCCGGCACATCCGCGACCTGGAGCTCGAAAGGCCCGCCCGGGTGCTGCGCGGCGTGGACGCCTCGGTGGACGCGCGGGCGCCGCGGGGCGAGGGGGACGCCGAGTTCGAGTCGTTCCTGTCGGAGATGCGGCTGGTCAAGGACGAGTGGGAGGTCGGCGAGCTGCGCTCGGCCGTGGACGCCACCGTGCGCGGCTTCGAGGATGTCGTGCGGGCGCTGCCGCAGGCGGTCGGGCATCCGCGCGGGGAGCGGTACCTGGAGGGTGTTTTCGGGCTGCGGGCGAGGCTGGAGGGCAACGCGGTCGGTTACGAGAGCATCGTGGCGTCCGGATCTCACGCCTGCGTGCTGCACTGGATCCGCAACGACGGCGCGCTGAACGGCGGGGACCTGCTGCTGCTCGACGCGGGCGTCGAGGCGGACACGCTCTACACCGCCGACGTGACGCGCACGTTCCCGTTGTCGGGGCGGTTCAGCGCGGTGCAGCGGCAGGCGTACGAGCTGGTGTACGAGGCCCAGACGGCGGCCATCGCGACACTCCGCCCCGGCGCCCGCTTCCGCGATTTCCACCTGGCGGCCATGCGGGTGATCTGCGACGGCCTGCGCGACTGGGGCCTGCTGAAGGGCACGACCGACGAGCTCATGGAGACCGGGCTCTACCGGCGCTACACGCTCTGCAGCAGCGGCCACATGCTGGGCCTGGACGTGCACGACTGCGCGAAGTCGCGGGCGGAGGTCTACCTGGACGGCGTCCTGGAGGAGGGCCACGTGCTCACCGTGGAGCCGGGCCTGTACTTCCAGCCTGACGACCTGACCCTGCCCGAAGAGCTGCGTGGCATGGGCATCCGCATCGAGGACGACCTGGTCGTCACCGCAGACGGCTCCACCCTGCTGTCCTCCGGGCTGCCGCGGCGCGCGGACGAGATCGAGTCCTGGATGAGTGCCCTGGCGTAACGAAGCCATCACGTTTAGTGCTGGGCTGACAAGGTGTGAGCTGCGTCTCATACCTTTTCCTCAAATTCCGCGAAACGCGTCGACTACTGGACAACCCGTCAGTAGGGTGACTGATCCGTAGGCGGCGGAGGTGGTCAGCTCATGGCCTTGTCCGGATATGTCGGACGAAAGGCCGGGTCGGTGCTCGGGCAGGTCGGCGACCTGTTCGTCATCGCCCTGGAGGGGCTGCGCCGCAGCTGGGACGTCAAGAGCTGGTGGTGGGAGTTCGTCGACCAGTGCTGGTTCCTGGCCCGGGTCACCAGTGTGCCCGTCCTGCTCGTCTCCCTGCCGCTGGGCGCCACCGTGGCGTTGCAGGTGGGTGAGCTGGCCTGGCAGCTCGGCGCGGGCTCGGCCACCGGTAGCGCGGTCTTCGTCGGCCTGATCCGCGAGGTGGCGCCGCTGGCCAGCGCCCTGCTGATCGCCGGCGCCGGCGGCAGCGCCATGACCTCCGACATCGGCGCGCGCCACATCCGCGATGAGTTGTCCGCGATGGAGGTCATGTCGGTCAACCCGATCCATCGCCTGGTCACGCCGCGTATGTGGGCGGCCAGCACGATCGCGGTGTGCCTGTGCCCGCTGGTCATCCTGGCCGGCGCGAGCGGCGGCTACTTCTTCAACGTGGTCGTGCAGGGCGTCACGCCGGGCGCGTACTTCGACGGCGCCCTGTCCCTGGTGGTCGCCTCCGACCTGTACGTCACGCTGTTCAAGGCGTGGATCTTCGGTTTCATCGCGGCGGCGGTCGCCTGCTACAAGGGCATGACCTGCGCGACCAGCCCGGTCGGCGTGGGGCGCGCGGTCAACCAGTCGACCGTGGTGACGTTCATGCTGGTGTTCACGTTCAACTATGTGATCTCCGCGGTGTACTTCCTGGCCTACCCGCCGAGGTCGCTCTGATGGTGACGCGGACGGCCGGCCTCAGACTCGCCCTCCGGGGGCGGGATCTCGCCGAGCGGTTCGCGACGCTGGCCGACTGGCCGCTGTTCGTGTGGAAGGTGCTGTACTACTCCGTCCGCGACGTCGTGCTGCGGCTGCGGTACTTCAAGGTCGTCTTACGGCAGGTCAGCGACGTCGTCGTGGGCGTCGGCGCGACCGTCATCGGCGGCGGCATGATCTTCGTGGTGTTCACGATGGCGTTCGTCGTGGGCGCGACCGTCGGTCTGCAGGGCTACCAGGGGCTGCAGGCGATCGGCGCGGAGTCGTTCATGGGCCTGGTGGGCAGCTTCGCCAACGTCCGCGAGATCACCCCGATCATCGCGGCGACGGCGCTGGCGGCGCAGGTCGGCTCGTCGTTCACGGCGGAGTTGGGCGCGATGCGGATCTCGGAGGAGATCGACGCGCTGGAGGTGATGGGCATCAACGCCTTCACCTACCTGATCTGCACCCGGGTGGTGGCGGCGCTGCTGGCGCTCATGCCGATCTACCTGATCGCGTTGTTCGCCAGCTTCTTCGCCACGCGGCTGATGTGCACGGTGTTGTTCGGGCTGGCGCCCGGCGTCTACGACTACTACTTCTACCTCTACCTGCCGGTCAGCGACATCGTGTTCAGCGTCGCCAAGGTGGGCGTGTTCGCCTTCGCGGTCATCGTGATCCACTGCTACCACGGCTTCTACGCCACCGGCGGGCCGGTGGGCGTGGGAGTGGCGGCGGGCCGCGCCATCCGCCAGTCGATCGTCACGATCGTGCTGCTCAACCTGCTGTTGTCGTACCTGTTCTGGGGCGGCGGCGGCAACATACCGCTGACGGGGTGAGCCGGTGGCCCGATTCGAACTCTCCCTCGCCGCCCGGGTGGGCATCGCCTTCGCTGTGCTCGCCCTGCTGGCGGCGGCCACGGTGTACGTCGTGCGCACCGCCACCCAGATCAGCGGGACCCGGATCGACGCGGTCTTCGCCCGGTCCGGCCAGGGCCTGGACACGAACTCACCGGTCAAGATCCGCGGCATCACGGTCGGCGACGTGACGGCCGTGTCGCTCGACGCCAAGGGCCAGGCCGTGGTGACCATGCACATCGAGCCCGGCGTCAAGGTGCCCAAGACCGCGGTCGCCTCCATCGAGCCGTCGTCGGTCTTCGGCCCGAAGTTCCTCGCGCTCACGCCCGGCACGGGCGAGACCACCGGTCCCTACCTGGCCAGTGGCGCCGTCATCACCGACACCGAGGGACCGCTGGACCTGTCCGACACGCTCGGCGCCGCCTATCGCGGCCTGGACGCCGTCGACCCGCGCGAGGTCACCGTGATCGTGCACACCATCGCCAAGGGGCTCGACGGCAAGGGCGAGCACCTGCGCGAGTTGATCGGCGACGCCGGCACCGTCGTCGACGTCGCGCACCGGCACCGCGGGCGGGCCAGGCAGTTCCTGCATGACACCGCCGCGCTCGGCACGGCGCTGTCGGACAAGGGCGACGAGCTCGTCTCCATCTCCTCCGACGTCAACGTCATCACGCCCGACCTGCTCAAGCGCGCCGACAAGGTACGCGTCCTGCTCGACGAGGTCACCTCCGTCTCCGGCCAGGCGGCGCACGGCCTGCGCAAGCACCGCCAGAACCTGCGGGCCGGGGTGCACTCGGGCGAGCGGGTGGCCGCGCTCATCTACGCCCAGCTCGGCCTGGCCGGCGACGGCGTGCGCGGGATCAACCGGCTGGTAGACCTGCTCAACGAGCTGATCGAGGCCCAGGGCCCAGGCAACACCCGCCAGCTCCAGGTCGAGGCGTTCCTCGCGACCGACGTCTGCGAGCTGATCGTCGGCTCCTGCGGACCCACCGACGGGAGGCGCTGACATGGCCCGCCGGGGATGGTTGTTCGTCAGGTTCGCGCTGTTCATCGGGCTGACCATGACGCTGATCGTGCTGATCAGCGTGCAGATCGAGCGGATCGTCACCGGCGGCGGCTACCGGCTCGTCGCCACGTTCGACGACGTGTCCGGGCTGACCGAGGGCGACCAGGTCAAGATCGCCGGAACTCCCGTCGGCCAGGTCTCCGGCATCAGGGTCGTCGACGGGCGGGCCGAGGTGACCATGGAGGTGCAGGACGCGGTCACGGTGCCCGCCGACACCGAGGCCGCCATCCGCTGGCGCAACGCCGTCGGCCAGCGTGTCGTCTATCTGCTGCCCGGCACCGCCCCCGGCCGGCTGCCGGCCGGCGGCCGCATCGCCCGCACCTCGTCCGTGGTGGACATCGGCGAGCTGGTCAGCGACCTCGGCCCGCTGACCCGCAGCCTGGACCCCGAGCAGATCAACCAGCTGCTCACCGCCGCCGCCAAGGCGTTGAAGGGCAACCAGCACAACATCCCGCGGCTGCTCGACAACGTCAACGCCATCACCACGACCGTCAACGAACGCAAGAAGACCATCGAGCAACTGCTGGAGGACTACGCCACCGTGACCGGCGTGGTCGCGCAGCGAGACAAGCAGATCGAGCAGCTCATCGACAACCTGGTCGTGTTGTCGGACGCCTTCGCCGACAACCGAAAGCTGATCGACGACTCGCTGGTGGAGCTGTCCACCACGATCCACACCCAGAACGAGGTGCTCGGCAAGAACGCCGGCGAGCTGGGCGCGCTGGTCGACAACCTGACCGGGCTGACCGGCGGCATCCGGCGGAACGTCGGCAAGATCGACAAGGCGGTCGGCACGCTGCAGCCGTCGCTCGCCCGCGGCTACTCCACCGTCAACCGCGGCCACTACTTCATCACCGCGGTCCCCTGTCTGGCGCTGAGCCCGGCGCCGTGCCCGTACGGGATGCAGACCCCGCCACCGCTGCGCAACACCCGGGTGCAGAGCACCAAGGACCTCCAGAAGCTCATGGTGGGTGGGTGATGGCGCTCAAGTCCTTCCGCGATCGCAACAAGTACGCCGTCGGTCTGGTGTCGGTGGCCACGCTCACCGTGATCCTGGTGGCCACGTTCCTGGTCGGGAACCTCGGTCTGCTGGAGGGCGGCTACCTGATGTCGGGTGTGTTCGCCGACTCCGGCGGTGTGCGTACCGGCAACGACGTCAGAGTCGCCGGGGTGCGTGTCGGCGAGGTCACCGAGGTGCGGCCCGACTACGCACAGGGCCACGTGATCGTCACCTGGCGGGTCGACGACGAGGTGCGGCTCGGGCGCGGCACCCGGGCAGACATCACCCTGTCGAACCTGCTCGGCGGCCGCTACGTCAAGCTCACCGGCGCCGTGTCGGCCCCGTACATGGACCAGCTGCCCGAGGCGCAGCGGCGCATCCCCATGGACAGGACCGGCGTGCCCACGCTGATCAACGACGCCATCAAGGACGCGACCCGCCTGGTCGAGCGCCTGGACACCGAGGCGGTGGACGACCTGCTCACCGAGCTCGGCAAGGTCGACCTCGCCAAGCGCGGTCGCATCACCCGGCTGATGAAGAACATCGGCGACCTGTCGGACACGATCAGCAAGAGCGAGCCGCAGCTCGAGCGGCTGCTCGACCATGGCACCAAGATCATGGACCTGCTGGAGAAGAAGGACAAACAGCTCGTCCGGCTCATCGACGGCATCGAGATCATGCTGAACGAGCTGCGCAAACGCAGGAACGAACTCCGCGTCCTGCTCGGTGACGGCAGCGACCTGGTGCAGAGCACCACCCGGTTGATCAACGAGCACGAGCGGTCGCTCGTCCAGGTCCTCGACGACAACGCGGCCATCACCACCCGGCTCAGCGACAGCAACGAGCAGCTCAATTCGCTCCTGGCATGGGCGGGCCCGACGTTCTCCGGGCTGTCCACGATGGGCGGTCAGGGCCCGTGGCTCGAGGCCATAGCCACGGGCCTCGGCCCCATCAACCCGGAGGTGCTCGCCGCCATCGCCAAGGACAGGAGGAACGACCGTTGATCTCCTCCCCGCCGCCCTCGCGACCACCGCACCCTGGCCCTCCCTGCCCGGGCATGCGCCACCGCGCTCTCCGCCACCGCACCCAGCCCAATGTTCCCGCCTCCTGCCGGAGGGGGCGGCCCGGATTTCCCGCCGAGGGCCCCCGGCCTCCGTCGGGTGGAGAGGAGGCCCGATGAGGCGGCTGGCGGCGGTGCTGGTCGCCTGGGCGTTCCTGGCTTCCGGGTGCTCTGTGCTGGGAGCGGAGCCGTACCGGCTGGTGGCGATCTTCAGCAAGGCGCCCTCCCTGTACGAGGAGGCGCGGATCAAGGTGATGGGCCTCGACGCCGGGTACGTGGACAGCATCCGCATCGACGGCGACAAGGTCCGGGTCGAGCTGCGGGTGGACCGGGACGTGCCGCTCCCGGCCGGCGTGAAGGCCGTGGTCGCGCCGCAGAACACCCTCGGCGAGCGCAATGTCGTGCTCTACCCGCCGTGGAAGCCCGGCGATGCGAAGATCACACCGGGGACGACCATCCCGCTTGAGCGGACCGACCTGCCGGTGGAGATCGACGACGCGCTCGACGCGTTCACCAAGCTGACCGACGCGCTCGACGACGACAAACTGGGCGACGTGGCAGGGGACCTGGCCGACGGCGTCAGGGGCCGCGGCAAGACGATCAACAACGCGATCGCCGACACCGCCGACCTCACCGGCACCCTCGCCAAACAGGACCAGCAGCTCATCGATCTGGCCAAGGGCCTGAACAGGCTGGCCACCACGCTCAACGAGCGCGAGAGCCAGGTGACGGGCGCCATCGACTCCTTCTCCGAGGCCAGCGCGATCCTGGCCGACGAACGGCGGCGGCTGCGCGGCTTCGTCACCAGCATGGCCGGGTTCGTCCGGCGCGGCGACGTGATCATCGAGCAGTACGCGGAACGGCTGCCGCAGGCCGCGGGGACGCTCGCCGAGCTGGTGCTGACGGTCCGGGCCAACAGCGCGTCCATGGCGCAGGCGGTCAAGAGCGCGGCCGACTTCGCCGACGTGATCATCGAGGCGTGGGACAAGAAGCAGCACGTGCTGAAGATCCGCGTCGTGCTGAACGCGATGACGAAGGCGTGGCTGACACCGCTCTTCGAGGCGCTGAACCTGGGCCAGGTGCCGTGCCTGCCCGGCGGGCTGAGCAACTGTCCCTCCGAGCGGCAGGGGAGGCGGCAATGAGGGTCATCGCCGCGGCGCTCGCGCTGGCCGTCACCGCGTCGTGCTCGCTGCAGACGCTCGGCGCGACCACGGGCGACCTCACGTTGCACGCGGTCTTCGACGACGTGCAGAGCCTGGTGGCCGGGCACAGCGTGCAGATCGCGGACGTGCGGGTCGGCACGGTCACCGAGATCCGGCTGCAGGGTTACCGGGCCAAGGTGACGATGTCGGTCAAGTCGGAGCACCGGGTGCCCCAGGGCAGCACGGCGACCGTGGCCAAGACCTCGGTCCTGGGCGAGAACTACGTGCTGCTCACCCCACCGAAGGGCAAGGACCTGTCCACGGGCCCGTACCTGGCGAACGGGGCCACGATCGACGACACGTCGGTCGAGCCGGACATCGAGCAGGTCACCGCCAAGGCGGGGCCGCTCATCGAGGCGCTCGGCGCGCAGGACGTCAACGCCATCCTGGACGCCGCCTCGACCGCGTTCGCCGGGCAGGGCGACGACGTCAACAAGCTCATCAAGCAGACCGCCGAGGTCACCGACGCCTACTCCGCGGCCCGCGCCGACCTGGCCACCACCATCGACGCGCTGGCGAGACTGGGCGACGACCTCGCGGCGGGCAGCGACGAGCTGGACCGGCTGCCGGGCACGCTCGCCGCGGCCACCTCGCGGGTCGCGCACGGGCGCAAGCACATCAAGAAGACCATCGTCGCGCTGACGAACCTGGCCAGGGAGGCCAACCTCACCGTGTACCCGCGTCACGCGGCGCGGCTGCGTACACTGCTGCGCGAGCTGGGGGCCATCTCGTCCTCGATCCAGCGGGGCAAGGAGGATCTGAAGGCGCTGGTGGCCAAGGTCCAGACGTTCCTCGACGCGCCACCGATCACGGCCAACGGCCAGGTGCTGATCTACGTCTGGCTGAAGGGTGTGCTGCTGCCCCAGAGGTCCGACGAGGGGCCGCGGCCGAACCGGGCCGAGGACTTCCGCCTGCTGCTGGAGCCGCCGCGATGAGAAACCGGATTTATCTGAACCTGGGGTTCTTCGTGGTGCTGGGGATCGTGATGACGATCTGGGCGTTCAGCACGATCATCCGGCTCGACGCGATCGAGCGGCCGTACCGGGTGTCGGCGGAGTTCATCTCCTCCCCCGGTCTCGTGCGCGGCTTCGACGTGGCCTATCTGGGCGTACGGGTCGGCAAGATCGGCGACGTGGGGCTGGCGCCCGGCAAGATCGTCGTGGGCTTGGACATCGACAAGGAGATCAGGCTGCCGAAGGGCGTGACGGCCGAGGTGCGGCGCAAGTCCGCCATCGGGGAGCCGTACGTGGAGCTCTCACCGCCGGCCACCGGCGTCAGAGGGCCGTCGCTCGCGGCCGGGGACACGATCCCGCTCACCAAGACGACCGTCCCGCTCGACTACAAGAAGTTGTTCGAGGGCGTCGGCAAGCTCCTGAACGCGGTGCCGCCGCGGGACGCCAAGACGATCACCCATGAGCTGGCGGTCGCGCTGGACGGCCGGGCGCCGGCGATCAGGAACCTCATCGACGACGCCCACTCCCTGACCGACACCCTCGCCGACAACGCCGACGTCCTCGACGACCTGTCGGTACAGCTCACGCAGCTGACGCACACGCTGGCGGGCAAGAGGGAGCAACTGGCGTCCGGGATCACGGACCTGAGCACGGTAACGGCGACGCTGCGCGCGTCACGTACCGACCTGAACACCATCCTGGACCAAGGGCCTGGGGTGTTCGCGCAGCTCGACGCGGCGATCAGGGCCTCCAGGCCCGGGTTCTCATGCCTGCTGACGGCGGCGGGGCTGCCGCACCGGCCGGCGTTCTCGGCGGAGACCGAGCGGAACGTGCACCATCTGCTCAGCATCGTCCCGACCGCGCTGAGCCTGACCGACGACGTCAGCGACCGGCGTGACGGCACCGTCTACGCGAAGGCGGCGTTCGTGTTCAGCGTGCCGGGCGGGCCGACACCTGCCGAGGAGTACGCGGGGCCGATAGGACCGCCGAAGGTGCCCCGGCTGCGTGCGTGTCCCGATCGCCCGGCCGTGTCCGATCCCGCCGACGCCGCCGACGACGACGTCGCCGACCGTGGCACCGACCGCCGCCAGGACGCCGCCGCATCCCCGGGGCCTGCGGCGAAGAAGACCGAGGAGCCCACCAAGGAAAGCGAGCACGTCGCCAAGACGTCCCCCAGCGGCGTGGCCGCCACCGGCGCCGCGTCGTCTCGCACCACACCGAACCCCGTCCCGCTGATTGTCGCGATATTCCTCGCCGTTGTGGCATGTGGTGGCATCGTGGGCTGGATCGCGGCGGGCCGGGCCGCCCGCCGCCGTGAGGAGTCACCGTGACCCCCAAGCAGGACCTCGCCGACGCGACCAGCACCGACGAGCCCCCCACCGCACCCGCCCCCGGCGACGCATCGCAGGCGCCCGATGCCGTGAGCGCCGACGCCGATGCCGTGACCGCAGACGACGCCGCCTCTACCACGGCGACCACCGTCGCCTCCGCGACCACGACGGATGCCGACATCTCCGAAGACGCCCCATCCACCGCGGCGGACGGTGCTGCGGCGACGGCCGCCGAGAGCGGCGGGCGGCGGGTCGGGCGGGTGACCCGTGCCCGCATCGTCGGGGCGCTGGCCGCCATGCTGGTGGCCGCCGTCGCGGCGACCGCCGTGCTGCAGTGGGTCGCCGCCGCTCAGGCCGGTGACGCGCGGGCCACGCTGGAGGCCGAGCGGGCGCTGCGCCTGGAGGTGTCGGGCGCGGCGAGCGCCTTCAGCAAGGCCCTGCTCAGCTACGACTACCGGGATCTCCAGACCACCCGTGCGACCCTCACCGCCCAGGCCACGGGCGACTTCCTGACCACCTACGACACCGCGTTCGGCGGGGCGATGGCACAGGTCATCGTGAAACTGAAGGCCGTCTCGCAGGCAACCGTTCGCGAGGTGTATCTAGCCGACGTGGACGAGGCCACCGCGCACGCCATCGTCGTAGTCGATCAACAGGTGAACACTTCGGAAGCGATCCGCTCGGTGAAGGATTCGCACCTTAAGATCTCTCTTGTGAAGGACAAGGGCATCTGGAAGGTCCACGACGTGACCGTGCTCGGCGCGGCCTCCGAGGACCAGTACAACCTCGACGGCGGCGACCAGAAGAAGAAGGACTGACCATCGACCCGGTTGCGATGGGCGGCCACCCCGACGAGGTGCGCGCTCCGGAGGACTGGCTCACCGCCGTGGAGCGGGAGCGAGCGGACCGGTTCAGGTTCCCCGAGGACCGCGCCAGTTTCGTCGCCGCCCACCTCCTCGCCCGCCTGTGCGCCGCCGCCGCGCTCGGCGCCGAACCCGGCGAGCTGACGCTCCTGCAGCACTGCGACCTGCACGGACCCGGGCACGGCAGGCCGTACCTCGAACAGGCCCCCGAGCTCGGTCTCAGCTTCAGCCACACCCGCCGGTACGTGTGCGCCGCGGCCGGCCTGGGCAAGGTCGGCGTGGACGCCGAGCACGTGCCGGCGGGCCCGCTGGACGAGATGCTGGCCGACCGCGTGCTCACCCCTCGCGAACGCGCGCTGGTCACCGGGAACGACGACCTGATCAAGCACTGGACGCGCAAGGAGGCGCTGATCAAACGTGGCGAGCTGTCGCTCGACCGGCTCGGCTCGGGCGGCGACGACCTCAACGGCCGGCATCTGCTGGAGTGGCGCGCCGAGCCCGGCATCAGGGTGGCGGTCATCGCGGACGCCCCGGTCAAGAGGCTGCCCATCCCGCGGATAGGCTGAAGGCATGTTCTACCGGAAATCGGTCGAGGAGCGGATCGCCGACCGCATGGCCAAGCGCCGGCCGCTCGAAGAGGGCAAGACCTTCGAGCACGGGCCCGCCAAGTTCGTGTTCATCTCCTTGATCGTGGCGGTCGTCCTCATGCACGTCGTCGGGCTCGCGATCGTCATGGAGTTCGCCTGAGCCGTGGCCGGTTCGAGGACGTGCGCTAGATTGGAGATCATGAGCGCGCCTCGCTGGCTATCTCCCGCCGAACAGCGTGCCTGGCGTACGCATCTGGCGCTACACAAGCTGCTCATGCACCGGCTCGACCGAGAGCTGCAGGAGCACTCCCTCTCGTTGAACGACTACGAGATCCTCGTCAACCTGTCCGAGAGCCAAGAGCGGCGCATGCGCATGAGCGACCTGGCGGACGCGACGATCCAGTCGCGCAGCCGTCTGTCGCACCAGATCTCGCGCATGGAGGCCAAGGGCCTGGTGACCAGGGAGGACTGCCGGGACGACCGGCGGGGCACGTTCGCGGTGCTGACCGACGAGGGCTGGGAGACGATCCAGCGGGTTGCGCCGGACCACGTGGCGAGCGTGCGCGAGCACTTCGTCGAGCGGCTCACCGACGACCAGCTCAACGCGATCGAGGCGGCGTTCGCGCCGATCGTCGAGCATCTCAAGAAGCTGCGCTGACACCCAACCGATATCCGCGACGGCTCACGGCGTTCCCAAGCGCTCGCTACGATCCGGGCATGCTCAGAAAGCTACTGATCGTGGCCGTTCTCGCGCTGGCGTCCGCATGCTCGTCGAGCGGTGGCGGAGCCGAGTTGCCCGCCGGTCCCGACCTGATGAAGAAGGCCTCGGAGGCCATGAAGACGGTCAAGTCGGCCACCTTCTCGATCGCCACAGAGGGCAAGCCGAAAGTGCCGGTCAAGAAGGCCGACGGCCGGCTCACCGCCACCGGCGACGCCGACGGCACGATCACGATCGACATCCTGGGCAACCTGCAGGAGGTCACCTTCGCCCTGGTCGGGGACACCGTGCACTTCAAGGGACCGACCGGCGGCTTCCAGAAGATGACCAGGCAGCAGCTGGCGCAATTCTACGACCCATCGGTCATCCTCGAGCCCACCAAGGGCATCGCGCAGCTGCTGTCCGCGGCCACGGACCCGAAGGTCGAGGCCCTGGAGAGCGGCTCGTACCGGGTCGCCACGACGTTCCCCGGCCAGGTGGTCGGGCAGATCGTCCCGGGCGTCACGCAGGGCGTCAACGGCCAGGTCTGGGTCGACCAGGCCACCAGCAGGCTCACCAAGGCCAGCCTGCCGTTGCAGGACGGCACGGTGACGGTGTCGTTCAGCGACTACGACGCGCCGGTCACGATCACGCCGCCCGCCGCCGGATGAGGGCCGCCCGCCGGGTCGCCCTCGGCGCCGGGGGCGCGGTGGTGCTGCTGGCCGCGCTCGACGCGTACGTGGTGGCGTCCGTCCTCATCTCCATCGCCAAGGACGTGGGCATCCCACTGAACCACCTGGAGCGGGCAACCCCGATCGTCACCGGCTTCCTGCTGGGCTACGTGGCGGCGATGCCGCTGCTGGGCGGCCTGTCCGACCGCTACGGGCGGCGGCCGCTCATCCACGCGTGCCTGGCGGTGTTCGCGCTCGGGTCGGTGCTGACGGCGCTGGCGGCGGGCGACGTGATGGTGGTGGCGGGACGTACCGTGCAGGGAGTGGCCGGCGGGGCGCTGCTGCCGATCACCATGGCGCTCATCGGCGACCAGTGGGACGAACACGAGCGGCCGGTCGCGCTGGGGGCGGTGGGGGCGGCTCAAGAGCTGGGGAGCGCGCTCGGGCCGCTGTACGGCGCCCTGCTGGCGAAGATCTCCAGTGTCACGGTGGCGGGGGTGGAGCTGGGCGGCTGGCACGCCATCTTCTGGATCAACGTGCCGCTGGCGGCGCTGGCGGCGGTGGCGGTCCACCTGACGGTCCCCGGCCGCAGCACGCGAACGCCGTCGGCGGACGCCGACGGGCAGGAGAGCTCGGTGGCCGGCCGCGGTGGGGCGCGGCGAACCGCGACCGTGACCCGTGGGGCGGGGCGCGTGGACCTGGTGGGCGGCGGGTTGCTGGCGTTGACGCTCGCGCTCCTGGTCGTCGGCCTCTACAACCCCGACCCGGCCAAGGCGGTCCTGCCACCGTGGGGCCTGCCGGCGATCGTGGCGGGAGTAGTGGCGGCCGCGAGTTTCATCGTCTGGGAGATCCGCTCCCCGGTCCGCCTTCTCGACCTGTCCGGCACGCGCAAGGGCCCGCTGCTGGCGACGCTGGGCGTGAGCTTCCTGGCGGGCGCGGCGCTCCTGGTCACCATGGTGTTCGTGCAGTTCACCGCGCAGACCCTGCTCGGCAAGGACGAGTGGGAGGCCGCGCTGGTGCTGGCCAGGTTCCTGGCCGCGCTCACCGTCGGCGCCCTGCTCGGCGGCCTCCTGGCCCGCAGGCTGGGCGAGCGGCTCGTGGCGGTGGCGGGCATGGCGGTCGCGGCGATCGGCTACTGGCTGATGAGCCGCTGGCCGCTCGACCTCGCGGGCGCGGGACTCGTCGTCGACGTGGACCTGGTCGTGGCCGGGCTGGGCCTCGGTGTGGTCATCGCCCCGGTCTCCTCCGCGGTGTTGCGGGTGAGCCCGGCGACCCAGCACGGCGTGGCGTCGGCGGCGGTCGTGGTGGCCAGGATGATGGGCATGCTGGTGGGCATCGCAGCCGTGTCGGCGTGGGGCTTCTACCGGTTCCAGTCGCTGACCGCGCACCTGGACACGCCGCTCCCGTTCGGCGTGGACGCGGCCGTCTACCAGCGGCAACTGGCCGAGTACACCGCGAAGGTGCAGGCGGCGCTGCACACCGAATACACGGAGATGTTCCTGGTCACGGCGTTCATCTGCCTGCTGGGCGCAGCCGTCGCGCTGTTGATGCCCCGCACAACGGGCATGGACATCAGCCGCACCGGGTGATCGCCAGAATCGCCATGTCGTCATCGCGCGGACCGCCGGTCCAGCGCTCGACATCACGTACCAGGACCCCGACCACCTCGTCCGGCTTCCGGAACGGGCCCCACCCGGCGAGTCGGCTCGCCGGGTCGTAGAAAGTGCCGGAACGGTCTCGGGCCTCCGTCACTCCATCGGTGACCAGCAGGAGCGTGCCCCCGGCCGGGAACGGCCAGTCCCTGGGCTCCGCCTGCGGCACACCCAGGCTGCTCATGCCCAGTGGAAGACCAGGCTCGCCTGGATCCAGCGAGGACACCGTGTCGCCTTCGAGGAGATACGGCGAGGGGTGGCCGCAGTTCAGCAGCCACACACGGTCCGCGCCCGCCGGGATCTCGCCGAGCACCGCCGTGACGAACCCTTCCATCCGGACGTTCTCCTCGCGCGATGAGGCCTCTCTGACCAGTGCGCGCTCTATACGCTCGGCCAGCACCACAAGGTCGGGTGCCCGGTCTGCCGCCTCCCGGAATGTGCCCAGCAGTACGGACACGATGCCGACCGCGCCCAGGCCCTTGCCCCGCACATCCGCGATCAGCAGCCTGGTGCCGTACGGCGTGTCTTGCACGGCGTACGCGTCTCCACCGATCAAGGCCTCGATCTGCGCGGTCTTGTAGACGGCGGCGATCGCCAGCGGGCCGACACGTGCCGGCGGAGCGGGCAGCACGGCACGCTGGGCGGCCTCGGCGACGGAACGCACCGCTTCCAGCCGGCGCCCATGGCGAGCGACCACGCGGTTCACCCCGAGGCCGACGAGCGCCGTGAACACCGCGTTGACCAATGAGAAGGTGCCGGCGGCATGACCGAAGTAACCGTCCTTGATCAACAGTGCCAGCTCGACCAGGACAAGGGCCAATCCGGCCGCGATCGTGTGCCGTAGCGAGAGCAGTGCTCCGGCCAGCACGACCGCGGCACCCAGCTGGTAGTCGCCCCAATAGTCACGCGGAGACAGAATATTCAGGACCGTGCCGATGACGATCAGGGCGGCCGGTATGAACCAGACGTACCGGGGCCACCTAAAGGAGGGTGGGTCCATCCGCGCCCCGATCCCACATCCGATGTGGAACACCACGTGAATTCCGCTGGGGTTCGTCGGACGTCATTTCCCCAGATCCTGGCTTTGATCCTTTCTAGTGGATGTCGAATTGCGTGTCGAGGCGACACTCCCAGGGCGTTTGCCTGAGGAAAGGCCTATGGCGAGAGCCGGTGCAGGTCACGCGGGAAGGCGGTGGTCCAGGATCGTCGGCAGCGCCGCCGGCACCACCGGCCGGTAGAGGTCGAACGGCGGCGGCGCGTCCGGCTCGGCCAGCACCTCGATCTCCGGCTTGACCAGCTCGACGTCTCCCGGCGCCTGCGAGGAGGCAGTCACGGTGCCGGTGACCTGGACGACGTTCTCCTCGCCCGGCAGGTCACCCTCGGCGACCACCTGCGCCAGGCCGGTACGGTCCCTGACCACGAGGAAGGACACGGATTTCAGCTGCCGGCGGCGATGGACCCAGCCGGCGATCGTCACTCGTTGACCCGCGTGCTCGGCGAGCTCCGCGGTCATGACACGAGAGATCATTACAGCTCCTCGGAGAAGGATGTGCATGATCCCTTGGAAGTGCGGGGGAGAAGGGTTGCTCCCGGTGCCACCGCACTTTCACCGCCCCGCCGAAAACGGGGCGGCCTCGGACGACCCGATGACGGGGGTCAGACCGGCGGGGCATTTCCTCCCCGCACTCAGGAGTGTCTTCGCCCGCGGGACGCGGGGCCGCCTTCGCAGCTGCCGGCGGCTCTCTGGACCCGCGCGGGTCCGCGGCTACTCATCTCCCTCGACGTTTGCCGTCGATCTTACGGTCACGCCCGAGCCACCGGCAAAGCGATTACTTGTCCTTCTTCCCCCGCTTCTCGCGGATCTTCATCGTGACCTCGATCGGCGAGCCGGCGAAGCCGAACTCCTCGCGGATGCGCCGCTCGACGAAGCGCCGGTAGGTGTCCTCCAGCCAGCCGGAGGTGAACAACACGAACTTGGGCGGCTCGACCGACGCCTGCGTGGCGAAGAGGATCTTCGGCTGCTTGCCGCCCCGCACCGGCGGCGGCGTCTGGTGCACCAGCTCGGTCAGGAACGCGTTGAGCCGGGCCGTCGGCACCCGCGTGGACCACGAGTCGAGCGCCTTCTCCAGCGCCGGGACCAGCCGGTCCACGTGCCGCCCCGTCTTGGCGGAGATGTTGACCCGCAGCGCCCACGGCGTGCGGACGAGCTGCCGGTCGATCTCCTTCTCCAGGTAGTAGCGGCGGTCCTCGTCGACCAGGTCCCACTTGTTGAACGCGACCACCATGGCCCGCCCCGACTCGATGACCAGGCCGATGATGCGCAGGTCCTGCTCGGTGAGCGGCTCGCTGGCGTCGATGAGCACGATCGCCACCTCCGAGCGCTCCAGCGCGGCGCGGGTGCGCATGGCGGCGTAGAAGTCGGCGCCCTGCAGCTCGCGGTCGCGCCGCCGGATGCCGGCCGTGTCGACGAAGCGCCAGGTGCGCCCGCCCAGCTCGATCAGCTCGTCCACGGGGTCGCGGGTGGTGCCTGCCATGGGGTCGACCAGCACGCGCTCCTCCCCCGCCAGCTTGTTGAGCAGCGAGGACTTGCCCACGTTGGGCTTGCCGAGCAGCGCCACCCTGGCCGGGCCGCGCTGGGCCTCGAAGGTGACCTGCGGCGTCTCGGGCAGCGCGTCGAGCACCACGTCGAGCAGGTCGCCGCTGGAGCGCCCGTGCAGGGCCGAGACGGGGTACGGCTCGCCGAGTCCGAGCGACCACAGCCCCGCGGCCTCGAGCTCCATCTGCTGGTTGTCGACCTTGTTGGCGGCCAAGATGACCGGCTTGCCCGACTGGCGCAGGATCGAGCCCACGATCTCGTCGGCGTCGGTGGCGCCGACGGTGGCGTCGACCACGAACACGATCACGTCGGCCAGCTCGACCGCGACCTGGGCCTGCTCGGCGATGCGCAGGCTCATGCCGGTGGCGTCGGGGTCCCAGCCGCCGGTGTCGACCACGGTGAAGCGGCGGCCGCGCCAGTTGGCGTCGTAGGTGACGCGGTCGCGGGTGACGCCCGGCACGTCTTCGACGACCGCTTCACGGCGGCCGATGATGCGGTTGACCAGCGTGGACTTGCCGACGTTCGGCCGTCCTACGATGGCGACGACCGGCACCGGCGTGGCGTCGCCGTGCTCGGTGATCTCAAGTTCGTCGAGTTCGGCCTCGACCCAGTCCCCCGTTGTCACGAAATTTCATCCTTAATGTGAGTACCGCACCCGACATGGGAGTCAGGTGCGCTCTTTGACCAGCCTCAACACCTCCGCGATGACCTCTTCCAAGGTCAGCGCGGTGGTGTCGAGCTCGACGGCGCCAGCCGCCATCGAGAGTGGGTCCGTCTTACGTGTCGAGTCCAGGGTGTCACGCCTGGCCATGGCCTCCTGCTGCGCCTCCGCCGTGGTGCCGGCCAGCTCGGCGCTGCGCCGCTGGGCACGCGCCTCCGCACTGGCCGTCAGGTAGACCTTGACGGTGGCGTCCGGGCAGACGACGCTGCCGATGTCGCGGCCCTCGACCACGATGTCACCGGCGCCGATGATCTCCCGCTGGCGCTCAACGAGGCGCACCCGCACCTCGGGGACGGCGGCGACGGCGGAGACCGCGCCGGTCACCTCGGACTCCCTGATCGGCCCGGCCACGTCGACGCCGTCGACGTGGATCGTGGGACCGTCGGGGTCGGTGCCGGAGACGATCCGCGGCTCGCCGCAGCGGGCCGCGATCGCGGCAGGGTCGGCCAGGTCGACGCCCTGCTGGAGCACCCACCAGGTCATCGCGCGATACATGGCCCCGGTGTCGAGGTAGCGCAGCCCCAGCGCGCGGGCGACCCCGCGCGAGACGCTCGACTTGCCCGACCCCGAAGGGCCGTCCATGGCGATGACCAGACCGGCCACGGGTCTCTCCCTCTTCACGTTTCAGTCCAACTTGAAGAGGGTACCGCCTCCGGCTCAGTCGGCGATCCAGCTCCCGTGGAAGCCGAGCGGCACCCGGGCGGGCAAGTGTACGGTGGCGATCGGCTCGCCGGTGAAGTCCTGCGCGGACAGGATCACCAGGTCGGCCGCTCCCCTGGCCGGGTTGTTGACGTAGGAGAGCACGTACCCGCCGTCCTCCGCCTCGCCGGAGGCGAGGAAGACGGGCTCCCCCACGTACGCGCCCCGCCCGAACTGCCGCTGTTCCTGCGTGCCGCGCTCCAGGTCGTGCTTGATGAGCGTGTTGTCGAAGGCCTCGTCGGGCAGGTCCTCCAGCTCAGTGTCCGCCGGGTAGACCAGGTCGTTCAGGTCGCGGGTGGTCGCGGTGTAGCCATAGCGGTAGGCGCGGCCGGTGCGCCGCTCGTCCATGCGCGGAAACTCCTGCGCCCGGTCGTCCAGCCGCTTCTGGACGACCTTGCCCGCGCGCGGGTCGATCCGCCACCGGTCGAGCGTGGGCGTGCCGCCCAGGTCGAGCCGCGCGTCCACGAACCTCTTGGGGTAACGCACCAGGTCCACGACCACCTCGTCGCCGTCGTCGTAAGCGTTCAGGGTGTGGAACACCCAGCACGGCTCCACGTCGACCCAGCGCACCTCGCCGGTCGCGCGGGACATGAGGCCGGCCCTGGCGCCGTGGGCGTCGTTCCACGCGTACGGCAGCGCGATGCCCTTCTCGGCGTGGGCCATGCTGAACGTGACCGGCAGGTCGTAGATCACGACGTACCGCTCGGTGAGCGCGAAGTCGTGCAGCATCGGCGCGCCGGCGATGGGGATGTCCCTGACCTGCGTCACGGTGCCCTTGGCGTCGATCACGATGTGCTGGTGGTGGTCCCAGCCGAAGAAGTACGCCATGGCGTGCAGCTCGCCGGTGGCGGGGTCGGCGTGGGTGTGGGCGGCGTACCCGCCGGGCAGGCCGCCGTCGAAGTCGCACGAGCCGATGGTGCCGAGCTCGTAGCTCAGCTCGTACGGCAGCGACCCCGCCTCGACGGTCGCGAACGCGCGCCCGGCCAGCCCGATGACGTGCGTGTTGGCCGCGAAGTCCATGCCGCCGTGTGTGGGGCCCGGCCGGGGCTCCTCGCCGAGCCGCCGGGCGACGGCGGCGCTGCGGACCCAGCGGTTGCGGTACCACTCGGCGCGGCCGTCCCGCATCCGCACGCCGTGCACCATGCCCTCGCCGATGAACAGGTGGCTCGCGCTCGGGTCGTCGAGGCTGAGCGGGTTGGGGCCGTTACGCAGGTAGCGGCCGTTGAGCTCGGCCGGGATGCGCCCGGTGACCTCGAGGTCGAAGGCCGTGATCTCCTCGGTCACGGGCGTGAAGCCGCCCTTGAACGGTGTCGTGGTCATGGCGTGGTCCTCTCGTCGGGAGGAAGGTCAGGGGGAAGCAGGAAGGGCGAGAGCACCGAGGAGCACAGCACCCGGTAGCGCCGCGCCGCATCGGGCTCGTGGAAGAAGCCGGAGATCTCCAGGCTCACCGCGCCGTGGATCGCCATCCACAGCAGGTCGGCGATCTCCTCGGCGGTGCCACCGCGCAGCAGTCCCGGCTCCAGGCAGTACTGGACGCGGCGGACGAGCAGCTCGAACGTGCGCTTGGCCGTCGCCACGGCCTCGGGCCCAGGCTGGAGCCCCGGCAGGGCGCCCTGAAACATGACCCGGTAGTAGTCGGGCTCGGCGAGGGCGTAGTCCCGGTAGGCCTCCAGGCCGGCGCGCAGGCAGGCCAGCGGGTCGCCCTGGGCGGGCACGGCGAGCAACCACCGCTCGAACCTGGCGAACCCCTCCAGCCACAACGCCTCGCCGAGGCCGTCCTTACCGCCGAACAGCGTGTAGATCACCTTCGTGGAGCAGCCGACCTCACCGGCGATGCGCCGCACCGTCAGCGCCGCCGGGCCCTCGGTGACGAGCAGGTGCGTGGCGGCGTCGAGGATGGCCGCCCGGACGACGTCCTGCCCTTCCTGCTGCGCTTGCTGGTACGCGGTGCTCGTCATGTCGGTAACGCCGTTTCTTCTCGGTAACACTGTTACCCGCCCTTTGTACGCCTGCTCCGCCCAGGTGTCGACGGCGCTGCCGAGGACTAAGCGCATTCCTCCTGGTAAGTGACCTCGTGTGGCAGACGGAGCCCGGGTCACGGTGGTCGTGGCCAGCAGGGACAGGCTGCGGGCGCTGGCCCGCTCGCTTCCCTTGCACCCGCGCCCGGTGATCCTCGTCGACAACGGCTCGAGCGACGGGACGGCGGCGTTCGTCCGCAAGCACTTCCCCGACGTCCACGTCGTCGAGGCGGGCACGAACTTGGGGGCGCCCGCGCGCAACGTCGGCGTGCGGCTGGCCGAGACCCCGTACGTGGCCTTCGCCGACGACGACTCATGGTGGGCGCCCGGCGCGCTGGAGCGGGCCGCCGACGTGCTGGACGCTCATCCGCGGCTGGCCGTGCTGGGGGCGCGGGTGCTGGTGGGGCCGGAGGAGCGGCTGGATCCGGTGTCGGAGCAGATGGCACGCTCGCCGCTCGGCGTGGAGCCCGATCTGCCGGGGCCGAGCGTGCTGGGGTTCCTGGCGTGCGGGGTGGTGGTGCGCAGGGAGGCGTTCCTCGATGCCGGCGGGTTCGATGACGTGATCTTCTTCTTCGGCGAGGAGGAGCGGCTGGCCGTGGACCTGGCGGCGAAAGGGTGGGGGCTGGCGTACGTGGACGACGTCGTGGCGCACCATCATCCGTCGCCCGCGCGGGATCCGCGGGGGAGGCAGGTGCTGGCGGCACGCAACGCCGTGCTGACCGCCGTCCTGCGGCGGCCGTGGCGGGTGGTGGCCCGGCGTTCCTTCGACGCGCTGCGCGGCGGCCCCGCCGGCTGGGAGGGGCTGCGTACGGCGGTGCGGCGGTTCCCCCGGGCGCTGGCTGAGCGACGCGAACTCCCCCTCGCGGTGGAACGGGCCCGCCGCCGGCTGGAGCGCGCCGATGGTTGATCAGCGGGTCGGGGCGGTCGTGATCACGTGGAACCGCCGGGAGGAGGCACTGACCTCGCTCGGCAGACTGCTCACCCTGCCGGAACGACCGCACGTGGTGCTGGTGGACAACGGCTCCGGCGACGGGATCGCCCAGGCCGTCACCGCCGCCTCCCCCGAGGACGCGCACCCCCGGCTGGCCGTCGTCACGGCTCGCATCCTGACCGAGCCCGGCGGCCACGACGACCCGATCGTGGAGGAGCTGCGCGACTCGCCCGTACCAGGCCCTTCGTGGCTTCCCGGGCCCGTGCTGGGCAGCTTCCTGGCCGGGGCGTCGGTGGTGCGGCGCGAGGTCGCCAGTCTGGAGGCATCGCAGGCCGGCTCGCACGCCCGCCGTTACGTCTCGTGAACGAGGGGTAGCAGGCAGTCATGAATACTGCACCGAATCCGATCGACCTGCAGAAACACCTGAGCGGCGTGGACTACCCCGCCAGCAAGGACGATCTCGTCAAGGCCGCCCGCGACCACGGCGCGGGCGAGGACATAGTCAAGGCCCTGGAGAAGATGCCGGACCGCCAGTACGACGGCCCGAACGCCGTCAGTCAGGCGGTCACCAAGAAATGACATGGGGGCGCGGCGGGCGAGATCACCGGCTCGTCCGCCGCGCTTTGTCCGATCATGCGAGCCCGGCCGTCAGGGCGAACGCCCAGACGGGCGCCAGACCGCGCTTGAGCAGCTTGAACGTTGGGATCGGGCTGCTGGACACCGTTTCCTTGTACACGGTCGCCGCCCGCCCGGTAAGGAACCACCGACGCGGGCTGTCGTCCGGTCGGGTGAACTGGATGACCGCGTCCTTACGCCCCAAGCTGACAGGCTGGTGTATGTACCCGAACCTGAACGGCTTGGGCGTCTTGCCGCGCAGCGTGGCGGCCAGGGAGTCGGCCGCGTGCAGCCCGGTCGGGATGCCGCCCTGGCAGGTGCCGTGCAGCACCCCGAACGGCTGGGCGACGGCGGCGGCGTCGCCGACGGCGTAGACGTCCGCGTGTGACACCGAGCGGAGCGCGGAGTCCACGACGATCCTGCCGCGCTCGTCGACGGTCAGCCCGGACTTCGCGGCCACCGGCAACCCTCTGGTCCCGGTGGTCCAGAGGGTGGCGTCGGACGGGATCAGCTCGCCGCCGGCCAGCTCGACCGCGTCGGGCAGGACCTTGGCGACGTCCACGCCGGCGCGTACCTCGACGCCGAGCCGCTCCAGCGCCGCGTCCAGGTAGGCCCGGGCCTGCTTGCCCATCATGGCGCCCGGCCGGCCCCGGGTGACCAGGACGACGTGCAGGTCCGGGTACGCCTCGGCCAGCTCGGTGGCCGACTCCACGCCGGTGAGCCCGCCGCCGGCGACGACCACGGTGCCGTCGTGGAGTGCGGCGAGGCGCTCGGCGAGCCGCTTGGTGCCCTCGTAGTCGTCGTAGACGTGGGCGTGCTCGGCCACACCTGGCACCGAGGCGTCGGTGACGGTGCCGAGAGCGTAGATCAGCTTGTCGTAGCCGAGCACGCGCCCGTCGTCGAGCCGTGCCTCATGCCGCCCGGCGTCGAGCCCTGCCACCCTGCCTTGGACGAACCGGATGCCGGTGCCCGCGAGCAGGTCTTTCAGTGAATGGTCGGCCAGCTTCTCACCGGCCGCAGTCTGATGCAGCCGGAGCCGTTCGGTGAACCGCGCCGAGGCGTTCACCAGCGTGACCTTGCCACCGATGCGGCGGGTCCTGACGGCGACCCGGATGGCCGCCGCGATGCCGGTGTAACCGGCGCCCAGAACGAGAATGTCGTTCATTTTCCTTACCTCCTCGATTCAAAGCACGGACGTATCGAGGAGGCTCGGATGTGACATGCCGCCTAGCCCGCGGCGAAAATTCGCGTGGACCTGCAGCGCAGCACTTGTGGCCGGCACTTGTGGCCGGCACTTGTGGCCGGCACTTGTGGCCGGCATGGTTCAGCCGTCGCGAGGAAGCTCGGCGGCGCGAGCGCAGGCCACCGGGCCGCACCTTTAGGGGACGTGCCAGCCGCGTTCGCGCAGCGCGTCGGTGAGCGGGGTGGCGGCGTCGGGCTGCACGGACAGTTCCGCGATGCCCAGCGGCAGCCCAGGCGCGTGCTCCAGGCGCACGTCCTCGACGTTGACCCCCACCTCGTCGCACACCTGGAACAGCCGGGCGAGCTGGCCGGGCCGGTCGCCGATGACGACCTGGACCGCGGCGTAGGCGGAGGCCGGGCCGCCGTGCTTGCCCGGAATGCGGTCGTGCCCGGCGACGCCGCGCTTGAGCAGCTGGGTCAGCTCGCCGGTGGCGGTGCCGTCGCCCTCCGCCAGGGCACGCAGCGCGGTCGCGGCCTCGGCCAGGTCGTGCGCGACGGCCTCGAGTACCTCGGCGACGGGAGTGGCGTTGCCGGACAGGATGCCGATCCACAGCCCGGGGTCGCTGCCGGCGATCCTGGTGACGTCGCGTACGCCCTGCCCGGCCAGGCCGAGCGCGACATCCGTGGCGTCGGCCAGGCGCGCGGCCACGGCGGAGGAGGCCACGTGTGGCGCGTGCGAGACGACGGCCACCGCGCGGTCGTGGTCATCGGCGTTGACCTCGACCGGGTTGGCCCCGCACAGCTCGATCAGCCGCAGCACGGCCGCTTTCGCGTCGCGGCCGGCCTCCTTCGTGGGGCACAGCGCCCACGGGCGGCCCAGGAACAGATCGTCCCGCGCGGCGCCGGGCCCTGACTTCTCGCGGCCGGCCAGCGGATGGGAGGCGACGTAGGTCGCCAGGTCGCAGCCCAGCTGCGTGGCCCGGTCGATGGGCTCGACCTTCACGCTGGCGACGTCGGTGTAGAACCTGGCCACGCCGTGCCGCTGCAGCTCCAGCAACTCGGTCGCCACGTGGGCCGGGGGCACCGCGATGACCGCCAGATCCGCCGTCTCGTGGCCGTCCCATTCCTCGCCCGCGCCGAGCTCCCGTGCCAGCCGTACGGCTCCCTGGTCACGGTCGGCGATCAGGACGCGCACGCCGCGCTTGCGCAGCGCCAGCGCCGCGGAGGTGCCGATCAGACCAGTGCCGACGACGAGCACGGTACGAAGTTCCATCTCGATGTCCTGATATTTCGGGCCGTTGGGGTGAGGTGAGTATCTCTGGTCGTGCTTGCCGGCGGGTTACTGCGCGATGTCCTGCCGGAGCGCCACGGCGCCCCGCAGGTAGACGTGCTGGATCTCGGCCCGGGGGCGATCGGTCTCGACGTGCGCCATCAGGCGTACGACGCGAGGCAGCGCGCCCGGCACGTCGATCTCGGTGCAGCAGATCAGCGGCACCTCGTGGAAGCCCAGCTTCCGCGCCGCCAGCGCGGGAAACTCGGCCGTCAGGTCGGGCGTCGCCGTGAACAGCACGCTGATCACGTCATCCGTGGTCAGCTCATTGCGCTCCATGATCGCGCTGACCAGCTCAGTCGTGCCCGCGACGATCGAGTCACGATCGTTGGCGTCCACCTGAATCGCCCCGCGGATCGCCCGCACCATCTGGTTTGTCCCCTTCTCATAGCCGGAGAGCCCGTGCGGAGATGCGCACGGGCTCCTGCGTTCCGGCCAGATTACAGCTTCACGGCAGCGTACAGTTCGCCGACCTCTTTCAAGCTCAGCGCGCGTACGGTCCCGGGCTTGGTACGGCCCAGTTTCACCGGGCCGAACTCGATCCTGGCCAGGTCGATCACGCGGTGCCCGGCCTCCTCCAGCATGCGCCTGACGACGTGATTGCGCCCTTCGTGCAGCACGATCTCGACCAGCGCCTGCTGGCCATGCTCCTGCACGATGCTGAAATCGTCGGCCTTCGCAATGCCGTCCTCCAGTTCGATGCCCTTCTTGAGCCGGCGCGCCAGGTCCCTGGGGATCGGCCCCGGCACCTTGGCCCAGTACTTCTTCTGCACCCCGTAGCTGGGGTGCGTCAACCGGTTGGCCAGCTCGCCGTCGTTGGTGAGCAGCAGCAGGCCCTCGGTCTCGGTGTCCAGCCGGCCCACGTGGAACAGCCGCGGCGCCAGCTCCTGTACGAAGTCCGCCAGGCACGGGCGGCCCTGCGGGTCGTCCATGGTGGACACGATGCCGATGGGCTTGTTCAGGGCGTAGTAGACCAGATCGGGGGCGGTGGGGATGCGCTTGCCGTCCACGTGGATGACCTGGGTCGCGGGGTCGACCTTGGCGCCGAAGCGCCGTACGACCTGGCCGTTCACGGTGACGCGGCCCTCGCCGATCATCTCCTCGCAGGCCCTGCGGCTGGCCACGCCCGCCTGCGCGAGCACCTTCTGCAGCCGTACGCCGTCCGGCACCTCGGTGGTGTCGCGCTCGTCGGTGTAGCCCTCGGGGTAGAGGTCGCGGTCGCGGATGGGCTGGCGGGCCGCCTTGATCCGGTCCCGCTGCGGGCTGCCGTAGCTCTTGCCGACGGTCTGCACGTCGTCGCGCCTGGGGGTGCGGCCGGTACGGGTGTCGCGGGCGGCGTCGCCGTCCCGCCTGCCGTAACGGGCGCGGCTCGCGGACGCGGCCCGGGGGGCGACATCGTCTCTACCGCCGCGGGACGTACGCTCGGTGTCCCTGCGCCCGCTGCGGTCGGCCCGGAACCCGCCCCTGTCGGTGGTGCCACGCTCGTCACGCCGGCCGGCACCGTAGCCGCCACGGTCATCACGACGCGGGGCGTCGTAGCCGCCACGCTCGTCACGACGCGGGGCACCGTGGCCACCACGGTCGTCACGACGCGGGGCACCATAGCCACCACGCTCGTCACGACGGGCGGCACCATAGCCACCACGCTCGTCACGACGGGCGGCACCATAGCCACCACGGTCATCACGACGCGGGGCACCATAGCCACCACGCTCGTCACGACGGGCGGCACCATAGCCACCACGGTCATCACGACGCGGGGCACCATAGCCACCACGGTCATCACGACGGGCGGCACCATAGCCACCGCGATCATCACGACGCTGGGCACTGTAGCCGCCGCGCTCGTCACGGCGGTCGGAACGGTAACCATCCCGGTCACCGCGGGAACGCTCGTTGCGGTCGCCGCGCGCATCCCGGTCGTCTCGATCACCGCGCGGCCATGAGTCGCTGTCACCACGCGAGCTGTAACGAGCCTCGCGGTCGTCACGTCCGTTTCGATCGTCACGTCGGTTCTCACGCTCGCCGGACCTGCCGTACGGGGCGCGGGTCCCGGACCGGTCGGCGCGGAAGGAGTCACGGGAGGGACGGGCGTCGGAGCGGCGGGTGTCGCTCACGGAGTCGCGGCCGTACCCACGGCCGCGGTCGTCACGTCGAGAGTCGTCACGTCGAGAGTCGTCGCGTCGAGAGCCGCCGCGGAAGTCGTCGCGGTCGGAGCGGAAGGCGGGACGTCCGCCGCGGTCGGCACTACGGCCAGAGCCGCCGGTACGTCCACGACCGCGTCCATCACCGGACGGGGTGCTTCGCCTGTTGATCACTTTGTTGTCTCCTCGAGATTTTCCACGTCGTCCGGGAGGAGGGGGGCGAGCTCGGGGAGCTCGCTGAGATCCCGCAGTCCCAGACGTTCAAGGAAGTATGAGCTTGTCCGGTAGAGCACTGCCTGGCTCTCCGGGTCGGTGCCGGCCTCTTCGACCAGCCCCCTGGCGACGAGCGTCCGCATGACGCCGTCGCTGTTGACGCCGCGCACGGCGGCGACGCGGGCACGGCTCACCGGTTGCCGGTAGGCCACGACCGCGAGAGTTTCGAGCGCGGCCTGGGTCAGCCGCGTCTGCTGGCCGTCGCGTACGAACCGCTCGACCAGCGGCGCGCAGTCGGCCCGCGTGTAGAACCGCCAGCCGCCCGCCACTTCTCTCAGATCAAAACCCCGCCCGGCAGCGGTATATTCCGCCGCCAGACCGCGCAAGGCCGCGGCCACCTCATGGGTGGGCCGCTCCAGCACCTGCGCCAGCATCACTTCAGCGACAGGCTCGT
Organism: Nonomuraea sp. 3N208; assembly: GCF_052245935.1. Classification (NCBI taxonomy): domain Bacteria; kingdom Bacillati; phylum Actinomycetota; class Actinomycetes; order Streptosporangiales; family Streptosporangiaceae; genus Nonomuraea; species Nonomuraea sp. 3N208. The sequence goes on along the minus strand of NZ_JBQQBR010000002.1, from coordinate 382,412 downwards.
CAACGACAAGCAGGATAGCCTCCAATGCCGCCTGAAGCGTCGGCCCCCCCGTTCCTTCCTCCGACGCCTCCGCCGCGTCGTCCTCCGGCGCGTCCGTCACATCGAGGCCGGCGTCCTCACCGGCACCCATGTCTTCAGCCGCGCGCGTTGCGCCGGTCTCCACCGCACTACGCCCCGCCGGCCCGGCGCGCTTCGGCCCGTGGGCGACCGAAGGGCCGTCCTTCGACCCGGCGCCCGCAGACGCCGCGTCCAGGACCGTAGGCGGAGGGCTGGACGCCGGATCGTAGACCGGAGCGCCCTCGTCCGGCGCGACGCCCGAAACCGGCGCGTCCTCCGACGCCGCCGCCGCCTCTGCAGCCGGCACGTCCTCCGGCGCCGCATCCGCAGACGCCGCATCCGCCTCCGCGACCGGCGCGTCCGGCTCCATGACCGGCGCGTCCGCCTCTCTGACCGGCGCGTCCGCAGACGCCGAATCCGCCTCCGCGACGGGCGTGTCCTCGGACGTGTCGTCCTCCGCAACCGGCGGCGGCGACTGTGCGAGGGCGCCGGGCAAGGTCATCCAGACGGGGAGCGGAGGTTCGGAGTCCGGGGACCGGCGGGGGTTGGGCAGCGAGTTGGGGTTGTCAGTCATTGCGTTGGTTTCTCCGCGGATTCCTCGTAGTCGTCCCCCACCGCGACGTCCCCGTCGTCGGAGCCCGTCCAGGTCACGTGCAGGTCCCCGAGCGGCTCCACCTGCTCGAAGGTGACCGCCGACTCCCGGAACAGCTCCAGCACCGCCAGGAACCGCGCGATGACCTCGAAGGTGCCATCGCAGTCGGACACCAGCGCACGGAAGGTGGCCCGCCGCATCCGGCGCAGGTGCATGACCAGGATCGCGGCCTGCTCCTTGACGCTCGCCAGCGGCTGGTAGATGTGCCCCACGTTGACGGTGGGCGGCAGCTTGGGGGTGAAGGCGCGCGCGGCGATCTTGGCGAGTTGCTCGGGCCCGATGCCCAGCACCAGCTCGGGCAGCAGGTTGGCGAACTGCTGCTCCATCGTCACGGTACGCGGAAAACGCAGCGCCTCTTCCGCCATCCGCCCCGCGAAGATCTTCGCCACTTCTTTGTACGCCTTGTACTGCAGCAACCGGGCGAACAGCAGGTCCCTGGCCTCCAGCAGCGCCAGGTCCTCCTCGTCCTCCACCTCGCCGGACGGCAGCAGCCGGGCCGCCTTCAGATCGAGCAGCGTCGCCGCCACCAGCAGGAAGTGGCTGGTCTGGTCGAGGTCCCACTCGGGCCCGCGCGAACGGATGTACGCGATGAACTCGTCGGTGACCTTGGAGAGCGAAACCTCGGTGATGTCCAGTTTGTGCTTGGCGATGAGGCCAAGGAGCAGATCGAAGGGTCCCTCGAAGACGTCCAGGTGGACCTGGAAGCCCTGAGGTTCGCTCTGCTCAGCGGTGGTCACCTGGTCATTGTCGCAGGCGCCGGCCAGCGCGACAGCACCTCACGGGCCAGCTCACGGTAAGCGTTGGCGCCGAGGGACGACGGGTCGAACGTGGTGATCGGCTCGCCGGCCACGGTCGCGTCGGGGAACCGCACCGTACGGTTGATCACGGTGTGGAACACCTTGTCGCCGAACGCCTCCACCACGCGGGCGAGCACCTCGCGCCCGTGCAGGGTCCGGGCGTCGTACATGGTGGCGAGCAGGCCCTCGATCTCGAGGTCCTCGTTGAGGCGCTCCTGGACCTTGGAGATGGTGTCCATGAGCAGCGCCACGCCGCGCAGCGCGAAGAACTCGCACTCCAGCGGCACCATCACCCCGTGGGCGCAGGTCAGCGCGTTGATCGTGAGCAGGCCCAGGGACGGCTGGCAGTCGATGAGGCACACGTCGTAGTGCGGCAGCAGCGGCTTGATCACGCGGCCGAGCACCTGCTCGCGGGCGACCTCGGTGACGAGCTGCACTTCGGCGGCCGACAGGTCGATGTTGCTCGGCAGCAGGTCGAGCCCCTCGACACCGGTCCCGAGCAGCACGTCCTCGGCGGTGACGTTGCGCTCCATGAGCAGGTTGTAGACGGTCAGGTCGAGCTGGAGCGGGTTGATGCCCAGCCCGACGGAGAGCGCGCCCTGCGGGTCGAAGTCGACCAGCAGCACCTTGAGGCCGTATTCGACCAGCGCGGCGCCCAGGTTGATGGTGGTCGTGGTCTTACCGACCCCGCCCTTCTGATTGACCATCGCGACCACGCGCGCGGGGCCGTGCACGGCAGGGGGCACCGGTTCTGGGAACACCGGTCTGGGCCGCCGCGTGGGCCCGAGGTTGACGCCATTGGAAGGCGCGTTGGTCTTCGTGTCGCCCCAGGGGTTGTCGGGGGTCCCCGGGGTAGAACCCTTGGTCGTCACAGTCACCAGCTCGAACCTCCCTGACGATCCCGAACCGGACCGTCCGGACGGACACTATGGCGTCACCACTTAACGCGGCAAGGCGGCACGCCGAGAGCGCCGCACGTCGCAAAAGACTATAGATCACTGACGGGCGCGAGGATGCGCGGCGGCATAGACCTCGCGGAGCTTGTCGACCGTGACCAGTGTGTAGACCTGGGTGGTCGTCACCGAGGCATGGCCGAGCAACTCCTGCACCACCCTAACGTCAGCGCCGCCGTCCAACAGATGAGTTGCAAAGGAATGCCGGAGAACGTGTGGACTTATCCCGTCGAGTCCGGCGCGTTCGGCGGCTGCCTGGAGCACCTCCCAGGCTCCCTGCCTGGTCAGACGCCCGCCCCGGGCGTTCAGGAAAACGGCGGGGGTACCACGTCCGTGGGCGAGCAGCCCGGGCCGGGCACGCACCAGGTACGCGTCCAGGGCGGAGCGGGCATAACGCCCCAAAGGCACGACTCGCGTACGGCCTCCCTTGCCGCGCAGGCGTACCTGGTCGTCCTCGAGGTCGTCCACGGCCAGCCCGACGGCTTCGGAGATGCGGGCGCCGGTGCCGTACAGGACCTCGAGCAGGGCGCGGTTGCGCAGCGTGAGAGGCGCGCCGTCGGGGCCGGAGGCGGCGATGAGCCGTTCGACCTCGTCCACGGCGATGGCCTTGGGGAGCCTGCGGAGCAGGCGCGGCGGGCGTACCTGGTGGGCGGGGTCGTGGGCGGTGACGCCTTCCCGGAGGGCGAAACGGTGCAGCCCGCGCACAGCGGACACGGCGCGGGCGGCCGAGCTGGCGACCAGCGCCGGGTGCTCGCCGTCGCCCTCGCGCAACGCGGCGAGGAAGGCCTGGACATCGGCCTCCCCCACCTCGTCGAGCTCGGCGCGGCCGCGAGCCTGCAGGTGCTCGAAGTAGCGGCGCAGGTCACGACGGTAGGACGCGAGCGTGTTGGCGGCCAGGCCCCGCTCCACCGCCAGATGGGCGAGGTAGCTGGAGAGCACTGCCTCCACGAACCGGTCCTTCCGTCACGCCTCCGGGGCGTCGGCGGGACGCAAGCAATCGAATCCCTCAACCGAAGCCGCATATGCGGCGAGGATACCGGCCACGGCCGGGGAATTGTGGATCATTCCCATGAGCGCTTTCTCGACCGCGTCGGCCAGGGGGATCCATTCGACCGGCATGTCGATTTCCTCGTGCCGGTGGACGAAGCCGTTCTCCTCGTCGGGGATCTTGGTCAGGCCGCGGGCGAGGAAGACCCGGATGCGCTCGTCGCTCATGCCGGGCGAGGAACGCAGATCGATGAGCGTCTGCCAGGTCTCTGCCCGGTACCCGGCCTCCTCGGCGAGCTCCCGGGCGGCGCCTGCCACGAGCGGCTCGCCTTCGACGTCGCGGATCCCGGCCGGCAGCTCCCACATCAGCTGCCGGGTGGGATGGCGGTATTGCCTGATCATGAGGACCCGGTCCTCGTCGTCGAGCGCCAGCACGGCGACGGCGCCGGGATGCACCACGTAGTCGCGGTCAGCGACCTCGTCGCGGGGCATCTTGACGGTGTCGGTGACCACGCGGATGACGCGACCCTCGAACCGCTCCTTCGTCTCGACGACGTCCCACGCCTCGGGCGTGTCTGCGATCATGGTCGCGCTCCCTCGGGGGCTCCGCTGGTCACGCAAGCTACCGCTCTCCGCCCCCGGCTCGCCGCTCTGGTTGTTCTCACGGGCTGACCTTCGCGCCGACGCGGCCGTCGGCATAGATCAAAGCGGCGCCGATGAGACCCTTGAACATCGGGTTGGCGCGGGTGGGGCGGGAGCGGAACTCCGGGTGCGCCTGGGTCCCGATGAAGAACGGGTGGACGTCGACGGGCAGCTCGGTGTACTCGACCAGGCGGCCGTCGGGCGACACGCCGGAGAAGACCATGCCGACCTTCTCCAGCTGCTCACGGTAGGCGTTGTTGACCTCGTAGCGGTGGCGGTGCCGCTCGTCGGCCTTGGCCTTGCCACCGTACAGCTGCCGGGCGAGCGTGCCCTCGCCCAGCTTGGCGGTGTAGATGCCCAGGCGCATGGTGCCGCCCATGTCGCGCTCGCCGGCGACGACGTCCTCCTGGTCGGCCATGGTCGAGATGACCGCGTGCTTGGTGTCGGGGTCGAACTCGGCGGAGTTGGCTCCCTCGATGCCGGCAATGTTGCGGGCGGCCTCGATGACCATGCCCTGCATGCCGAGGCAGATGCCGAGCAGCGGGACCTTGTTCTCGCGGGCGTGGCGGATCGCGCCGATCTTGCCCTCGATGCCGCGCACGCCGAACCCACCGGGGATCAGCACGCCGTCCACGCCGTCGAGCTCCCGCTCGGCGCCGTCGGAGGTCTCGCAGTCGTCGCTCTTGACCCAGCGGATGTTGACCCGCGCGTCGTTGGCGAACCCGCCGGCGCGCAGGGCCTCGGTCACGGACAGGTACGCGTCGGGCAGGTCGATGTATTTCCCGACCAGCGCGATCGTCACCTCCTTGGCCGGGCGGTGCACGCGGCGCAGGAGCTGCTCCCACTCCTTCCAGTCCACGTCCCTGAACGGCAGCCCGAGCCGCCGCACCACGTACGCGTCGAGCCCTTCGGAGTGGAGCACCTTCGGGATGTCGTAGATGGAGACGGCGTCAACGGCGGAGACCACGGCGTCCTCGTCCACGTCGCACATGAGGCTGATCTTGCGCTTGATCGCCGTCTGCACGGGCCGGTCGGACCGCAGCACGATCGCGTCCGGCTGGATGCCGATGCTGCGCAGCGCCGCCACGCTGTGCTGCGTCGGCTTGGTCTTGAGCTCCCCGGAGGGACCGATGTACGGCAGCAGCGACACGTGCAGGAAGAACACGTTGTCCCGCCCCACCTCGTGCCTGATCTGCCGCACGGCCTCCAGGAACGGCAGCGACTCGATGTCGCCGACCGTGCCACCGACCTCGGTGATGACCACGTCCACCTCAGGACCGGCCATGCCCCTGATCCGGTCCTTGATCTCATTCGTGATGTGCGGGATGACCTGGACGGTGTCGCCCAGGTATTCGCCCCGCCGCTCCTTGGCGATGACGTTGGAGTAAATCTGGCCGGTGGTGACGTTGGCCGACCCGTGCAGGTCGGTGTCGAGGAACCGCTCGTAGTGGCCGACGTCGAGGTCGGTCTCGGCGCCGTCGTCGGTGACGAACACCTCGCCGTGCTGGAACGGGTTCATGGTCCCGGGGTCGACATTGAGGTACGGGTCGAGCTTCTGCATGGTGACCCGGAGACCGCGTCCCTTGAGGAGGCGACCGAGGCTGGATGCCGTGAGCCCCTTGCCGAGACTGGAGGCGACACCGCCGGTGACGAACAGATGCTTGGTTTGCGATGCGCTGCGCAAAGGGGCTCCCGTGGCTCGAGGTGTGGTCGAAGTGTCCACGGGCTCTCAGGATATCAAACAACGCCCCTCACATGCCCGAACAGACATGACCTAGCGGTAACTTTGGTCCCTATGTCATTAGTACGGCGGGCAGTGGGCACGCTGATTCACCGAGCCTATCGGGCGATCCGCCACGCCGGGGCGATCACTCCGGCCTCGCCTGGCGGACACCGGTTCCGGCGGCTGGGCGACGGCGCCTGCATCGCGTTCCCCCCCGGCGCGATCTTCGGCGAGCAGTGGATCGAGATCGGCGACCACACGCTGATCGGCGAGCGCGTGTCACTCTCGTGCGGCATGATGCCAGGCCCCGACCTCGGCCCCGACTCGATCCTGCGGATCGGCCGCGGCTGCTCGATCGGCCGAGGCTCGCACATCGTGGCCCACACCTCGATCGACATCGGCGACGACGTCTTCACCGGCCCGTACGTCTACATCACCGACCAGAACCACGTCTACGACGACCCGGGCGTGCCGATCGGCCGGCAGTGGCCGCGCAACAGCCCGGTCTCGATCGGCTCGGGCTCGTGGCTGGGCGCGGGGGCGATCATCCTGCCGGGCACCACGCTGGGCCGCCAGTGCGTGGTGGCGGGCGGGGCCGTGGTCCGCGGAACCTTCCCCGACCACAGCGTGGTCGCCGGGGTGCCGGCCAAGCGGGTGCGCGGCTACACGCCGGAGCTGGGCTGGCACGCCCCGAACGGCGCCGTGGCCGTCGAACCGGGGATGGACCGAACATCCTTCTAACCGTTAGCGTCGTGTCATGCGGACCGCCATCAGTGAGCGCCTTGGCATCGAGTTCCCCCTGTTCGCCTTCAGCCACTGCCGGGATGTGGTGGCGGCGGTCACGAACGCGGGCGGGTTCGGGGTGCTGGGCGCGATCGCGTACTCACCGGAACAGCTCGACACCGAGCTGACGTGGATCGACGAGCGTGTCGGCGGCCGGCCTTACGGCGTGGACGTGCTCGTACCCGGCAAGATCGACGACTCGGTGCTGGACCGGCGCGCGCACCTGTTGGACTTCATCCCCGACCGGCATCGCGACTTCGTCACGCACCTGCTGGCCAAGTACGGCGTGAGCGCTCCGGCGCAGCCTCTGACCGCGGCGGCGGACGAGCTCGGCAGGCGGGTGACGGCGTCGGGGGCGACGGGGCTGATCGACGTGGCGTTGAAGCACCCGATCGGGCTGATCGCCAGCGCCCTGGGCCCGCCGCCGCAGGAGATGGTGGCCAAAGCCAGAGAGGCAGGCGTGCCGGTGGCCGCGCTGGTCGGCACGGTGGAGCACGCCCGCAGGCAGGTGGCGGCCGGCGCGGACCTCATCGTCGCGCAGGGCACCGAGGCGGGCGGGCACACCGGCGAGATCGCCACGATGGTGCTGGTGCCTCAGGTGGTGGACGCGGTGGCCCCGGTGCCCGTGCTGGCGGCCGGCGGGATCGCGTCGGGGCGGCAGATGGCGGCGGCCATGGCGCTCGGCGCCGACGGCGTGTGGTGCGGCTCGGTGTGGCTGACCACGGAGGAGGCGGAGACGGCGCCCGCGGTCAAGAGCAAGCTGCTGGCCGCGTCGTCACTGGACACGGTCAGGTCCAGGTCGCGTACGGGCAAGCCGGCCCGCCAGCTCAAGTCGGCCTGGACGGAGGAGTGGGACTCAGGACCGGAGAGCCCGGGGCCGCTGGGGATGCCGCTGCAGATCCTGCTGTCGGAGGGGGCGATGGCCCGCATCGGGGCGGCGGCGGAGAAGGGCGAGCCGGGGGCGGTGGAGCTGGTCAACTACTACGTGGGCCAGGTCGTGGGCCAGCTCGACCAGGTGAAGCCGGCCCGCGAGGTGGTGTACGACATGATCAGCGAGTTCGGTGCGGCTCTGGAGCGTCTGGCGCGCCTGTCCGAGTGAAGACGTACAGGTAGGGGTGGCGTGGCCGGACCGAGCCGTCCGCGGCGGCCTTGGCCAGGGCGAGCGCGCCGTCGGCCGAGGTCCCGAGCGGCGGCGTGAAGCGGGCGCCGGGCAGCGACTCGCGCACGGTGCTCTGGAACGCGTCCATCAGCAAGTCCGCGGCGTCGAAGAGGCGTCCGCCCCAGGAGAAGACGGGTTCGAGACCGGCCGCGGCGGCGACGGCCGTCTGGCCGAGCTGCCGGCCGGCCTCGGTCCAGATCCGCCGGGCGACCGGGTCGCCGGCGCGGGCAGCCTCGCCGACGCACGGCGCGAACGACGCCAGATGGTGTGCCGCCGAGCCCGACTCGTAGACGAGCGCCACCAGGTCGAGGGGGTGGCCGAAGCGGGCCGTCATGCGTTCGAGCAGGGCGGCCGAGCCACCGGCCCGGCCGTCGTGTGCACGCAGGGCGGCGTGCAGGCCCTGCGTGCCGACCCAGGCGCCGCCGCCGTGGTCGCCGAGCAGGTGCCCCCACCCGTCGGCCTGGTTCCAGACGTCGTTCAGGTCGGTGCCGAGCGTGATGACCCCCGTGCCCGCGGCCACGACGACCCCCGGCTGGAACCCGAGCGCGCCCACGTGCGTCGTCACCATGTCACCGGCGACCACGAGCGTGCCCAGCGCGAACCGCTCCCGCAGCGCCCGCCACAACGTGCCGGGATCCTTGACCAGGCCGGGCAGCCCGGTCACCCCCACCGCCATGCCGGCGAACCGGTCGAGAGCCGGCAGGGCGTTCCGCCCTGGCGCACCGGTCTCCTGCCCGAACCCGGCGATCCGAGCGGGGGTCGCGTGCTCGAACCCGGCGGTCCTGGCCGGGGTCGCGTTCTCCACGACCGCGGCGATCCGGGCGGCGAGCCGGTCGAGGTCGACGCGGCCCTGGTCCCGTGGCACCGGCGCCGAGTCCTCCCCGTAGGCGATCACCCCTCCGGCCTCGATCCGGGCCCTGACTCCCCCGCCGCCGACGTCGACGCCGGCGAATCCGGCCCGGCTCACCCGGCTCACCGAGCCCGCCCGCCGTGTGCCGGGTCGGTGAGCGCCGCCACGGCCGCCCTGACGCCTTGGCGCGTGCCGAGCGCCGCCCGCGCCTCGGCGGCGGAGCAGCCGGTGAGCAGCCGTACGAGCGCCTCAGGAATGGCCCCGTCCGCCTCGGCGAGTGCGGCCCGGCAGGCATCCACGCCGGCGCCGGTGGCCTCCATGAGCAGGCTCACCGCACGCTCGGCAAGCTTGGCGTTGGTGGCCACCAGCCCGACCATGAGATTCCCGTACGTCCGCCCTGCCTTGATCATCAACGCCGTCGAGAACGCGTTCAGCATCACCTTGGTCGCCGTGCCGGCCTTGAGCCGGGTGGACCCGGTCAGCGCCTCCGGCCCGGTGTCGGCGACGACCACGATCTCGGCCAGGTCACGCAGGGGCGCGTCCGGGTTGCAGGTGACCAGCACCGTGAGGGCGCCCGCGGCGCCGGCCGCGTGCAGGGCGCCGGCGACGTATCTCGTCGAACCCGACGCCGTGATCCCCACCGCCACGTCCCCTGACCCGAGGGCCTGGGCGTCGGCCTCTCCCAGCGCCTCGGCGTCCTCGCGGTCGATGGAGGAGTCGGTGAGCGCGACGGCCCCGCCGGCGAAGTGCGCCGTGAACAACTCACGCGCCACCCCGAACGTCGGCGTGATCTCGGTGGCGTCCAGCACCGCGAGCCGCCCCGACGCGCCGGCGCCGAAGTAGTGCACGCGACCGCCCGCGGCAAGCCGGCGATGCGCCGCGTCCACCGCGAGGGCGAGCGGCCCGGTGGCGGCGCGGGCCGCCTCGACGGCGCGGGCGTCCTCGTCCAGCAGGAGCCGGAGGACGTCGCCGGACTCCAGGGTGTCGATGTCGGCGGTGCGGGGGTTGCGGAGTTCCGTGGGCGGTGCCGCCTGACTCATCGTGCTCCTCGTCATTCGTGTGCTGCGTCGAGTGTGCCCGCGTACGTGCTGTGCAGGTGGCGCGACTCCGTGGCCAGGTCTCCGGGCCGCACCGGGGCCGCGCCGTCCCGCAGGAAGGTCTCGGCCCGCTCGCGGAGCCGTTCGCGCAGCTCCGTCTCGGCGCCGGGATCGCCGGCGAGCGCGCGGGCGAGGCCCCGCGCCCACAGCTCCCAGCGGTCGCGGTAGTAGCCGCCGACGAGTCCCGCCCAGTGCCGGCCTGCGTAGTCGTCGAGCAGAGGGCTGTCCGCGGTGCCCCACACCGTGATGATGCGGCGGGCATTGTCCCGCAGGACCTCGCGGTCGGCCGGCCCGGCGGCCCATGACACGGCCTTGTCCTCCCAGTGCCGGAAGGTGTACTCGGGACGGCAGGCCAGCATCCGGTCGAGGTCCTCGAAGACCTTCAGGAACCGGGCGGCACGCCGCGGGTCGCCCGCCGACTCCACGACGTCGAAGTAGAGGCGGTCGGCCACCCTGGCCATGTAGGCGATGCCGGTCTCCACGAGGTCGTGCCCGAGCGGCCCGGCCACCAGGCCGGGATCCTGCTCGGCCACCTCGATCATCCGCTCCCAGGCCTGCGCCAGCACGGCCGGCCGGTACCACAGGGCACGAGAGACGTCGGGTGTCAGCGCGTAGGAGGGGTTGGCGGTGAGCACGCCCTTGAACTGGTCGGGAGTGATCCGCACGCCCTGCGCGTAGACGGTGCCGAGGAGCCCGTGCCAGGCCGCCCGTAGCTCGGCCGTCCCCTGGCCCCCGTAGCGCTGGGTCACGAAGGCGTCGAGCCAGCCGTCGAGGTCGGGGACCCGGTTCCAGATCTGGTCGGCCACCAGCTCGAAGAAGACGGGGTTGTTGCGGGTGGCCTCCATGGACAGGCCGAGCCCGGCGGGCGGGCTCGGCGAGGCCAGGGCCGCGTCGATCCCGGCCGGCACACTACGCAGGTCGGCGGCGGGATCGGTCCGGCCGCCGAAGTTGAGGAGCGCGCACCAGAGCCACGGCTTCCCGGAGAACCCCTCGAAGGTGCGCCACAGCGGATCGTGCTCGGCCCACAGGTCGGCCACGAGCATCCGGTCGTGTGGAATGGCGTCGAGGAACGTGGTGACGCGGTCCTCGGTCCAGAAGTCCCGCTGGTAGGAGAACGGCCAGGCCTGCATGAGCCAGACCGCGTCCGGATCGGCGGCTCGCAGACCGGCCAGCGTCGCCGCCGCCACGGCGCCGGGAAAGGCCGGGTCGGCGTCAATGGGGATCATCTCGATGAAGGGGTCGGCGGCGTACAGGTGGTCGGTGCCGAAGAGCTTGATCTGGGCTTGGGCGATCTCGGCGGCGATGCGCTCGTACAGCGGGTCGGCCGGATCGAGGGCCCAGGTCTCGAACCCCTGCCACTGGCGGCGGCCGGCACGCGCCGTCGATGCGATCTCGCGTGGAACGTGTCCGGTGAAGGCCGGGAGCACGGGCGTCATCCCGAAGGCCCGCTCACGGTCGAGGATGCGTGCCCCGAGCTCGCGATGACTCTCGATCCAGGACGAGGAGAGCGGGCCGGCGAAGTCGTCCAGGCAGCCCATGAACTGGAACGGCAGGTAGCCTGGTCCGCCCAGGAAGCTCCGGATCCGGTCGTCGTCGAGGCCGAGATGGGAGTAGGCGGCGTGCAGTGCGGCCTCGTGGCCGGTGACGGCGAGCGGCATGGTGATGCCGTGCAGGGCCATCCAGTCGATCTCGCGTTCCCAGTCGGCCCAGTCCCAGTAAGGCATCGTGTAGCTGAAGGTGCAGAAGTTGAAGTAATACCCCTCCCGCACTCGGGCCGAGCCCCGGCGGAGCGGGGCGTCGGGAAACGACGTCAACCGCAGGGGCAGCACCGTGTCCCAGCCCACGGACATGTCGCAATGCTCCCGGAGATAGTGATGCAGCGCGACGGCGGCGCTCACCCCGTCCGTTGCGGCGACGGTGAGCATGCCGCCCCTCGCCTCGTACGCGTACTCGCGCCCCTCGCCGCGAGCTCCGTCGTGCGCGGCCGAGCCAGCGAACCGGACCGACTCAGCCACCGGCCCCAGAACGCGATGGGCGAGGCCTCGGACGGTGTCCGCCCACAGTGGCACATGCTCGCCGTCACCGGGCAACATCGCAGATCACACCCCTCGACGAATTAGTTCCGTACGATACATAATTATTATGCTAGCGTGCCAGGACATCGGTCGAAGGGCTCGGAGAGGTTCATGGAACAGCTGGTCGCCGCGGGCACGCAGTTCATGCGGGAGGTCAACGCGGCCGCGATCCTGAGCAGGCTGCGGGCCGAGACCAGCATGAGCGTGTCGGCGCTGGCCAAGGCGGTGGGGTTGTCCAGGCAGGCGGTCACCCGTTCGCTCAACGCCCTGGCCGAAGAGGGCCTCGTCGAGTTCGGCCCCCTCGACCGCGACACCAACCGCGCGGGCCGGCCGGCGCAGCTGGTGCGGTTCCGGGCGGAGGCCGGCCACGTGCTGGGCCTGTCGATCAGCCCACAGGACGTGCGCGTTGCGGTGGCGGATCTGTCCGGCACGGTCATCGCTGCCGACGCGGTGCAGCTCGGCCCCGGTTCCGGCGGGGCCCAGGTGGTGGAGACGCTGCTGTCCACGGTGGCGCTGACGCTGCGGGCGGCCGGCCTCACGACCGGCGACCTCTGGTTCGCCTCGGCGGGCACCCCCGGCATCGTCGACCCGGCGTCCGGGATCATCAAGCTCATCCCGAGCATGCCGGGGCTGACCGGCGACGTCCTCCTGCGCCGGCTGCAGGAGACGCTCGGCTGCCCGATCTACCTGGACAACGACGTCAAGCTGGCGACGCAGGGCGAGCGGTGGCGAGGCGCGCAGCGGCGCGAGGACTCGCTGGTGATGGTCCACTGGGGCGAACGCGTCGGCGCCGGGATCGTGCTCAACGGCGAGCTCTACCGCGGCGCCTCCAACGACGCGGGCGACGTTGGCTTCCTCGATCTGTTCACCGACGCGGCGGGCGGCGGCCCCGCCGAGTCCCGCCATCCCCATGGCCTCGGCCCGTTCGAGTACCGGGTGGGCGGCGAGGAGATCGTGCGCCAGGCCGCCGCGGCGGCCGAACGGGCCGGCGACGCTGAATTCCGCGCTGGGATCGAGGCCGCGGGAGATCGCGCGTTCGAGACCGTGCTGGACGCCGTCGTCGACGGCCGGCCGGCGGCTCTGGAGGCGATGGACGTGGTGGCACGCCGTTTCGCCAAGGGCATCGCCGTGCTCCGAGCCATTCTCAACCCGCGGCTCGTGGTCATCGGCGGCCCATTGGCCAGATGCGGCGAGACGCTGCTGGCGGCGCTCCGGCGGCATCTGTCCGGCGAGCCGCTGGACCAGCCCGCGCTGGAGGTCTCGACGCTCCAGGAGGACGCCGTCGTCCACGGGGCGCTGCGCCACTCGCTGGAGGAGATCGAGCGCACCAGGTTCGGCCTGGTGAGAACCGGTCGTCATGAGGGCCGTTGAGGACCTGACGCCACCACCCCCCGATAGAGGAGAAAGGTCATGCGTATTACGACACCAGCCCGGCGGCACGCGCTCGTGGCGCTGGGCGTCACGGCGACACTCGCCCTGACGGCCTGCGCGGGCACCAGCAGCACGGCCGGCAACCCGGCGCCGAAGGTCGACGTCTCGACGACCATCCCCAGCGACCCGGTGACGCTCACCCTCGCCTATACCAACGACCCGCCGACCAAGGCGCTCATCGACGGCTTCACCAAGAAGCACCCGAACGTCACCATCAAGCCCCAGATGACACCGTTCAACGACTACATCAAGTCCATCAAACTGGCGATGTCGTCCGACGCGGCGCCGGACATCGCCCAGTACAACCCGGGCGCGATGAACTCCCTGGTCCCCGCCGGACTCATCCTGGACCTGGGCCCGTGGGCCAAGGCGTACGGCTGGAACACCAAGTTCCCGCCGGCCAGCCTCGAGGTCCTCAGCTCCGACAAGTCGGCCAAGCAGTTCGGGACCGGTGGCCTGTACGCCGCGCCCGGCGGACTCTCCGTGCTCGGCGTCTTCTACAACAAGAAGATCGTGAAGGAGGCGCCGAAGACGCTGGCCGAGTTCGAGGCCGCGATGAAGCAGGCGAAGGACGCCGGCCACACCCCGCTGAGCAACGGCGCGCTCCAGGTCGGCGGATTCCACCTGTGGAACGCGCTGCTCAACGTCACCGGCGACGTCGCCGACTACCGGTCCTGGGTGTACGGCAAGCCGGGCTCGACGATTGAGAACCCCGCCGCGCTGAAGGCCACCCAGATGCTGACCGACTGGGCGAAGAAGGGATACATCTCCAGCTCGGCGAGCGCCACCGCGGACGCCGACGCGCTGGCGAGCTTCGCCAAGGGCGGCAGCGCGTTCCTGATCACCGGCAACTGGGCCGCCTCCACCCTGGAGACCGAGATGGGGAACGACGTCGGCTTCTTCCTCATGCCGACGGAGTCGGCGGACAAGCCGGCGAACGTCGCCTCCGGGGCGAGCGTCGCCTACGCGATCTCGGCGAAGAGCAAGAACCCGAACGTCGCCGCGGCGTTCCTCGACTACCTGGGCTCGCCGGAAGCGGCGAAGATCGAGTTCGACGGCGGGTTCATGCCGGTCGACACCAAGACCGAGGTGGGCGCCCAAGGGCTGCGCAGCGAGATCGCAACCGTCTTCGCGCAAGTGGCGCAGAACAACGGGATCGTCCCCTTCCCCGACTTCGCCTCCCCCGGCATGATCGACAAGCTGACCCCCGGCATCCAGGGCCTCATCAACGACAAGATGGCCCCCGACGCCTTCCTCCGCTCCCTGCAGGAGTCGTGGGACGCCCACCATGGCTCGTGAGCTGACCTCGTCCGTCTCCCCGCCGCGCGCCGTCGAGGCACGCGACGGGGGGCGGGCGCCCCACGCGCCCGCCCGCCCGCCGCGCTGGCGCGGGCGGCGCGCACGCGGCTGGCTCTACGTGCTGCCCGCGCTCGCGGTGTACCTGGGATTCGCCATCTGGCCGGCGCTGAACACGCTGCGCCTGTCCCTCCTGACGTGGGACGGCATCCTGCCGGCGACCTGGGCAGGCTTCGACAACTATGTCGAGATTTTTCAGGACTCGGCGCTGTACGAGGCCATCCTGCACAGCCTCGTGCTGATCATCTTCTTCTCGTTCATCCCCATCGGCGTCGGGCTGCTCATGACGGCGCTGCTGATGGGGAAGGTGCGCCGGGGGATGACGTTCTTCCGCGTCGTCTTCTTCCTCCCCCAGGTGCTGCCGCTCGTCGCCGTCGGCATCACCTGGCGGTGGCTCTACAGCGAGTCCGGCGTCGTCAACCAGTTCCTCGACCTGGTGGGCCTGGGCGCGATCACCCGCGCCTGGCTGGGCGACTACCAGCTGGCGCTCATCGCGCTCGGGCTCATCGGCACCTGGGTGATGAGCGGGCTCTGCATGATGCTCTTCCTGACCGGCGCACAGAAGATCGACCCCTCCCTGTACGAGGCGGCCAAGCTCGACGGCGCGGGGTCGTTCCGGCAGTTCCGCCACGTCACGCTGCCCGGGGTGCGCAGGGAGATCACCGTCGCCGGCGTCATCACCACGATCGCCGCGCTGGCCAGCTTCGACCTGGTCTTCGTCACGACGAACGGCGGTCCGGCGGGTCAGACCAACGTGCCCGGTCTGCTGGTTTACCGGCTGGCCTTCAACGAGGGCGACATCGGCGGCGCCAGCGCGCTGGCCGTCGTGCTGACCGTGATCGTGGTCGCCGTCGTCAGCGCCGTCCGATACTTCACCAGGGATGAGAGTTGAGCATGCGCGGCGGTGTCAGTCTCAGGTACGGAGTGCTGGTCCTGCTGGCGGTCATGGTGCTGGTGCCCTTCGTCGGCATCATCCTGGCCGCCCTGCATCCGCCCGGCTCGCAGCTCAACGGGCTGAGCATCCCAGACCGATGGTCGTGGGAGAACTTCGCGCTCGCCTGGGAGCGCGGCAACATGACCGCCCTCATGCGCTCGAGCCTATTGATCGCGGTCTTCGTGGTGCCGCTGTCGGTGGTGCTGGCCACGCTCGCCGGCTACGGGCTGGCGATCCTCAGGGTGTGGGGGCACCGGACGCTGTCGTTCGGGTTCGTGATGGGGCTCACGCTGCCGATCGAGCTGATCGTGGTGGCGCTCTACTTCAACCTCCGCGAAGTCGGCCTCACCAACTCCTACGTCGGCATCATCCTGGCCGAGGCGGCCCTGTTCATGCCGTTCGGGGTGTACTGGATGCAGACGCACTTCTCGAACGTGCCCGAGGAGCTCGTGGAGGCGGCGCGCATCGACGGCGCCAGGGATCTCGTGGTGCTGGCGCGGGTGCTGGTGCCCATCTCGTGGCCGGCGATCACCACGCTGTCGGTGCTGTACTTCATGTGGTCGTGGAACCAGTTCATGCTGGTACTGGTGATGATGCAGGATCCGGACCGGCGCACCGCGCCGAGCGGGCTGGGGCTCTTCGTCGGCGAGTACACAACGGACATCCCGTTGCTGGGGGCCGCCTGCCTGATCGTCATCGCGCCGATCGTCGTGGTGTATCTCCTCTTCCAGCGCAGCTTCGTCAGCGGCATCACCCAGGGCGCCATCAAGGGCTGACCTCCCCTGGAAACGGATCCGATCGGCGCACTCCTCCACGCTCTCCCCACGAAAGGACCCTCGGCCACTGTCGGCGGGATGGTCCGGGCGTGGGGCTGGGTTTTTGGCGTTCGTGCCACCCCCCGTGTCAAGATGCGGTGTGGTCGGGACCCCGCCTGAGCTGGAGCGTGGCACCGGCGTCCCCGCGCACGTGCAGATCGAACGATGGCTGCTCGAGTCCATCGACCGGGGCGAGCTGGCGCCGGGCGACCGGCTGCCCGGCGAGCGGGAGCTGGCCGGGCGGCTCGGCGTGAGCAGGATGACGCTCAGACAGGCCCTGGCAACCCTGGAGCACGACGGCGTGCTGGTCAGGGTGCCCGGCAGGGCGGGCGGCGCGTTCGTGGCCGAGCCGCGCATCGAGTGCGACCTGACGGGACTGGCCGGGTTCACCGAGCAGATGCGGCGCGCCCATCTGCGGGCCGAGGCGAGGATCCTGACGGCCAGGACGGTGCCGGCGACGGGCACGGTGGCCAGGGCGCTGGAGGTCGAGGCGGGCTCGCCGGTGCACGAGGTGGCCAGAGTGCGCTCGGCCGGACGCTCGCCGGTGGCGCTCGAGCGCTCCTACTTCCCCGACCTGCCCGGGCTGCTCGACCAGGACCTCACCGGCTCCCTCTACACGCTGCTCGCCACCCACTACGACCTGGAGCCGCGCACCGCGGTCGAGCACCTCGACCCGGTGATCGCCCGTCCCGGGGACGCCGCCGAGCTGGGCATCGCGCCGGGCACGCCGCTCATGCTGATCGAGCGCACGGCCTACGCGGTGGACGGCACGCCGGTGGAGTTCGCGCGCGACCTGTTCCGCCCCGACCGGGTCCGCATCTCGGTGCGCAGCGGCGTCACGGGACCAGCGGGGTCTTGACCACAGTGCCCGGCACCCATGCCCCCTCCACCTCGATCTCGACCTCAGCCCCCGTCTCGGCCGGCAGGTAGGCGTAGGCGATGGACTCACGGGCGGTGTAGCCATACCCGCCGGAGGTGACGCGGGCCACGATCCGCCCGTCCAGCCGGACGGGCTCGTTGCCGAGCGCCACGGCCCGCGGATCGCTCAGCGTCACGCACCGCAGACGCCGCTCGGGAGCGGGGTCCAGGGCGTCCCTGCCGAGGAAGTCCTTGTCCGGCTTGACGCAGAACCCCAGCCCCGCCTCGTACGGCGTGGTCTCCGGCCCGATGTCCGCGCCCCACACCCGGTACCCCTTCTCCAGCCGCAGGCTGTCGATGGCCTTGTACCCGCCGGCCACCAGCCCGTACGGCTCCCCCGCCCGCCACAAGGCCTGCCACAACGCCAGGCCGTACTCGCTGGAGCAGTAGAGCTCCCAGCCGTGCTCGCCCACGAAGGTCACCCGCAGCGCCAGCACCGGCACGTCCCCCACGGTGATCTCCCGCGACGACATGAACGGGAAGTCCATCGGGTCCGGCGTCAGCTCCTTGACGATGTCGCGGGCGCGCGGACCCCACAGGGCGAAGCAGGCGTACTGGCCGGTCACGTCGGCGATCCTGGCCGTGGAGCCGGTGTGCGCGGCCTGCTTGCGCAGCCACCCCAGGTCGTGCGAGCCGAACGCGGTGCCGGTGACGATGAGGAACTCCTGCTCGCCGCGCCGGGTGACGGTGAAGTCGCACTCGATGCCGCCGCGCCGGTTGAGCGCCTGCGTGTACGTGACCGCGCCCACCTCACGGGCGACCCGGTTGTCGCAGACCCACTCCAGCAGTTCCGCCGCGCCGGAGCCGGTGACCTCGATCTTGGCGAACGAGCTCTCGTCGAACAGCCCCGCCGTGGTGCGGGTGGCACGGTGCTCGACCCCGATCGCGGGCGACCACAGCCGGCCCGCCCAGCCTGCCGGCCGCTGCCCTCCCCCGTCCTCGTTGGACGCGTAGTAGTTGACCCGCTCCCAGCCCGACTTCTCCCCGAAGACGGCCCCGTGGGCGGCGTGCCAGCCGTAGGCGGGCGAGACCCGCAGCGGCCGCCCCGCCGACCGCTCGTGCCCGGGGTAGCGGATGTCGTAGTACGTCTCGTAGTTCTCGACCGCCCGCTTGAGCGTGTACGACGGCGAGCGGTAGTGGCGGCCGAACCGGCGCACGTCCATGTGCCAGAGGTCCATGCTGGGCTCGCCCTCGACGATCCACTCGGCCATGACCTTGCCGATGCCGCCCGCGCCCGCGATGCCGTGCGCGCAGAACCCTGCGGCCACGAAGAACCCGGCCACCTCGGTCTCGCCGAGGCAGAACTCGTTGTCGGGGGTGAACGCCTCGGGGCCGTTGATCAGCTTGCGGATGCCGACGTCGGCCATCTCCGGCACCCGGATCCGGGAGTTGTCGAAGATCTCCTCGAGCCTGGGCCAGTCCTCGGGCAACAGGCGGCCGTTGAAGTCGCCGGGCACCGCGTCGTAGGCATTGGGGCCGGCCGTCCAGGGCGCGCACGTGCGCTCGTACCCGCCCATGACCAGGCCCTGCACCTCCTGCCGGTAGTAGACGAGCAGGTCGGGGTCGCGCAGCGTGGGCAGGCCCGTGTGGTCGTGGAAGGCGTCGGTCACCACGTACTGGTGCGACATCGGCACGATCGGGACCCGCACACCGGCCATGCGGCCGATCTCGGCCGCGAACATGCCGCCGCAGTTGACCACGATCTCGCAGGCGATGTCCCCCTGGTCGGTGCGGACCCCGGTGACCCGGCCGTTCACGGTGTCGATGCCCAGCACGCGGGTGCCGGTGCGGATGACGGCGCCGCCCTCGCGGGCCCGCGCGGCCAGGGCGTAGCACAGCTGCGACGGATCGATCTGGCCGTCAGTCGGCAGGTATGCCGCTCCGACGACGCCCTCGGGGTCCATGAGCGGGAACAGCTCCACGGCCTCGGCCACCGAGATCTCCTCCAGCGGCAGCCCGAACGTCCGCGCCCAGCCGATCTGGCGCCGGATCTCGGCCATCCGCTCGGGTGTGGAGGCTAGCTTGATGCCGCCGCATTCGGTCCAGCCGGCGTCGAGGGTGCGGTAGAGCTCGACCGAGTACTGGTTCATCCTGGTCAGTGTGGGGTCGGCGCGCAGCTGGCCGACGAGCCCCGCGGAGTGGAAGGTGGAGCCGCTGGTCAGCTCGTCCCGCTCGAGTACGACGACGTCGCGCTCGCCGAGCTGGGTGAGGTGGTAGGCGACGGACGCGCCGCCCACGCCGCCGCCGATGATCACGATGCGGGCCGAGTCGCTCATGGTCGCGAGGCTAGCCGCCACGCCGTAAAAGGTCTAGACCGTTTAGCGCGGGTCGTCCTAGCATCGAGCATGGCCGTGCCCGAGGTGCTCGATCGTATCCCCTTGCTGTCCGGCGCGCCGCGTACCGTCGAGGAGTTGCCCGGCGGGCTGACCAACCACAACTACAAGGTCGTCACGCCCGGCGGGGCGTACGTGGTGCGAGTGTGGGCCAGCGACGGTGCGCTGCTGGCCATCGACAGGGACGCCGAGCACGCGAACTCGATCGCGGCGGCGGCCGCCGGGGTGGGCGCGCCGGTGCACGCGTACCTGCCCGAGCTCAGGGTGCTGGTGGTGGGGTTCCTGCCGGGGCGGACGTTCACGGAGGCCGATCTGCGGGATCCGGCGAACCTGCCCCGCGTGGCGGAGGCCTGCCGGCGCCTCCACGCCGGGCCGCGTTTCGTCCGCGACTTCGACATGTTCGACGTCCAGCAGCGCTATCTGGAGATCGTCCAGAGTCGCGGTTTCCGACTTCCCGCCAAATATCTCGACTTCATGCCCGCTGTCGCTCAAATCCAGAAATGTCTGGCCCTGCGCGACGAAGGCACCGTTCCCTGCAATAACGACCTGCTGCCGGGCAACATCCTCGATGACGGCGAGCGGCTCCGCCTGATCGACTATGAGTACGCCGGCAACAACGACCCCTGCTTTGAGCTCGGCAACGTCTGGAGCGAGTCCGACCTGCCGCTGGGCCACCTGGAGGAGCTCGTCACCGCGTACTACGGGCGCCGGCTCCGCCACAAGATCGCCCGCGCCCGGCTGCTCGGCCTCATGTCCAAGTACGGCTGGACGTTGTGGGCCTCCATCCAGGACGGCGCCAACGAGAGCATCGACTTCGACTTCTGGTCGTGGGGGATGGCGAAGTACGAGCGGGCCGTGGCCGAGTTCACCGGGCCTGAGCTGACGTCCCTCATGAACGAGGCGGCGAGGGCAGACTAGGGGCATGCTTGCCGCTTTGACCGGTCTGGGCCTGTCCACGGCCGCCGGTTTGAACGCTTACATCCCGCTGCTGGTGGTGGGCGTGTTGTCGAACGTCACCGACGCCGTGAAGCTGCCCGACGGCTATTCCTGGCTGTCCAACTGGGGCGTGCTCGCGGTGATCGCGGTGCTGCTGCTCGCGGAGATGGTCCTCGACAAGGTGCCTGCCGTCGACAGCGTCAACGACGCCATCCAGACCGTCATCCGCCCGGCCTCCGGCGGCGTGGTCTTCTCGGCCACGAACGCCGCCGCCGAGCTGGAGAAGTCCACGTGGATGACGGAGAACCCCTGGGTGGGCTGGCTGCTGGGCATCGTCGTGGCCCTGGCCGTGCACGCGATGAAGGCGGCGGCCCGCCCCGTGGTCAACGCGGGCACGGCAGGCGTGGGGGCGCCGGTGGTGAGCACGGCGGAGGACGCGGGGTCGCTCGGCATGAGCCTGATCGCGGTGTTCGCCCCGATCCTGGTGATCGTCGCGTTGCTGGTGCTCGCCGTCCTGGCCTGGTGGCTGATCAGGAGGGTACGCCGCTTCCGGGCCCGCCGCCGAGCCGCCCGGGGTCAGCCTCCGGGCTGACCCCCACTCCCCCTGCGGGCTGATCCGCCGCCGCTCCCCGCCTCATACGGTGATCCCGGTTAGCGAACAAACCACAACAGACGTGTGAGCGGCACCGTGGCCCCCGCCCCTGGCACGCTCACACGACCGAGGGCCCGGCGGTATCCGCACCGCCGGGCTCCTCACACGCGTAAACGCCGCAGCCACCCTCCCACGAGGTGGACGAACTCGGCCGGGCGCTCCTCGTGCAGCCGATGACTGGAGCCCTCCCAGCACACGACCTTCGACTTCGGCACCTTGAGCAGGCCCGACTCCCAGGTCGCGCGCCCCTGATCGGCCCAGATCGACAACACCGGACACCGCCTGCGTGCCAGGTAGTCGTCGCTGGCCGGCCGCACCCCGATGGCGTCCGGCGCCGTGAACATGGCCTCGAACGCCTCGGCGAGCACGTGCGGCGGCATGCCGTACAGCCTGCGCTTGTGCCAGCGGCGGATGACGGCTGGCGTGGCGGCGTTCGTGCACCACTCGTCGATCGCCTCGGCGACGGCGTGGGGCCGCTCGCCGCGCAGGCCCTCGATCATCTGGGGGAAACCCTGGGCGATGTCGTCGGTGATGCCGTAACCCGGGTCGAGGGCGACGAGCGCGCGTACCCGGTCCGGGTGCTCGACGGCCAGGATCGACACCACCTGGCCGCCCATCGAGTGCCCGACGGCGACGACCTGCGGGACGTCGAGGCGGTCGAGCAGGGCGTTCAGGTCCTCGGCCATCATGCGGGGTGTGTTGCCCGTCTCCGGGACCGACGAGTAGCCGTGCCCGCGCAGGTCGGCGGCGATCACGCGGCGCCCGGCGGCCGCCAGCGCGTCGATGTGCCAGGACCATTGGTGGGAGTCGGTTCCCCAGCCGTGCACCAGCAGCAGCGGCGGCCCGTCGCCACTCCCGTCGTCGGTGTAGAAGAGCCTGATGTCGTCGCCGACGTCCGCGTACGGCATGGCTCACCCCACGTCTTCCTGGCGGGGCAGCAGCGCCGACTCCCCCGCCGTCCAGCCGCCGTCGACGGCGAGCTCGGCGCCGGTGACGTACGAGGCGGCGTCGGACAGCAGGAACACGATCGCCTCCGCCACCTCTTCCGGCTCGCCCCACCGCCCGGCAGGGGCCAGGGGGAAGGTGCCCTCGCCCGACACGGCGCCGAACTGCTGGGTCATAGGGGTGACGATCATGCCCGGGTGCACGGAGTTGACCCGGATGCGGTCCCTGCCGAACTCCAGGGCGGCGATCTTGGTGAGGCCGCGCACGCCCCACTTGGACGCGCCGTACCCGCCCGTACCCGGCAGCGCGAACAGCCCCGCGACCGACGACAGGTTGACGACGGCGCCGCCGCCCGATGTCCGCATAGCGCCGGCCACGGCCTTGAGCCCCAGGAAAACACCCACCAGGTTGACCTGGAGCACCCGCTGGAACTCCTCCAGCGGCTGCTGCTCGATCGGCACCATGGTGGCGATGCCGGCGTTGTTCACCAGGCCGTCGAGCCGTCCGAACTCCTCCACGGTCCGCGTGACCACCTCCGCCCACTGGTCCTCGCTCGTCACGTCGTGCGGAATGAAGCGGGCATCGAGCTCCTTGGCGGTGGCCGTGCCCTCCTCCACGAGCACGTCGGTGAGCACGACCCGCGCACCGGCCGCGACACACCGCCGTGCGGTCGCCGCCCCCATCCCCCTCGCACCTCCGGTGATGATCACAACTTTGCCGTCCAGCACGCGCCACCGCCCCTTCTCCGCCCTGACCGCGAACAAGTGCACTGAAACACAGCCGTCCGTTGCGTATCAAGGGCTTGCTTGGTCGCGCGCGCCAGAACCGCCCGGGCGCACTATCCTCTAGGCATCAACACCAACAGGGGGTGGCGAAGATCGGCGAAGTCCTTGTCATCGTGCTAGTGATCCTGGCGTTCCTCCTGCTGCTGATGGGCGTGGGCGTCTACCTGCTGGTCAAGGTGGGCAAGAAGGCGGCAGGCAAGGCCAAGCAGGCGGCTACACGACTGAGCACGCATGTCAACGCGATGGGCACCGGCGACGCCGCCGAGGTCGAGCGCCTGCGCCTCGACCTGCGCCGCGAGGTGTCGCTCACCCGCCAGGCGGTCGAGCAGGCGCAGCATCAGGGATGGGGGCTCGGCGACCTGCCACGGCTACTGGCCGACCTCGAGGCACAGGCCAACGTGCACGACGGCCAGCTCGGCATGTACGCCCAGCAGCGGCGCGTGTCACCGTACATCGACCATGCCACCCTGGACCGGCTGCGCGAGCACCAGGCCAAGCTGACGGCCATGTGCGCCCGCATCCGCGCCGACCTCCTCGGCGACCAGGTCCACCACACGTCCGCCGGCATCGCCGACCTCGGCTCCCGCACGGACCTGGAGATCGAGGCCCGCCGCCGCGCGCCGGACCCGCTGGAGGAGATCGACGAGCTCTACCGCCGCTCGATGGAGGAACGCAAAGACCTCCCCTGACGGCTACTAAGCGTGGCACAATAGATGCGCCGCGTGAACACGCTGAGGAGGCAGACTGATGACTATGGCCCTTCCTGAGTGGTTCTATCCCGGCCCCCCCGGTGGCTGGACCGCCGACATGCTCGATCATCTTCCCCCCGACGCGCCACAGCACGTCGAGCTGATCGATGGGTCACTCATCATGATGTCGCCGCAGACGCTCTTTCACCTCTATACGGTCGAGCTGATTAAGCAATCCATCAAACCGCCCGCGCATTTGGAGGTCCTGCGCGAGATGACGGTCACTCTGGGCCTGCGCCAGCGGCCGGAGCCCGACATCCTCGTGGTGAAAAGGTCGGCGACCACTTCCATGAGGCTCACCTCCTTCAAGCCGGAGGATGTGCACCTCGTGGTCGAGGTTGTCTCGGATGAGTCCAGGGAGCGGGACCGGACCACGAAGCCGATCAAATACTCGAACGCCGGAATCAAGTACTTCTGGCGGGTGGAGGAAGAAGGCGGCCTCCCTGTCGCGTACACCTTCGAGCTCGAGCCGACGGTCAGGGCCTATGTCCCCACCGGCATCCATCGCAAGCGACTGCAGACCACCATCGGGTTCGACGTGGACATCGACCTCACATTGGGACAGCGACCCGCTTAGGCACGGCCCCACTCCCCGTAAACCAGCGCGGCGAGCTCGGCCTCCGTGGCGCCCTCATTGGCCTTGGCCTTGGTGGCCTGGGCCTGGGCTTTCGTGGGCAGCAGGCCGTCCAGCAGCACAGGCAGTGACAGTCGCCGCAACAGCACCTCCGACTCCGAGATCCCGTACGGTCTGCGCGTCACGGCCACGTTCACCCGCAGCGCATGCTCGTTTCCCGGTGGAACACCTGGACGATCGACCTCGATGGCCGAATACCGGAAGCCGTTCGCCAGGTTGCAGGCGGCGCACGAGGCCGGTCCCCTGCTGAGTCTGCCGCCGCATTCCGCACAGGTCAGGCGGTCGTAAGCGGCGTCGACCACTCGCCACGGATGCTTGTCGGGCTCGTCCACGACCATTTCGGCGATCAGACGCTCCTGCTCGAGCGGCTCGGCCGTACCCTGCCCATGGTCGCGCTCGCACGGGGCTCCGCTGGTCACGCAAGCTACCGCTCTCCGCCCCAGGCTCGCCGCTCCGAACTCACGCTCGAGAAAGGCCCGCCAGCCCTCCTCGACGATCTCGTCCACCAGCGCGGCACACCGGGCACAAGCAGGCGCCCCGGCCGGCTCCCAGTGATCGCACATCCCGCATCGCCGCATGCCCGCACGCTACAAGCGGCTCCGGACCCGCCGCACCGCATTATCGGCCGGCGGACTGGAAACCATCAGCGGGCGAATAAATCGCTTGCGGCACCGGAACACACCCCGGCATACTCGGCCACGTTGATCGTTTGCCGCGACCCGAGGGGAGGGTGAGACCGTGACGACGACTGTTCGCGTGCCGTTTTCCGCGTCCTCATTCTTTCCCACCGCGTGCTCATTGATCTGATCGACGTGCCGGTGGGCCTCACACCTGGAGCAATCCCACCGTGCCGAAGCACTCGCAACACCGCCGCCGTGGCAAGTACGCCCTCGACACCGACGACATCGAATGGCTCGAGAGCACTCCCGACATCGCCGTCGCCGATGACGGCCCGCCCGAGGGTGACCGCTGGTCCACCTGGGACCAGAGCACGCCCACGGAGAAGGGCCCCCGGCCGTACCCCGGCTGGCTGGTCACCGA
The DNA here is from genome assembly GCF_052245935.1 of Nonomuraea sp. 3N208. Taxonomy (NCBI): domain Bacteria; kingdom Bacillati; phylum Actinomycetota; class Actinomycetes; order Streptosporangiales; family Streptosporangiaceae; genus Nonomuraea; species Nonomuraea sp. 3N208. Next base: position 357,108 of record NZ_JBQQBR010000002.1, on the reverse strand, counting down.
GCTGGCCGCCGTCGACACCGAGCACGGCGTGCTCAAGACCGGCAAGGAAGCCGACGTCCATCTGATCTCCCGTGGCGTGCCGGGCACGGATCGGGTGTGCCTGCTGGCCGCCAAGCGATACCGCTCCACCGAGCATCGCCTCTTCCATCGCGACTCCGGCTATCTGGAAGGCCGCAGGACTCGCGACGACCGCATGAACCGGGCCATGGCCAGCCGCACCGCGTTCGGCAGGCAGGCGATCGCCGCCCAGTGGGCGGTGGCCGAGTTCGGGGCGTTGTGCAGGTTGTGGGAGCTGGGGGTTCCGGTGCCGTACCCGGTGCAGATCGTGGGGACGGAGATCTTGCAGGAGTTCATCGGAACACCGGACGGGTACGCGGCCCCGCGCCTCGCCCAGGTGTCCGACGGCCTCGACGACCTGTGGGAACAGCTGGTCGCCGCCATGGTCACGCTGGCCCGGGAAGGCCTCGCCCACGGCGACCTGTCTCCGTACAACCTGCTGGTCCACGACGGCAGGCTGGTGATCATCGACCTGCCGCAGATCGTGGACGTCATCGCCCACCCGACCGGCCCGTCGTTCCTGGACCGCGACGCCCGCAACGTCGCCACCTGGTTCGCCGCCAAGGGCGTCGCAGCGGCGGACCCGGAGGCTTTGGCCGCACTCCTGCGTACCGAGGCCGGAATCTCCCGGTGACGCACCGTCAAAGGGAGCCCTCAAGGGACTCGATGGTGGCGCGGAGCCAGGCCAGCTCGGCCTGGCTCGTGGCGTGGGCGATGGTCAGCAGCCCCTGCCGGAACGGATCCCCGAACTCCTCGGCCGCCATCGGCCGGTCCCCGTCGTAGAAGAAGCTGGTCGGCTCTTCCAGGAACGCCAGCCGCCTGCGCAGCACGACCCCCTGCTCCTTGGGCTCGCCCAGATGGCGGAGGAACGCCAGTAACGTGAACCACCGGTTCTCATCGCTGATGTCGAGATCGCCCGGCTCCCGCAGCCGCCGCTCCAGCTCCGCACGGCCCTCGTCCGTCAGGTAGAGCGTGCGCCGTGGCGCGGCCGCGGCGCCTGGCTCATCTTTCCTGATGAGCCATCCGGCCGCGGCCATGCGTTTGATCGCCGGGTAGAGCGTGCCATCGGCCACCGGGCGCACGTGCCCCATCAGAGCCGCCACACGTTTACGCAGGTCGTATCCGTGTAGTGGCCTATCTCTGAGGAACCCGAGTATCGCCAGCTCCAGCATGACGACGATCATACCTCGGGACCGATATATATTGGCCCCGATACATAAGGAGATCGCCATGCACGATGCCATCGTCCACCCCAGCGGCGCTCGCATGCGCTGGGTAGAGCTGCCGGGCGCGGAGCCGGCCCGTGTCTACGTTCACGGCCTCGGCGCCACCTCGGCCCCCTACTACGCGGAGGTCGCCGCCCATCCCCTCCTGGCGCGCCACCGCTCTCTCCTGATCGACCTGCTCGGTTTCGGCATCAGCGACCGGCCGCCGGACTTCGCCTACACACTCGAAGCCCACGCCGACGCCCTGGCCGAAGCGCTGGGCAAGGCAGGGGTCGCGGGTGCGTCCGTGATCGCCCACAGCATGGGCGGGGCGGTGGCCATCGTTCTGGCGGCCCACCACCCCGAGCTGGTCGCCAATCTGATCCTCGTGGACGCCAACCTGGACCCGTACTCCCCGATTCCGGTACGGCCCGGCACCAGCGGCATCGCGAGCTACACGGAGGAGGAGTTCGTCGCAAATGGGTGGCAGGAGGTCCGCGACCGGGTGGGGCCGCATTGGTGGTCCACGATGCGGCTGGCGGACCTGCGCGGCCTGCACCGCACGGCCGTCAGCCTCGCCCAAGGCACAGACCCCACGATGCGTGAGATGCTCAAGGCCCTGACGATCCCCCGCGCCTTCCTGCACCCGGAGGGCGACCCGCCGGAGGCGGCCGACGACCTACGGGCGGCCGGTGTCCAGGTCCTCGGCATTCCCGAGTCCGGCCACAACATCATGCTGGACAACCCTGAGGCCTTCGCCCAGACCCTCAGGACCCTTCTCACCTAGGCCCATGCCGTGCCGACCGCCTCTCCGCCGGCCCGGCCTCGCGCCTATACACCACCGACCGGCGCAGGATCTTCGCGTCCACCACCTGGCCGGTCCACAGTCCCATGACCCGCGAACATTTCGGCCGCGGCAAAGCCTGTCGGCGCGGCCGGAGGCCCCGTCACGTGGTTTCCCTGAGCACGTTCGCCCAGGCCAGGTGCCCTTACTGCACTCCGGCCTCGCGCATGTCCCTGAGCTCGCGCTTGAGCTCCTTGATCTCGTCGCGCAACCGGGCGGCCACCTCGAACTGCAGATCGGCCGCGGACTGGTGCATCTGCTCGGTCAGCGACTCGATCAACGACTCCATCTGCGCCCGCGGCATCTCGCCCGCGATGGTCTTGGCGTGCTGCCCGGCCTGCCGCGACGCGAACCCCGGCATGGGCGCCTTGCCGCGCGACTGCTGACGGCCACCGCCACCGAGCAGCTTGTCGGTGTCGGCGTCCTCGCGCTGCAGCGAGTCCAGGATGTCGGCGATCTTCTTGCGGAGCGGCTGCGGGTCGACGCCGTTGGCCTGGTTGTAGGCGACCTGCTTGGCCCGCCGCCGGTTGGTCTCGTCGATCGCCCGCTCCATCGACGGGGTGACCTTGTCGGCGTACATGTGGACCTGTCCCGACACGTTACGGGCGGCCCGGCCGATGGTCTGGATCAGGGACGTCTCGGAGCGCAGGAAGCCCTCCTTGTCGGCGTCAAGGATCGCCACCAGCGACACCTCGGGCAGGTCGAGGCCCTCGCGCAGCAGGTTGATGCCGACGAGCACGTCGAACTCGCCGGTGCGCAGCTCGCGCAGCAACTCGATGCGGCGCAGCGTGTCGACCTCGCTGTGCAGGTAGCGGACCCGGATGCCGAGCTCCAGGAGGTAGTCGGTGAGGTCTTCGGACATCTTCTTCGTCAGCGTGGTGACCAGCACGCGCTCGTCCCGCTCGGCGCGGTCGCGGATCTCGTGGACCAGGTCGTCGATCTGCCCCTTGGTGGGCTTGACGACGATCTCGGGGTCGACCAGGCCGGTCGGGCGGATGACCTGCTCGACGACCTCGCCCTTGGCCCGCCCCAGCTCGTAAGGTCCCGGCGTGGCCGACAGGTAGACGGTCTGGCCGATGCGCTCCAGGAACTCCTCCCACTTCAGCGGCCGGTTGTCGAGCGCCGACGGGAGCCGGAACCCGTGCTCGACCAGCGTGCGCTTACGGGAGGCGTCGCCTTCGTACATGGCGCCGATCTGCGGCACCGTCTGGTGCGACTCGTCCAGGACCAGCAAGAAGTCCTCGGGGAAGTAGTCGAGCAGCGTGTTGGGCGCGCTGCCGGCCTCACGCCCGTCCATGTGGCGTGAGTAGTTTTCGATGCCGGAGCAGGTGCCGATCTGCCGCATCATCTCGATGTCGTATGTGGTCCGCATCCGCAGCCGCTGCGCCTCCAGCAGCTTGCCCTGCCGCTCCAGCTCCGACAGCCGCTCGGCCAGCTCCGCCTCGATGCCCGCGACCGCGGCCGCCATGCGCGTCTCGCCGGCGACGTAGTGGGAGGCGGGGAAGATGTAGAGCTCCTCGTCCTCGGTGATGACCTCGCCGGTCAGCGGGTGCATGGTCGACAGCTTCTCGATCTCGTCGCCGAACATCTCGATGCGCACGGCGAGCTCTTCGTACTTCGGGATGATCTCGATCGTGTCGCCGCGCACCCGGAACGTGCCCCGGGTGAAGGCGAGGTCGTTGCGCGTGTACTGCATGTCGACCAGGCGGCGCAGCAGCTGGTCGCGGTCGACGTCCATGCCGACGCGCAGCCGGGCCATCCGGTCGACGTATTCCTGCGGCGTGCCCAGGCCGTAGATGCAGGACACGGAGGCGACCACGATCGTGTCCCTGCGGGTGAGCAGCGAGTTGGTGGCCGAGTGGCGCAGCCGCTCGACCTCGTCGTTGATCGAGGAGTCCTTCTCGATGTAGGTGTCGCTCTGCGGGACGTATGCCTCGGGCTGGTAGTAGTCGTAGTAAGAGACGAAATATTCCACCGCGTTGTTGGGCAACATCTCCCGCAGCTCGTTGGCGAACTGCGCGGCGAGCGTCTTGTTGGGCTGCATGATCAGCGCGGGCCGCTGCAGCCGCTCGATCAGCCAGGCGATCGTGGCCGTCTTGCCGGTGCCGGTGGCGCCCAGCAGGACGTTGTCCTTCTCCCCGGCCTTGACGCGGCGCTCCAGCTCGGCGATGGCCGTGGGCTGGTCGCCAGAGGGAGTCATCTCGGTGACGACCTCGAACGGCGCCACCTTCCGCTGCAAATCTGTGACCGGTCGCATGTTGCCACTGTAGGCGGCGCGGCTGACAGAATTCGTTCTCAGGCTGGCCGCTCCCCGATCCGCGGGAACGGGGTGGTGGAGAAGACGACCTCGACGGGCACCTCGAAGTATCCGGCGATCTTCAGCGCCAGGTAAAGACTCGGGCTGTACTCCCCCCGTTCCAGGTAACCGATGGTCTGGTAGTGCACGCCCAGGGCATCGGACAGCTGCCTGCGGGTTACGTTTCGCTCCGCGCGCAGCAGCGCGATGCGGTTGTAGACGGTCTCGCTCATCACCGCGTATCTTCTCAGCCGGCCCGCTGGAGTGCCCGGCGGCGCCGCGCCTCCATCAGCGAGCCCGACTCGCGCCGGGCCATCCTGCGTGGTCGCGCCACGACTGCAGCACCACGCCCAGCCTGGCCCGCCAGCGCTCGTCGCCGCGGACCGGCTCGATGCCCGAGCACCCGCACGTGGCCCGCCGAGGGCGCGCGGAAGCCCTCCAGGATCTCGATCGTCGTGGTCTTGCCCGCGCCCTTCGGCCCGAGCAAGGCGAGCACCTCGCCGGCGCCCACCGTGAAGCCGACACCCTGTAACACCTGCTTCGGGCCGTACGCCATACGCAGGCCGCGGACCTCGATCGCAGCTCCCGTGTTCACGCGGTCGAGGCCTCCTTCAAGCGCTCTCACCGCCTCCATGAGACCTCCAAGTAGTACGTCTACTACAGAGATAGCACACCTACTACGAGACGCAATAGACCTGTGACAGGGCATTGCAAGCGAACAGCAAGTCACACCCGATACGGTCGGATTCGCCTGTAGCGGAAAAGGAAGGTCTAATGTCACGACCCAGAGAGGCACTGATCCAGGCAGGTCAGGGCATAGCCCAAGCGGTCGCCCAAGGGGGTGATGTACGACAGGCGATGGGCCAGGCCGTGGGACAGGTCGTCGACCAGGCGGGGCAACTGGCCGGCCAGGGCCGCGGCTTCGCGCTGAACCCGCACGACTTCGCCGCCGCGCGTGACGGAGGCGCCTCCGTCGGCACGCTCATCGAGGCCAGGACGGCGTCGCTGACCGAGGCCGGGGAGATCGTCAACCGCAGCTTCGCCGAAAACGGCATGCACGTCATCTCGCCGGTGGTGATCCCCAAGGGCAGCACCGCGAAGGTGATCGTGCCGCTGGGCATCCTGGTGGTGCTCGGCCTGATCGGCGCGCTCGGCAACGTCATCCCGAACACCGATCTGATCTTCGGGCCGCACTACTGGGCGGTGCTGGTCCTGGCCGCCGTGTTCCTGTGGTGGCGGCGCAGCGTGGTGATGGTGCCTGAGGGCTGCAAGGCGCTGATCACCCAGTTCGGCAAGCTGGTGCACATCGCGGACCCGGGCCGGGTGACGCTGTTCAACCCGTGGAAGCGGGTCAGCTACATCGTCAACACCACCCGCGAGTACCCGTTCAACGCGCCGATCAGCGAGGCCCCGACCCAGCAGGGCGTCAAGGCCAGCGTGGACCTGTTCCTGCAGTTCAGGATCGAGAACCCGGCGGAGTTCATCTTCGTGCTCGGCTCGGTCAGCGGCTTCCAGTCCAAGCTGCAGAACGCCATCAGCGAGGTCACCCGCTCCCTCATCTACGCCCAGCGGGCCGAGGAGATCTACGACCTCGTGGGCGAGAGCACGCTCGGCATGCTGGAGAGCCTCAACCAGCAGTTCCTGCCCGCCGTCCGGCTCACCGACGTGAACATCACCCACGCCGAGCCGTCCAGCCAGGAATACCGCATGGACCTGGCCGCCCCCGAGATGGTCCGCGTCGCCAAGGAGGCCTACACCTACGAGTACGAGCTCCAGCTGCGCAAGGAGCAGAACGAGGGCGACCTGATCAAGGAGCTGGCCGGGCTTCAGGAGACGCTGAGCGCCATCCAGGCGGAGATCGCCGGCTACCAGGCCCGCATGGACACCGCGCTCGAACGCGCCAGCCACCAGGCCAAGGCGCAGGCCGGGCAGCGCCTGGTCGAGGCGGAGTCCACGGCCAACGCCAACGCCGCGCTCCTTGAGGCGCAGGCGCTGGACATCAGGGCGCTGTCGGCCGCCGAGGCGCCCGAGATCCTCGACTACCGCTTCCAGCAGGACCTGCTGAACAAGCTCGAATCGGTCGCCACCAGGCTGCCCCAGGTGGTGCAGATCGGCGAGCAGACCGACATCGACTTCCTGGCCCTGGCCCAGCAGCTCGTGGGCGGCAAGGGCACGGCGTTGTTCTCGGCCGAGGACATGGCCGCCATCCGCTCCAGGCTCGACGAGATCGCCTCCCGCGTGGCAGGCCGCGAGGCCGAGATCGCCGCCCTGCTCAAGAAGGCCGCCGCCGACGTGACCGTGCCCCAGGACCCGCCGGAGCCGGACGCGGACCTGGCACGCACCGTCGAACGCCTGCTGCCCGGCAAGGGGGAGATCTGATATGACACGCGAGTTCTCGAAGATCAAGGAGTCGCTGGCCTCCTGGGGTGAGATCCGCCAGCTGCTGCGCGGCGGCGAGCAGGGGCAACTCGTGCCCGTCGTGATCCCCAAGGACCGGCGCGGCTTCGCGTGGATGTCACTGGTGTTCCTGGCGCTCTACTTCGCCGGCATGGCGGCGCTGACCGAGCTCACGATGATCGCGGCGCTGGCGGCACTGGCCTTCCTGCTGCTGGCGGGGGTCACCATGTGGCGCAAGGCGATCATCGAGATCGAGGAGGGCACCACCGGCGTACGCAGCCGCTGGGGGGCCATCACCGGCACGCTCCCGCCGGGCCGCCACTACCTGTGGCTGCCGTGGGACCGGGTGGACGCGGTCGTCGACACCTCGACGGAGATCCCGTACTCGGCACCGATCGTGGCCTGCCCGACGGCCGAGAACGTGCCGCTGAAGTCGATCGAGTTCTTCCTGAAGTTCCGCATCGTGGACCCGGTCGCGTTCGTGCGCACCATCGGCGCGGGCAACTTCGACCTGGTGCTGTCCAGCGCGGTGCAGGACGCGATCAGGCAGCGCAGCCGCAGGGTGAACACCGAGCGCGCGTACGACCTGCGCGGCTCCGACGTCGGCGACATGCAGGACGCGCTCAACCGCCAGCTCGGCCGCTACGGCGTGCGCATCACCGGCGCGAACATCCCCGACGTGCAGCTGCCCGACCAGTACCAGCAGCACCTGGCCACCCGCGAGAAGGTCGCCAAGGAGCTGTCGGCGTACGAGCGCGAGTGGGAGTTGACCCGCAAGCGCCGCATCGACACCCTGCTGATGGAGATCGAGCGCTCCAAGAAGACCCGTGACGCCCGCGTCGTCGAGGTCAAGGCCGCCCACAACAACGCGCGCAAGAATGTGGCGCGCATGCTGGAGGAGCAGGAGACCGAGGCGCAGCGGGTGACGTGGGAGATCGAGGCGCGGGGCAGGGCCGACCTGACCTCCGCCGAGAACGAGGCCAAGGCGCTGCGCCGGCTGGCCGAGTCATACCGGGACAACCGGGCCGTGCTGCAGTACGAGCTGGCCCGCAAGCGCCTCGACGTGGGCGCCAAACTGGCGGAGAACGCACCCCAGGCGCTGGTCGTACGCACCCAGCAGGGGCAGTCGGACTCCGCGCTCTCCACCCTCCTCCTGGCCCAGTTGCTCCCCCGCATCTCGGGCACGGGAACAGGTCAAGTGAACGGCCACACACCTTCCGCATAGGAGAACCCCATGGTGTTCCGCAAGTTGATGGCCGCGTTCGGCGCGGGCGTCGAGGTTGACACGGTGTTGACCAACACGGGCGTGCGCCCCGGCGAGCCGCTGCGCGGCGTCGTGCACTTCCGCGGCGGCAACTCCGAATACAAGGTCGAGGGCATTTACATCGACCTGACCGCGGTGGTCGAGATCGAGTCGGGCGACAACGAGTACAAGACGACATACAGCTTCCTGCGCCAGCAGGTCGCGGGGACGTTCCAGCTCGCCAAGGGCGCACAGCACCAGCAGACCTTCGAGATCATGATGCCGTGGGAGACGCCGATCAGCGCGATCGCCGGGCACCCGCTGCACGGGATGAAGCTGGGCGTGCAGACGGAGCTGGCGCTGGCGGGCGCGCTCGACAAGGGCGACCTCGACCCGCTGTTCGTCAGCCCGCTGCCGGCTCAGGAGAACGTCATCGGCGCGCTCGACCGGCTGGGCTTCCAGTTCAAGAAGGCCGACCTGGAACGCGGCACGCTGTACGGCTCGACGATGCCGTTCTTCCAGGAGATCGAGTACTACGCCGGCGGGCAGTGGCGGCGGTACTTCAACGAGCTGGAGCTGACGTTCATCGCCGGGCCGCGGCAGATGGACGTCATCCTGGAGGCCGACAAGCGGGGCGGCTTCCTGACCTCCAGCCACGACGCCTACAACCGTTTCACGGTCCGCTACGACGACCCGCCGAACTCGGCCGACGCGACCCTGCAGCGGGGTCTGGAGCAGATGGCCCGCCATCGCGGATGGTTCTGATGGGCTTGTTCTCCCGCCGCAAGCGGGAGGAGCCGCCCGTCGTCACCTCCCTGTCACCCGAGGCAGCGGCCGTGGTCCAGGAGATCCGTCAGGCAGTGGTGGAGGCCTGGGACCGGTTGCGCGAGCTGCCGGGCGAGCTGTCCCAGGTCGCCACGCGGGCGCGGCAGGTCCTGGCCGAGGCCCGCAAGCTGGGCCGGGTCCACGGTGAGGAGGGGACGATCCTGCGGCGGATGACCGAGAAGCTGGAGCGGCTGACGGTCGTGCTCACACCGGCGTGACGGCCAGCAGGTGGCCGCTGACGCCCAGGAGGGACGGCTCGGACTCCAGGCGGCGGGCGGCGTCGAGCAGCAGCTCGCGCCGCTCGTCGTCGTCCAGCCACGCGTCGATGTCGCCATAGAGCCAGAACGCGCCCTCCAGGCCATAGCGGCGTGGCTCGGGCAGGCCGGCGTCGGCGAACTCGGCCATGATCTCGTCGGGGTCGTGGAGGTAACCGCGGAACCCGGCCGCCCGGGGCGAGATCATCACACCTGTCTCCATCGCGTGGTACTCGGCCGCCCGCTGCTCCTCGCGCGTCAAATACCCGTGGTAGACGCTGTCGTGGAGGGCGGCGTACCGGCTGATGAACGCCACCGCGACCAGCCCACCCGGACGGACGGCGCGGCGGGGTCGATCAGCTCGACCTCGTACCCATCCGCCGCCAGCCATTCCGCGTGCACGCCCGCGCCACCGCCCACGTCCAGCACCCGGGCGGGCGCCGGCGGGAGGGTGCGGCGCAGCACGTCACGCGTGCGCAGGAACTCCAGCCGGTTGCGGCCGTGCCGCAGCCTGGTCAGCTCGCCACCGCGCTCGTAATAGCCGAGGACGTCAGTATCCAAGATCATGTCCAGGAATCCTATCGAGCGGCCCTCATCCGGCTCGAGGCAATATTCCCCGGCACCTTTCGCCACGTGATCGTTCTCTGGTGGTCCGATGGCATGGTCGTTACCATGACCTCGGGAACTGACTGATCGTCGAACGACGGGGCGAGCGATGGCACGGTTCATGGCGGCGATGAAGCGGGTCGCCCCATGGGCGGCGCGGAACGCCGACGGCGCCATCGCGCTCGGCCTGGCCATCGTGGTCGGCGTGCTCGGCATCATGCCGGACGACATCTTCGGCCCGAAGGGCGAGGAGGTCCAGCGCCAGCTCGTGACCGCCGCGACCCTGGTCATCCTCGCGCTGGTGGCCACCGCGCTGCTGCGCGACCGCGCCCGCCAGGCCCCCGTCGAGAAGACGATCACCTCGGGCGTGCTGGCCGAGCTGCCGGTGCGGCTGGCCCGCCTGGAGCAGATCGAGACGCTGGTCCACAGCACCCGCCGGGCCCTGGACACGCTGCAGCTGGTACGGGTGCTGGGCAGCAGGCAGGAGATCGCCCAGTCGCACGCCGAGTCGCGCAAGGACACCGCCAGATGGAGCTTCAAGGGCGGCACCGGCACCTACATGCGCGCGGTCACCCTCCCCGAGTGCGTGGCCGCGGCCCGCAGGGACAAGCGCCATCTCACGATCAGGATCGAGGTGATCGACCCGTCCGACGCCGAGGTGTGCGAGACGTACGCCCACTACCGCCGCTCGCTGTCCGACGTGCCCGACGGCACCGGCGAGACGTGGACGACCGACCGGGTCAGGAAGGAGTCGTACGCGACGGTCCTGGCCGCTTTCTGGCACCGCCAGCGCTACGGCCTGCTCGACATCGCGGTGGGCCTGTCGCGGACGATGACGACGTTCCGCTGGGACCTGTCGACCACCCGCCTGATCATGACGGTCGAGGACCCGAACATGGCGATGACGGCGCTGGCGGGCACGTTCTACTACGAGAACTGCGACACCGAGCTGCGGCTCAGCTTCGAGCAGGCGCGGCGGGTGCCCTTGGAGATGTACAAGAAGGCGCCGCTGAGCGACGAGCCCACCATCGAGGAGGTGCAGGAGCTGTTCGAGCGCATCGGGATGCCCCTGCCCAAGTCCTACAACGGCCATGACGTCGTGGACATCGCCCGCAAGGCGCTGCGGGCCGTGGATCCGTACGGTGCCCCATGAGCTACCAGGGAGTCCACGAGCTGTTACATGAAGGGGACGCAAGGTCCTGGGCCCTGGAGACGCTGTCGAGGGCTGACCTGACGGCCGTGCGCCACCCGCTCGGGTTCGTCTGCCTGCCGCTGGAGCGGGACGCAGGCGAGGGGGTATGCCTGCACCTGTGGTCCGACTCGCTCGCACACGCCGAGAGCACCACCTCGCAGATCCACTGCCACAGCTGGGACCTGGTGAGTCACGTGCTCTACGGCCAGGTGCGCAACGTGCACGCGGTGGTCACCGACGCCGGCGCGGAGGCCACCCACCGGGTGTTCGAGGTCGTCAGCGGGGCCGACGGCGACCGCATCGCACCGACCGGCCGCACCGTGCGGCACGCGACCGGCCTGGTGGAGGTGTTCGGGCCCGGCGACACCTACACGCTGCCGTCCGGCCGCTTCCACAGCAGCGTCGTCCCTGAGGGCGGCGAGGCGGCCACGATCGCGCTGGGGCGCGGCCGGCCCGGCAGCCGCGACCTGTCCCTCGGCCCGCTGGCCGCGGGCCCGCACCATGTGTCCAGGCAGCCGCTGGACGCCGCCGAGACGGCCCTGGCCGTACAACTGATCACCGCGCACCTGACCTGAGAGGTACCCGATGGACCTGGACCACGCTCGCACGGTCGCCGTCGAAGCCGCCGAGGCCGCTGGGGCGCTGCTCCTGGAGGGCACACGGGGCGCGATCGGGGTGCGTGCCAAGGGCGAGGCGGGCGACGTGGTCACCGATCTCGACCTGGCCTCGGAGAAGCTGCTGCTGGAGCGCATCCTGACCGCCTATCCCGCGCACTCGGTGATCGCCGAGGAGTCGGGGCTGGTCGGCGCGGCGGGCGGCGAATGGACGTGGCTGGTCGATCCGCTGGACGGCACCAACAACGTGGCGATCGGGCTGTCCGCGTTCGTGGTGGGGGTGGGGCTGTGCCGGGACGGGCTGCCGGTGCTGGGCGTGGTGCACGATCCTGTCTCCGCCCAGACGTGGTCGGCCGTCAGGGGGCGCGGCGCGCACTCGTCCGAAGGGGTGCGCCTGGCGCCGCCGTACGCGCCGCGGCCGCACGGGCCGCTGCTGGCCTGGACCCAGGGGCACGGAGTGAGCAGAGGTGACGCGACCGTACGCGCGCTGAAGCAGGCTCTGGAGCTCAACGCGCGCAGGGTGCTGCAGCTATGGGCGCCGCTGCTGGCGTGGGCGATGCTGGCGCGCGGCGACATCGACGGCATCGTCGGCTACCGGGCCGAGTTGGTGGACCTGCCGGCGGGCGCGCTGCTCGCCCAGGAGGCCGGCATCGAGATCAGGACATTGGACGGCGGCCCGTTCGAGGCGTGCATCGACACCACCGCCGAGCAGCGCAGTTTCGTCGCCGCACACCCGCGTGCCATCCCCGGGCTCCTCGCACTCGTCCAGTGAGGAAAAGTACGCGAATGAAGTGTGTCGAATGTCGATGAGTTCCGCCGCCGTTCGACGTCTATTTAGAGGAAGCCGGACAACGGCACTTCGCTAGAGGAGCCCGACATGATGACCACGACCGAGCTGGCGCAGGTGCTCTTCACGACCACCCTGCAGCCGTCCGACGAGCTGTCCCCCTGCCAGATCCGCGAGGCCGTGGACGAGCGGCTGTGCGCGTGCGGCGGCGACCCCGCGTGGTGCACCGCGTACGTGGCGCAGGAGGCCGGCGACCACCCCGAGACGTACGTGGTGCGGATGCGCTGGGCGCTGAACGCCGTCGCCGGCGCCTACGCCCTGGCCGCCGCGTGAAGCTCATAACTCGACCAGCGCCCACACCGTGGCGAGCAACCCCACGACGGCCAGCCCGGCGCCGGTGAGCAGGAAGCGCCGCATCGGCACCTTGACGCCGTGCCGGCGGCACGACTCGAACCACAGCAGCGTGGCCAGCGACGCCCAAGGCGTCACGACCGGGCCCACATTGGTCCCGACCAGCAGGGACAACAGGCGGTCCCGCTCGGCGGCCGGGATGACGGTCTCGACCGCCTGGTAGGCGGGCAGATTGTTGATCAGGTTGGACAACCCGGCGCCCACGGCGGCCGTGCGGTAGGGATCGCCCTCGGTGCCGATCATCCACGTCATCAGGTCCGACAGGCCGTTCCTGCTCAGCATGGGCACCACCAGGAACAGCCCGGTCACGAAGATCACCAGCTGCCACGGGAACAGGCTCCACGTCAGGCGCTCGCGGGCGCGCACCAGGAAGGCTCCCAGCACAATCGCGGCGGCCGCGGTGGCGGCGACGGCCACGTGCGCCTCGAGCAGCAGCAGGACGATGAACAGCAGGCACCCGGCCGACGCCGCGCCGAACAACACCCGGTCGGCGACCGGCTCCAGCAGCGGCGGCGTGTAGCGCAGGTCGCGCCGCTCGCCGCGACGCCAGAAGAACACCCACAGGAAGACCATCGTCACGGCGATGGAGACGATCTGGGGCGCCCACATGCGGGCCGCGAACTCCTGCGCGTCGAGGCCGATCTTCTCCATGCCGAGGAGGTTCGTCAGGTTGGACACCGGCAGCAGCAGGCTCGCCGTGTTGGCCAGCCAGATCGTGGTCATCGCCAAGGGAAGGGCGGCGATGCGGGCCTTGGGGGCCAGGGCGAGCATGACCGGGGTGAGGAGCACCGCCGTGGTGTCCAAGTTCAGAAATATCGTGACAAAAGACGCGAAAGCCGCACAAAGAAAGAAAAGGGCGGCGTAATTGCCGCGGCCCAGCACCGCCATCCGTGCCGCGATGGCGTCGAAGACCTGGGCCTCCTTGGTCAGCTCGGCCAGCACGATGACGGCGACCACGAAGATCAGCAGCGGGCCGATGTCATCCAGACTCTCGGCCGCGGCCTCCCAGGGGAGCCACCCGACCGGCACCGAGACCACACCCAGAACGAGCAGCCCGATCCTGATCCAGTCGAGCACCCCAAAACGCCGCCACACCCGTCGATGATCGCACACAGTCTCCAAAACGCCGACGGGGCAAGGGATACTGGGCGGCATGGCACGTGACGGCAGGCGGACCGCGATCTTCGTCAGCTACTCCCCGGCCGACACGGCCTGGGCGACGTGGATCGCCTGGGAGCTCGAAGCGGCGGGCTACAAGACCATGATCCAGGCCTGGGACTTCGTGCCGGGCACCAACTTCATCGACTTCATGGACCGCGGGGTCACTGAGGCGCAGCTGGTCGTGGCGGTGCTCTCGCGTAACTACCTGACCTCCCGGTACGGCCGGATGGAGTGGCAGGCGGCGCTGCGGGCCGACCCCGACAACCCCTCCAACAAGCTCGTCACGATCCGGCTGGAGGACGTCCAGCTGGAGGGCCTGCTGTCCACGATCACCTGGGTCGACCTGCTCGGCGTCACCGACCCAGGGCAGGCCAGGGCTCTGCTGCTGGGCCGGGTCAGGGAGGCGCTGGCGGGCCGGGCCAAGCCCGAGGCGGCGCCGGCGTTCCCCGACGGGTCCGGCGCGCCATTGGCCGCGCCGACGCTGCCGCCGCCCGGCGAGGAGCGGGCCAGGGCGCGCCGCGCGCCGGTCACCGCGCCCAAGTTCCCGCCCGCGGCGAGCTCCGACAGCGGGCGGGAGTCGATCAGCGTGCTGCACATCGGCGGCCCGCGGTTCGGCAGGGCGCTGCCCGACCCGGGCGACCCGTTCACGCCGGAGGACATGCAGGCGCGGATCTGGGCGGATCTGACCGCCATGTACGACCGGGGCATGCCCCGCCCGGATCTGATGGTCGTCAGCGGCGACCTGACCGAGTCCGGCAGCCTGGGGCAGTTCGGGCAGGCGACGCGGTTCGTGACCGACCTGCGGCTGCTGATCGGGCTGGAGCCGCACCGGCTGGTGCTGCTGCCGGGGCCGCGCGACGTCACCAAGGCGGCGGCCAGCGCCTACTTCATGACGTGCGAGGCCGACGACGTAAGCCCGCAGCCTCCTTACTGGCCCAAGTGGCGGCATTACGCGGGGTTGTTCGGCGAGGTGTACCAGGGGCTGGACGACCGGGTGTTCGACGGCGGGCAGCCGTGGACGTTGTTCGAGGTGCCCGACCTGAAAGTGGTCGTGGCGGGGCTCAACTCGACGATGGCGATGAGCCATCTGGAACGGGACGCGTACGCGCTGCTGGGCGAGGCGCAGGCGGCCTGGTTCGCCGAGCGGCTGCGGCCGTACGAGGAGAGCTCCTGGCTGCGGCTCGGCGCGCTCGGGCACCCGCCGGGCGCGCTGCGGGACGCGCCGACGTTCGAGCGGCTGCTCGCGCACCGGCTCAACCTGCTCTTCCACGGCGGATCCCGGGAGGCCGCCGACGGGCGGATCGCCGCGCCGCGGGCCGGGCTGCACCAGGTCTTGGAGATCACCCCGGACGGGCTGCGCACGTGGCGGCCCGACGAGCGCGAGCCCGAGCTCGTGCCGTACAAGTGGCGGGCCGCGCGGGCGACGTTCACCGGCGAGGCCCCGCCCGCCCCGCCGCCCGGACCCAAGCCGGACGAGCGCGAGCCTAGCCCGGTCGAGCTGCTGCTGGACCGGATCACCGAGGTCTGCGAGGCCAGGCACGAGCGGGCCAAGATCCGCAGGTTCGCCGCCCATCTCGTGGTCACCCATCCGGAGGACGGGTTCGTACGCCAGACGATGATCGGCGCGCACGCCGGCGAGGTGACCGCGGAGGCGGCCGACGCCTTCGCCCGGCAGGCTCACGCCACCGGTCTGGCCGCCGAGCTGGTCTACCAGGGTCCGCCGGTCTCGCGCGCGGTCCGCGACGACCTCATGCGCAAAGGGGTGCGGCTGCGCAGCTTCACCGAGTTCCAGGGCCTGCTCGACCTGACCGGATACGTCACCGACCAGACGGCCAGGCTGACCACCGACCGCCGCTACCCGCCCGGCCTGTACGTGCCGCAGCGCTACCGCGAGCTGGACCGGCCGGGCAGCCAGGTCAGGCACGGGCTGACCGACGAGCTGATGCGCCTGCTGGCCACCGACCACGGCAGGTTCCTGCTGTTGCTCGGCGACTTCGGGCACGGCAAGACGTTCGCGCTGCGCGAGCTCGCCCGCCGCATCCCCGCCGAGCTGCCGCACCTGACGCCGATCCTCATCGAGCTACGTGCGCTGGACAAGGCGCATTCGGTGGACGCACTCGTGGCGGCCCACCTGGCCAACCACGGCGAGGAGTTCATCGACCTCAAGGCGTTCCGCTACCTGCTTCGGCAGGGACGGATCGTGCTGCTGTTCGACGGGTTCGACGAGCTGGTGAACCGGCTGACCTACGACCGGGCGGCCGACCACCTGGCCACGCTGCTGTCGGCGGCCGAGGACAAGGCGAAGATCGTGGTGGCCAGCCGTACCCAGCACTTCAAGTCGAACAGCCAGGTGCTGACCTCGCTCGGCGAGATGGTCGGGGTGCTGCCGCAGCGGCGGGTGCTCAGCGTCGAGGACTTCACGCCCGACCAGATCCGCTCCTACCTGGACAACAGGTTCGACGACGCCGCCGAGTCCAGGGCCCGCATGTCGCTGATGGGCGAGATCAAGGACCTGCTGGCGCTCGCGCAGAACCCGCGGATGCTGAGCTTCATCGCCGACCTCGACGCCGACCGGCTGCGTACGGTGGCCGGCGCCCGCCACACGCTCAGCCCCGCGCTGCTGTACCAGGAGATCCTCGGCTCATGGCTGGCGTTCGAGGAGCGGCGGGCCAGGGTTCCCGGCTCGGCGACGGCGCTGAGCGTCGAGGAGCTGCGGCGGGCCGTGACCGCGCTGGCGCTGCGGCTATGGGAGTCCGGGGAGTCGCTGCTGGGCTTGGACGAGCTGACCGAGATCGGCGAGACGCTGACCGACCTGGCCGGCGGGCAGCTGTCGGCCGCGCACGCCGCGCACGCGATGGGCTCGGGCAGCCTGCTGGTGCGGACCGAGGAGGGCATGTTCGGGTTCATCCACGCGTCGGTAATGGAGTGGCTGATCGCCCGGCACATCGCCGTGGACGACGTCACGCTGCTGTCCCGCAGGCCGCTGTCGGCGCTCACGGTGGAGTTCCTGTGCGACCTGGCCGACATGCGGGTGCTGCGGGCGTGGGTGGCGGATCCGCCCGGCGACGACGTGTCCAGGGCGAACGCCGTCAAGATCGCGGCCAGGCTGCGCACCCCTGCCCGCGCCGACCTGCGCGGCGCGAACCTCAAGGGCGAGGACCTGTCGGCCAGGGACTTGCGAGAGGTCGACCTGACCGGCGCGGACCTGTCGGAGGCGACGCTGGCGGGCACGAACCTGTCCAGGGCCGTCCTGCGTGACGCCAAGCTGGTGGGGGCGCGGTTGGACGGCGCCGCGCTGACCGGGGCCGACCTGACCGGCGCGGATCTGTCGGGGGCGCGGCTGGCGCAGGTGGACCTGAGCGACGCGGCCGTGGAGGGCGCCCGCTGGCACCGCGCCTCGCTCATCAACGTGACCGGGACGCTGCCGCGCCTGCCCGGCGCGGCGGTGGTGCCCGGGCAGCCGGTGGAGGTGGAGTTCGCGCCGGCCGCGATCGGCGTCCCGTACGGCTACCACTTCCAGACCAGCCGCCTGCCCGAGCCGATCGCCTACAGTCCCGACGGCGCCACGATCGCGATCGGCAACGAGGACGGCAGCGTGCTGCTGTGCGCCGGCGGCGCACCCGTGCGTACGCTGCAGGGGCATCGTGGCCGCGTCTATGCGGTCACGTTCGTGGGCGACCTGCTGGCCACGGGTGCCAGCGACGGCGTCGTGCTGCTGCGTGACGCCCTTACCGGTGAGCTGCGGCACACGCTGACGGGCCACGCCGACGGCGTCTGGCCGCTGCGCCTGAGCCCCGCGGGCGACCTGGTCGCGGCCGGCGGCGGGGACGGCGTCGTGCGTGTGTGGGAGACCGCCACGGGGCGGCTGGTCCACGAGCTGGACGGACACCAGGCGCCGATCTACACGGCGGCGTTCATCCATGGGGCGCTGGTGACAGGCGACGCCGCAGCTGTGGTGCGGGTTTGGGACCTGGCCTCCGGGCGGATGACGCGCACGCTCGACGGCCACCGCGGCAAGGTCTACCGCGTGGTGGCCGACCCCGACGGCCGTCTGCTGGTCACCGGCGACGAGGCAGGCGCGCTCAGGGTGTGGGACACCTCCGGCTGGGACCTGCTGCACACGCTGACCGGTCACCAGGGCAGCGTCTACTGCGTGGCGTTCTCGCCCGACGGCTCGCTGCTGGCCTCCGGCGACACGGCCTGCAGCGTCCGCCTGTGGGACCCGGTGGGCGGTGTGGCCCGCGGGGTGCTCACCACGCATCCGGCGTTCGTCTACCACGTCGCGTTCAGCCCGGACGGCCGTACCGTGGCCAGCGGCGACTCCAGCGGCGTGATCAGGTTGCAGCAGGTGGACGGCGGGCAGCGGGTGGAGTTGTCCGGGCACCGCAGCTCGGTCTGGCCGTTCGCGTACCGTCCTGACGGGCGTCAGCTCGTCACCAGCAGCAACGACGGCACGGTGCGGCTGTGGGACCCGGACACGGGCAAGTGCCAGCGGGTGCTGCGCGGGCACGGGCGGCGGATCTCGTCGGTCCGCTTCAGCGCCGACGGCTCGATGCTGGCGACCAGCGGCAACGACGGCGTCGTCCGCGTGTGGGAGCCGCGTACGGGGCGGCGGCTGAGGGAGTTCACCGGCACCTCCGACCGGCTGATCTCCGCGGTGTTCTCCCCCGCCGAGCCGCTGCTGGCCACCTCCAGCAACGACGGCGGCGTGCACCTCTGGAACGCCACGACCGGCGACTACGCGCGCGAGCTCAACGCCGAGACCGACCACGTCTGGGCCGAGGCGTTCAGCCCCGACGGCAACATGCTGGCCACGGCCAACGACGACGACAGCGTCAAGATCTGGAACCGGCCGACCGGGCGGCTGGCGGTCCACCTGATGGACCACCGCGGGCGGGTGCGCTCGATCGCGTTCAGCCCGGACGGCGTGTACGTGGCCACAGCCTGCGACGACAAGCTCGTCCGCATCTGGCACGTGGCCTCGGGCGGTCGGGTGGCGACCCTCGAGGGGCACACCGACCGGGTGTACTCGGTGGCCTTCTCCCCCACCGGGCGCCATCTGGCCAGCGCCGGCAACGACGGCCGGGCCATGGTGTGGGAGCTGCGGCCCGGCCAGCCCTGGCAGCCGCGGCTGACGCACACGCTCGACGGGCACGACGGGCGGCTGTGGAGCGTGGCGTTCAACGCCACGGGCGACCGCCTGGCCACGGGGGGCGACGACCTGATGGTGCGGGTGTGGGACACCGCCGCCGGGCGGCTGCTGCACGAGCTGGCCGGGCACGCCCGGCGCGTGTGGTCGGTCGCCTTCAGCCCCACCTCCGATCTGCTGGCGAGCGCGGGCGACGACGGCGTGGTGATCCTCTGGAAAGGAGGCGAGCGGCAGGCGACGCTGCTCGGGCTGCCCGAGGGGTGGGCGGCGCTGGCGCCCGACGGCCGCTACAAGATCCATGGGGCGCCGGCCGGGCAGTTCTGGCACGTCATCGGGATGTCGCGGTTCGAGCTGGGCGAGCTGGACCCGTACCTGACGGCGGTGCGGCAGGTCCCGCTCGACTCACCCTTCTGACGTGCCGGCCGAATGGGCACGAGGTCCCGGGACAGTGGCGACTGTGGCAAGATCCATGTCCAGATCGTTTCGGTGGCGCCGAGCATCGCGAAGGGGATCACGCATGGCTACCTGCCGGAAGCTGCGCTCGTGACTGGTGAGCGGGACTCCGAGCCCGGGTCTGTGGTCGCCGAGCCGAACTTAGCGCCCTGGCCGGCCGTGACCGGTGAGCGGGACCCCGCGGGCCGATCGCGGGCTGTCAAGATCGCAGTCGTGCTGGCCGGCGTGGTCAACCTGGTCGCGGCGGGGATCCTGATCGGGATCCCCGGGATCAGGACGACGCTGGACAGCGTTCCCACCCCGGCCGGCGATCGCGCCACACCTCCCGCGGCGGCCCTCAGCCGCAGTCCCGCCGCCACCCCCGCCCCGACCTCCGGCCTCCCCGACGCGGGCACCCGGATCTCCAGCAGCCCGGCCCCCGCCGCCCCGCCCTCCACCACCGCCCCGGCCTCCACGGGGGCCACGGCCTCCGGCCTCCCGGACACGCCCGGCGCCGTCCAGCCGCAGGGGGCGCGTACGACGACAAGAACCCGTGAAGCACGGCCGCGCTCGATCCGCCCGCGAGCGGTCCGCCCCAAGAAGTCGGTCGTGACCCGGCACACGGCCGAGGTGGTCGTGAGCAGTTCTACGACCCCGTCTGCCACCCTGACCACCGAACCGGCGACCTCCCCGTCCGCGCCGGCCGCTCAGCGCCGCTCGGGGCAACTGTCCGGCCAGGCCTCGGCCCAGGCTCAGGAGCAGCAAGCCGACCCCGGGACGGACGGGACCGCCTCCGACTAGGGCGCGCATCAGAGGTCCGCGAGCTGGGAGATCACACTGCGGATCGCGGTCACTCGTTCGGGTAGCGGCCCGGCGGGGACGTCGATGAGGTGATAGCCGAATGCGCGGTAGGTCTGCTCGTGGAGGCGTTCGAACGTCAGGGAGTCTTCGAAGCTCCGGCACCGGGGGTGCCGGTGAGGATGTAGCGCTTCATCGTCGTCTGATCGCCTTTCTGAACAAGCCGGAATGATCTTGCTCGTGAGCGCGCGCGGACGCGATCGGGTAGATCACCTGGGACCTGTCGGTGGATTCCACGAGCGTCCGCGCGCGCCGGAACGCGGTCGGGGCGCGGTCGGGGCGCGGTCGGGGCGCGGTCGGGGCGCGGTCGGGGCGCGGTCGGGGCGCGCGAGAAAGAGGGACGAGCGAAGGAAGAAAACCGGCGGAATCGCCACCGAGCCCCGCCGACGCTGGGAGTCAGTCCATCCCAGGGCGGGTTGACCACGAAGATACACCTGGCCGTCGAGCAAGGCCAGAAACCGGGCTCGAACCCGATCGCCGGCGATCCCCGGTCAGCCGCGGGCGGCGCGCCGGCGCAGGTCCTCCCACACCTCGCTCACCCGCACGTCCAGCTCCTCCAGCCGGCCCTCGTTCGAGACCACGATGTCCGCGACGGCCAGCCGCTCCTCCCGGCTCGCCTGCGCCGCGATGCGGGCCCTGGCGTCGGCCTCCGCCATCCCCCGGTGCTCGGCCAGCCGCCTGATCCGTACGTCGTCGGCCGCGTCCACCACGATGACCACGTCGTACATCGGGGCCAGATTGTTCTCGGCCAGCAGCGGCACGTCGTACACGACGATCGCGTCATCGTCCGCCGCGCCCTGCAGCTGCGCCACCCGCTCCCCCACCAGCGGATGGACGATCGCGTTGAGCGTCGCCAGCCGCTCCGAGTCGGCGAAGACGATCGACCCCAGCTTCTCCCGGTTGAGCGAGCCGTCGGGATGGAGCACCTCGTCCCCGAACGCGGCCACCACCCGCGCCAGGCCAGCCGTGCCGGGCTCGACCACCTCGCGCGCGATCTTGTCGGCGTCGATCACGACGGCGCCCCTGGCCGCGAGCCGCTTGGACACCTCGCTCTTGCCCGAACCGATGCCTCCGGTGAGCCCAATCTTCAACACCGGAAGAGCCTATCCACCATCGTGGCGTACGGGGTCATCATCGAAAGTATGACCACCACGATCGTAGAGGCCGCGCACGACCAGGCCACGGCCGTCGGCGACGACTGGGTGGGGCCACAGCACATCGTGCTGGCCCTGCTGGCCCGCGACTCGATCGCCGCCCGCGTGCTCGCCGACGCCGGGCTCGACCGGGCGCGGGCGCTGGAGTGCCTGCCGCGCCGCCGCACGAGGCCCGGACACGGCGCGGGCGGCTTCGCCAACCCCGCCTTCCACAAGCTGTACGGCATCGCCACCGGCCTGGCGCTGGCCGCCGGGGACCGGAGCCCGGCACCCGAGCACTGGCTGCTCGCGCTGGCGTACGAGGCGCAGAACAGGGAGGCGACACCGCTGCACATGTTCGGCCTTGACCCGGCACGGGTGGTCGAGGCGCTGCGCGGGCGCGGTGTCCGAGTGCCGCCGCTCGACCCGCCGGTTTACGTACCCTGGCGGGGCCGGCACCAGATCGTCGTGCCCGCGTCCAGGCTCCAGCAGGTGCTCGACCGGCTCAACGCCGAGCATCCGGCGGGCTCGGAGTGGCGGTGGGGCTGGAACTGGGTCGACGACGACATGGGCCGTGCCATGATCATTGCTGAGGAGGGGATCGATCTGGCCGCGGCCTCCGGAGGTGAACCATCGTCAGATGATCGTCCATCCGCTCACGATGCGTCTCCCGGTAGCCCAGACGGCGGTAGAGCCGCAGATTGACCTCCGACAGGTGCCCGGTGAACAGGTCGAACGCCGCGGCCTCCGGCACCTCTTCGTGCAGCGCGGTCAGCAGGGCCGTGCCCAGCCCCTCGCCCTGCCGGTCGGGGGCGACGACAAGGCGACCGACCAGGCAGGTGGTGCCGGACACCTGCCCGCGTACGGCGCCGACGATCCGGCCGGCGTCGAGCGCCTTGAGCACGACGGCGGTCTCGATGACCTTGCGCAGCTGCTCCAGCGACTCGACGAGCGGCAGGATGAACGGATCTCCGTAGAGCTGGGCCTCGCTCACGTACGCCGCCCGCTGCACGGTGAGGATCTCCCCCGCGTCCGCCGCCACCGCTCGTTCGATCATCACGCGCAGCACCCTATCCGGTCGGCACCCTATCCGGTCGGGCGTCGCCGCGGCGGGCATGTCGGCCAGGCAAACCCCAAGAGAGTCGAGCACGCCCCGGTTACCCAATAATTCGGAAAAATGCGCGAATGCCCTCTACCAGCGAGTCCGGTGACGCCATCGCCACCATGTGGCTGGGGGCATGAGCCTCGCCCCAGTACACGATGTCGTTCTTGCGCTCGGCGATCCGCCGCAGCAGCGCCGGCCCGCCGTGTGTCGTCCCCGTCGGCACCACGGTCTGGTCGATGGGCATGCCGGCCGCCCCCTCGTAGTACGTCCACGACGACGAGCCGCCGGTCGCCGTCAGCCAGTACAGACTGGCGTTCGTCAGCACCAGGTCGCGATCGATGGGCTCGGCCTCCGATCCCCATCCGTCGAACTCCTTGAACCGCTCGACCAGATAGGCCAGCTGCGCCACCGGCGAGTCCGCGAACCCGTAGGCGAGCGTCTGCGGCCGGGCGGCGAGATAGGGCCCATAGCCGCTGCCGCCGGTCATCCAAGCGGTCAGCTCCTTCATCTCGGCCAGCTCCTCCTCGCTCATCCCCTCCATCTCGGCGGGGTCGCCGGTAGGGATTCCGAGTCCGGCCGTGATGACCGCGCCGGCCACGTGCTCGCGGTCCAGCACGGCCAGTTGCGGCGTCACCAGCGCTCCGGCGTCGTTGCCTTGCGCGCCGTACCGGTCGTACCCGAGCCTGCGCATGAGCTCGGCCCACGTGCGCGCCACTCGCTCGATGCTCCATGGCCGCTCGTCGGCGGGCTCGGGGAAGGGTGAGAACGCGAACCCGGGCAGCGACGGCGCCACGACGTGGAAGGCCGTGTCGGGGTCGAGCCCGTGGGCGCGCGGGTCGGCGAGCGGCCCGATGACGTCGAGGAGCTCGGCGACGGAGTTCGGCCAGCTGTGCGTGATGATCAGCGGCAGCGCGTCCGGCTCCGGGGAGCGCACGTGCATGAAGTGGATCGTCTGCCCATCGATCTCGGTGGTGAACTGCTGGAAGGCGTTCAGCCTGGCCTCCTGGGCCCGCCAGTCGAACCCGCGGGCCCAGTATGCGGCCAGCTCGCGCAGGTACTCCACCGGCACGCCCCTGCTCCACCCGCCCGGCAGCTGCCCGGCCCATCTGGTCCGCCCCAGCCGCTCCTTCAGGTCCTCGAGGTCGGCCTGCGGGATATCGATGCGGAAACGCTTGATCTCGTCCATGCGCACGACGCTAGGACCAAAAGCGGCAAGGGCCCTTCCGCGTTTCCCCGTCATATCGCCACTCACGCATGGCACGGCGGCGCCCCGGTGCACGACGCCAGGAGGCGAGCGCACCGAAGGCGCCGCCCCTGACGCCGAACCACGGGGATCCCCACACCGCCACTGCAGGAGCACGCAAAAGGCCCCGCACGGCGAACCGTGCGGGGCCTTCAGGAAGGCCGGGATGCCTTAGCTCTGGCCGCCCGCGAGCTTCTCGCGAAGGGCCGCAAGCGCCTCGTCAGAGGCGAGCGCGCCGCTGGCGGGAGCCGCCGACGTGGTGCCGCCCTGCTGGGGCTGCGTCTCGCCGCTGTAGGACGAAGGAGCAGCCTCGCCCGCCTCGGCCTCGGCCTTGCGGGCCTCCTCGATCTGCTTCTTGTGAGCCTCGAAGCGCTGCTGGGCCTCGGCGTACTGCCGCTCCCACTCCTCACGCTGCTTGTCGAAGCCCTCGAGCCACTCCCCGGTCTCCGGGTCGAAGCCCTCGGGGTAGATGTAGTTGCCCTGGTCGTCGTAGGTGGCCGCCATGCCGTAGAGCGTCGGGTCGAACTCGACCTCGGTGCCCACGCCTTCGTTGGCCTGCTTCAGCGAGAGGCTGATGCGACGACGGTCGAGGTCGATGTCGATGATCTTCACGAAGATCTCGTCGCCGACCTGGACAACCTGCTCCGGGATCTCCACGTGGCGCTCGGCCAGCTCGGAGATGTGGACCAGGCCCTCGATGCCCTCCTCGACCCGGACGAACGCGCCGAACGGCACCAGCTTGGTGACGCGGCCCGGCACGACCTGGCCGATCTGGTGGGTGCGGGCGAACTGCTGCCACGGGTCTTCCTGGGTCGCCTTCAGCGACAGGGAGACGCGCTCGCGCTCCATGTCGACGTCGAGGACCTCGACCGTGACCTCCTGGCCGACCTCGACGACCTCGGACGGGTGGTCGATGTGCTTCCAGGACAGCTCGGACACGTGGACCAGGCCGTCGACCCCACCGAGGTCGACGAAGGCGCCGAAGTTGACGATCGAGGAGACGACGCCCTTGCGGACCTGACCCTTCTGGAGGGTGTTGAGGAACGTCTGGCGAACCTCGGACTGCGTCTGCTCGAGCCAGGCGCGGCGCGACAGGACCACGTTGTTGCGGTTCTTGTCGAGCTCTATGATCTTGGCCTCGAGCTCGCGGCCGACGTACGGCTGCAGGTCGCGGACGCGGCGCATCTCGACCAGGGACGCCGGCAGGAAGCCCCGCAGCCCGATGTCGAGGATGAGACCGCCCTTGACGACCTCGATGACGGTGCCGGTGACGATGCCGTCCTCGTCCTTGATCTTCTCGATCGTGCCCCAGGCGCGCTCGTACTGGGCGCGCTTCTTGGACAGGATCAGCCGGCCCTCCTTGTCCTCCTTCTGGAGAACTAGGGCCTCGACATGTTCGCCGACCTCCACGACGTCAGCCGGATCGACATCGTGCTTGATCGAAAGCTCGCGCGAGGGGATGACACCCTCGGTCTTGTAGCCGATATCGAGAAGGACCTCGTCTCGATCGACCTTGACGACGGTGCCCTCAACAATGTCACCGTCGTTGAAGTACTTGATGGTCTCGTCGATCGCGGCGAGGAAGGCTTCCTCGGACCCGATGTCGTTGACCGCTACCTGCGGGGTGCTCGAGGTGGCCTCAGTGCTGGACGTCATGTGTGGAATTGCTCCGAACGCGGACAGGATGTCGATGTGGCGGATGCGCGGCAGGCCCTCTTCCGCATCAAGCCGAGTGAATTACGACATCGACGTGACCGAGCGCGAGCCCGCTCCGTCTGAGGCGCGCGCGAGCCCACAGCGCAGCGATCAGCATATGAGACCTGGCGCACGGGGTCAATCCGGGGAGCGGTCAATACGCGATGACCTGGAGCCCTCGCTTGGCGCCGATATTACCCCGAAGTTCCCCTGGCATAGAGATCCGGTCGGGGTCTCCGTCGGAGACATAGCGCTCCCCAGGGTGCCTATCCAGCCATTCCAGCCAGTATTGCGAGCACCACTTGCGGCACTCGCCTGTCTTGCCGTTGCTCTGGATGCGCTGGATCGCCCCTCGGTCGAATTTTTTCGCGTAGGGCGAAACCGACGGCTCGGCTCCCGCGAGGAACACGCCGGCGAAATCATACCGTGTGCCGTCCCAAGATCCGGTCCGAGCCGCCTTCTTGTCCCCGGGTAACGCCCCGTACGGCAGCGCCATGGTCTTGGCCGGCGGCGCGCCGAGCTTCTTGAGCAGCCGCTCGAGCCGGACGATCTGCTCGCGGACCCGCTTCCTCTTGAGCGCGCGCAGGTTGGTGTGGCCCCAGGTGTGGTTGGCCACCTCGTAGCCGTGTTCGACCAGCCACCGTATGGCGGCCGCCTGGGAGGCGTGGTCACGCAGCCCGAACGGCTCCTTGTTGATCCAGAACGTGGCGACCGGCCGGAATCCCGGATATCGGGCCGCCACGTCCTGGATCACCGCCACGGCCGTGCCGGGAGCGGGGTTGCCGGTCCCGTCCAACGCGAAGTGGCTGGGATGCCCGTCGTCGAACGTCAGCACCACCGGGAACTTGCCCGCCGGCACGTGGATGTCGCCGGTGGCGAACTCGGTGGCGGTGACCGGCACGTAGCCCTTCTTCGCCAGCTTCTCCAGCTCCGTCCTGAGTTGGTCGGGCGTCCGGTCGAGGGAGGCCTTCCGCTTGCGGAGGATCCGGTGGTACATGAGGACCGGCACCAGTCCTAACTCGTTGGCGCCGACCTGCCTGGCGAACTCGGGGGTGGCCACCACCCCGGGCGGCTGGCCGACCGGGGTCGGGTTGAGTGGCGGGACGGTCTCCTGCGCCTTGGCCGCGACCTGCGGCTTGGCGTGCGGCCGGTCCTCCGCCGGCATGAGGCTCAGCCCGGTGATCGCCACGGAGACCACGACGACGTTCGCGATGCCGATGATCCGCGTGAGGGACGCTGAGATCCGCACAGAACTCCCGTGCCGCTCGGGGAAAAGTCACTTCAGGGTAGTGCAGATGGCCCTGGGGCCAGGCCCTCGCGAACGGCCGGGGCGGGTCAGGTACGGGCGCCGTGAGGCCGGCCCGCAGACGGCCGGGCGGGAAGGTCAGGTGCCGGCGCCGTGGGGCCGGCCCACAGGCGGCCGGGCGGGAAGGTCAGGTGCCGGCGCCGTGGGGCCGGCCCACAGGCGGCCGGGCGGGAGGGTCAGGTGCCCGGCGCCGTGGGCAGGCCACACGGGAGGTCAGTGGCCGGCGTCCTCCCAGGTGCGCCCGACGCCCACCGAGACCTCCAGCGGCACTCTCAGCCGGTAGGCGGCGTTCATCTGGTCGCGCACGAGCTGTGTGAGCTGCTCCAGCTCCCCTGGCGCCACCTCGAACACGAGCTCGTCGTGGACCTGCAGCAACATCCTGGAAGCCAGCTGCTCCTCGCGGATCGCCTGGTGCACGTGGAGCATGGCGACCTTGATGATGTCGGCGGCCGAGCCCTGGATGGGGGCGTTGAGCGCCATCCGCTCGGCCATCTCGCGGCGCTGGCGGTTGTCGCTGGTGAGGTCGGGCAGGTAGCGGCGGCGGCCCATGATCGTCTCGGTGTAGCCGTCGGTGCGCGCCTGGGCGACGATCGCGTGCAGGAAGTCGCGTACGCCGCCGAACTCCTGGAAGTATTCCTCCTTCAGCGCCCGCGCCTCGGCCACCGGGATGTTGAGCTGCCCGGCCAGCCCGAAGTCGGACAGCCCGTAGGCCAGGCCGTAGTTCATGGCCTTGATGCGGGCCCGCAGGTCGCCGTCGATCTGCTCCGGCGGCAGGTCGAACACGCGGGCCGCGGTGGCCTGATGGAAGTCGTGCCCCGACTCGAAGGAGGCGATCAGCGACTCGTCACCGGACAAGTGGGCCATGATGCGCAGCTCGATCTGGCTGTAGTCGGCCGTCAGCAGCGTCTCGTAGCCCTCGCCGACCACGAAGCCCTGCCGGATGCGGCGGCCCTCGGCGGTGCGGATCGGGATGTTCTGCAGGTTGGGCTTCTCCGAGGAGAGCCGGCCGGTGGCGGCGATGATCTGGTTGAACGTGGTGTGGATGCGCCCGTCGTCGCCGACCTCCTTGATCAGCCCTTCGACCGTGGTGCGCAGCTTCTGCTGGTCGCGGTGGCGCAGCATGATCGTGGGCAGCTCGTGGTCGGTCTGGGTGGCGAGCCAGGCGAGCTGGTCGGCGTCGGTGCTGTAGCCGGTCTTGATCTTCTTCGTCTTGGGCAGGTTGAGCTTGACGAAGAGGATCTCCTGCAGCTGCTTGGGCGAGCCCAGGTTGAACTGCTCGCCTACGGCGCGGTGCGCCTCCTCCACCGCGTGCTTGACCGCGGCGCCGAACTCGGCCTCCAGGCCGGCGAAGTATTCGCTGTCGACGGCGATGCCGGCGTGCTCCATCTCGGCCAGCACGCTCAGCAGCGGCAGCTCCACCTCGCCGAGCAGGTGGGTGCCGCCGCGCCCGGCGAGGAAGCGCTCCAGGGCTTCGGCCAGCTCGCTCACGGCGTGGGCGCGCAGCGCGAGGTCCTTGGCGGGGGCGTCCTCGTCGTCGCCGAACAGCGCGGCCTGTCCGGTGGACTCCTCCTCCGCCCGCAGGTCGCGGTTGAGGTAGCGGCGGGCCAGGTCCTCCAGCGCGAACGTGCGCTGCCCCGGCATCGCCAGATAGGCGGCCAGGGCGGTGTCGCAGCTGAGGCCGCGCAGCTCCATGCCCTGCGCCCAGAGGGCCAGGATGGGCCCCTTGGCGTCGTGGACGGCCTTGGGCTTGGTCTCGTCGGCCAGCCAGTCCCGCAGGGCCGCCTCGTCGGCCTCGGTGAGCTTGACGAGGTCGATGTGGGCGGCGGTGCCGGCGGGCGAGGCGATGGCGATGGCGTCGATGCGGCCGGTGCCGCTGCCGTAGACGCCCTTGACGGCGAGCCCGGCGCGGCCCTCGGGCAGCGCGGCCAGCCAGCCGGCCACGCGGTCGGGGCCGAGCAGCACGGTCTCGACCTCGAAGCCCTGGTCGGGCTCCTGCTCACCGGTGCCGAGCACCTTGAACACGCGCTCCCGCAGCTCGCCGCGGATCTGCAGGGTGTCGAACAGCTTGTTGATTTCCTCGCGCTCCCAGGTGCCCTGCTTGAGGTCCTCGAGCTCGGCCTCCAGCGGGACGTCGCGCAGCAGCTCGGTGAGCCGCCGGTTCATCAGCACCTGGGCGACGTGCTCGCGCAGCTTGTCGCCGACCTTGCCCTTGACCTCGTCGACGCGGTCGACGAGGGCGGTCAGCGAGCCGAACTCGCGCACCCACTTGGCCGCGGTCTTCTCCCCCACGCTGGGGATGCTCAGCAGGTTGTCGCTGGGGTCGCCGCGCAAGGCGGCGAAGTCCGGGTATTGCACCGGGGTCAGGCCGTATTTCTCCTCGACCGCCTCGGGCGTGAACCTGGTCATGTCGCTGATGCCACGCCGGGTCATCAGGACGGTGACGTGGCCGTCGACCAGCTGCAGCGCGTCGCGATCACCGGTGACGATGAGGACGTCCATGCCCTGCGCGGAGGCGCGGGTGGCGAGCGTGGCGATGAGGTCGTCGGCCTCGAACCCGGCTTTGGACAGGCGCGGGATGCGCAGCGTGTCGAGCAGCTCGAAGATGAGCTGCATCTGGCCGCGGAAGTCCTCGGGCGTCTCGCTCCTGTTGGCCTTGTATTCGGAGTATTCCTCGTGGCGGAACGTCGGCTCCGACCTGTCGAAGGCCACCGCCACATGGGTCGGCTGCTCGTCGCGCA
The DNA here is from genome assembly GCF_052245935.1 of Nonomuraea sp. 3N208. NCBI lineage: Bacteria > Bacillati > Actinomycetota > Actinomycetes > Streptosporangiales > Streptosporangiaceae > Nonomuraea > Nonomuraea sp. 3N208. Next base: position 327,557 of record NZ_JBQQBR010000002.1, on the reverse strand, counting down.
GGACGTTGGTCAGCATCGAGGTGAACCCGTAGACCGCCTCGGTGTGCTGACCGTCGGTGGTCATGAGGTTGGCGTCCTTGAGCGCGAAAAAGGCGCGGTAGGCCAGCGAATGCCCGTCGAGCAGCAACAGGCACGGGCGGTTGGGGGTCACTTCACTCTTTGGCACACCCGCAGCCTAGTCTGCGACTGCGACAGAAAACCTGAGCTCGGAAGAGTGGAGACGTCCCTTTGACGCAGACCAACCCCCAGGACCTCCTTGTGCTGAGCGGCATGCACGACGGCACACTGGCCCAGCGCATGGGGATCGAGTTCCTCGAAGCCGGCCCTGAGCGGGTCGTGGGCCGGATGCCGGTCACGGGCAACACGCAGCCGTACGGGCTGCTGCACGGCGGCGCCTCGGCGGTGCTCGCCGAGACTCTGGGCTCGGTGGCCGCGGCCATCCATGCCGGCCCTGACCGTCTCGCGTTGGGCATCGAGATCAACGCGACGCACCACCGCGCGGCGTCGTCGGGGTATGTCACGGGCGTCGCGACCAGATTGCACGGCGGTCGCACGTTGGCGACGTACGACATCGAGATCACCGATGAGCAGGGACGACGCGTCTGCACCTCCCGTCTCACATGCATGTTGCGCGACCGCTGACCCTTCGGTCACTTCGGTGGATCCTTTGCGCAGCGCCCCCGCGGGTCGCTACGGTTGTGTGGACGGGCGAGCCTGCGGGGAGGCCCAGTAGATAACGTGTACCGGCCCGCGCCTGCGGGGATGCTCCCGTGAGCCCGCGCGGAGGCCCAGTGGATAATGTGTTGGCTTCGCGCAAGCGGGATGTTCCGCCCTACACGGCCCCAAAGGCCACCCCGTGGGCTCGTCCATGTTTTCGTAAAATCATTGCTGATCTGTCTCTGCCAAGCGCCAGGCGTCTACCCCGATGTAGCCCCTGACCTGGCGTGTTGTTTCCTCACATGAGTGACACACAGTTGTCACTAATTGGTGACGACCGATACTGAACCGGGCGTCACCGGATTAGGCTCCCGCCATTGCATCCCAGTTGTGCCTGCGATGCGCGCGTGTCGAGATGGAGGGGCACAACCCCGCCTTGACCTAACTTTGAGGGAGCACCATTGCGCAGAGCCGTGATCGCGTTCACGGCCTTCCTGGGTGGACTCGTCATCCTGCTGGCAGGACCCGCCCATGCGGGTCCCGCCGATTGCCAGGGACTGAGGGGAACACTCAAACTCCAAGGCCAGCCAGTGAACGGCGCCAAAATTGCCGTGACCACCGAGAGCGGACAACCCGTCCAGGAGGTCACAAGCAACGCGCAAGGCGCGTGGGACGTTCAGATCGACAAACCAGGCAAGTACAAGGTCACCCTGGATGTCGGCAGCCTTCCACAGAACGCCGCGGTGCGTGGCGGCACCAATGTCCGCACCCCGACCGTCTACGAGGGCAACTGCTCGACGGTCTTGTTCGCGCTCCAGCCCAAGGGCGCCCCGGGCCAGCCACAGGAGGACACCAGCGGGCAGACCACCTTCTGGGGGCAGGCCGCCCAACTGGCCTTCGAGGGGCTCAACCTCGGCCTGATCATCGCCCTGGCGGCGCTCGGACTTTCACTCATCTACGGCACGACCGGCCTGACCAACTTCGCCCACGGGGAGCTGGTCACGCTAGGCGCGATTCTGGCCTATGCCTTCAACGCGGGTATGGGGTTGCATCTCATCCCCGCCGCGGCGATCGCTGTCGTGGTCGCCGCCATACTCGGCTATCTGCAGGACCGCCTGTTCTGGGGCCAGCTCCGCAGGCGCGGCACCGGCACCATCGCCATGATGATCATCTCGATCGGCGTGGCGCTCTTCCTGCGCTACGTGTTCCTGATCTTCTTCGGCGCTCAGAACGAGTCCTTCGCCCAGTACACCGGCCAGCCCGGCATTGAGGTCGGCCCCATCTCGGCCGCCCCCAAGAACTTCATCGCCATGGGCATCGAGCTCGCGGTCCTGATCATCGTCGGTATCGCGCTGCTGCGCACCCGCACCGGCAAGGCGGCGCGCGCCGTGGCCGACAACCCCGCGCTCGCGGCCTCGTCCGGCATCAACGTCGACCGGGTCATCCGGATCATCTGGACCGTGGGCGGCGCCATCGCCGCGCTGGCGGGCATCATGCTCGGCCTGTCGCAGAACCTGAAATACACCATGGGCCAGGACATCCTGCTGCTCATCTTCGCCGGTGTGACGCTCGGGGGGCTCGGCACCGCGTTCGGCGCGCTGGTGGGCTCGCTCGTGGTCGGCCTGTTCATCCAGGTCTCCGTGCTGTGGGTGCCACCGGAGCTCAAGTCCGTCGGCGCGCTCGTCGTACTCATCATCGTGCTCCTCGTCCGGCCGCAGGGCATCCTGGGCCGCCGCGAGCGGATCGGCTGATCGGGGGAGGATCAGAATGGACTGGATCACGATCATCAGCACCACGCTCAAGGCCGCGATCGGCGTCGAGACGGTGCTGTACGGAATCGCCGCCATCGGCATCAACGTGCAATTCGGCTACACCGGACTGCTCAACTTCGGCCAGGCCGCCTTCATGGGCGTGGCCGGCTACGGCATGGCCGTCACCGTCAGCACCTTCGGGCTGCCGTTCTGGCTCGGCCTCATCGTCGGCCTGGCCGCGGCCGTGCTCCTGGCGATCCTGCTGGGCATACCCACCCTGAAGCTGCGCGCCGACTACCTGGCCATCGTCACCATCGCCGCCGCCGAGATCGTCCGGCTCGTCTTCCGCTCAGTGGCGTTCAAGGGCGTCTTCGGCGGCTCCGACGGCCGGCGCGGCTTCACCGACGCCTTCTACGCCCTCAATCCGTTCTCCGAGGGGCAGTACGGCTTCAACCTCGGCCCCGTGCCCCTGTTCTTCAGCCACAGGCAGCTGTGGGTCGTCCTCGTCGGCTGGGTGCTCGTCGCCCTGTGCTGCGCCCTGGTCTACCTGCTCATGAAGAGCCCGTGGGGCCGCGTGCTCAAGGCCATCCGCGAGGACGAGGACGCCGTGCGCAGCCTGGGCAAGAACGTCTTCTCGTACAAGATGCAGTCACTCGTCCTGGGCGGCGTCATCGGCGCTCTCGGCGGCTTCCTCTACGGCCTGGCCTACGCCTCCGTGCAGCCCGACGTGTTCGGCACCGAGACCACCTTCTACATGTACACGATGGTCATCCTCGGCGGCGCGGCACGCGTGCTCGGCCCCGTCGTCGGCTCGATGATCTTCTGGGTGCTGCTGGTCCTCGTCTATGGCGTGTTCGCCGAGGCGGTCGGCGCGGGGTACATCACGTTCATGGACGTCAACCAGGTCGGCGCCATGCGCTGGATCCTGGTCGGCCTCGGCTTGATCCTGTTGCTCATCTTCCGGCCACAGGGCATCTTCGGTGACAAGAGGGAGATAGCAATCGATGCACGCTGAAACCACGACCACCGATCGCAAGGCCGCGGCCCTGGCGGCGTTCAAGGACCTGGCGCGCGAGCCCGGCGTGCCCAAGCCCGACCCCATCCTCGTGGTGGACAACGTGGTGCGCCGCTTCGGCGGTCTCACCGCCGTCGAGGTCGACCACATCGAGGTCCAGCGCGGCTCCATCACCGCGCTGATCGGCCCCAACGGCGCGGGCAAGACCACGTTCTTCAACCAGCTCACCGGCTTCGACACGGCCGACTCCGGTTCGTGGACCTTCAACGGGCGGTCCATGAACGGCGTGCCCGCCCACAAGGTGGCCCGCGCCGGCATGGTGCGCACGTTCCAGCTCACCAAGGCGCTCTCGCGCCTGACCGTGCTGGAGAACATGCGCCTGGGCGCTCAGCGGCAGCTCGGAGAGACCTTCTGGCGGGCCCTCATACCGTGGTTCTGGCGCGCCCAGGAGGAGGAGATCACCGACCGGGCGGAGGAGCTGCTGACGCGGTTCAAGCTCTTCGCCAAGCAGGACGACTTCGCCGGGTCGCTCTCCGGCGGCCAGCGCAAGCTGCTGGAGATGGCCCGCGCGCTCATGGTCAGGCCCGAGCTGGTCATGCTGGACGAGCCGATGGCCGGCGTGAACCCGGCGCTGACGCAGTCGCTGCTCGGCCACGTCAAGGACCTGCGCGAACAGGGCATGACGGTGCTGTTCGTCGAGCACGACATGGACATGGTCCGCGACATCAGCGACTGGGTGATCGTCATGGCGCAGGGCACGGTCATCGCGGAGGGGCCGCCCGAGACGATCATGTCCGATGAGCGCGTGATCGACGCCTACCTCGGCGCGCACCACGACGCGCCGCTGTCGGAAACCGAGCTCGAGGCCCAGCTCCACGAGGCAGAGGCGGCGCTGGAGGCCGAGATCGAAGAGGAGACGCAGAAGTGACCGTCCCGGAATCCAAGGCGGCCGTCACCGACCGCAGCGCCCACTTGGAGGGCGCCGAGGACGCCGTGCTGCGGTGCGACGAGCTGATCGCCGGCTACCTGCCGGGCGTCAACATCCTCAACGGCTCCGACCTCTACGTCAAGGACGGCGAGCTGATCGGCATCATCGGCCCCAACGGCGCCGGCAAGTCGACGCTGCTCAAGGCCATGTTCGGGCTGGTCAACATCCGCAGCGGCACAGTGCTGCTCAAGGGTGAGGACATCACGAACATGAAGGCCCACTCACTGGTCTCCCGCGGTGTCGGCTACGTACCGCAGTCCAACAACGTCTTCCCCAGCCTCACCATCGAGGAGAACCTTGAGATGGGCGCCTTCCAGGTGCCGGGGAAGTTCAAGGAGCGCTTCGAGTTCGTCTCCGAGTTGTTCCCCGCCCTCAAGGAGCGGCGCAAGCAGCGCGCAGGCTCCCTGTCCGGCGGTGAGCGGCAGATGGTGGCGATGGCCAGGGCCCTCATGACCGAGCCCTCCGTGCTGCTGCTGGACGAGCCCTCGGCCGGCCTGTCGCCCAAGCTGCAGGACCTGGTGTTCCTCCAGGCCCAGCAGATCAACAAGGCCGGCGTCACGGTGATCATGGTGGAGCAGAACGCGCGCCGCTGCCTGCAGATCTGCCACCGCGGCTACGTCCTCGACCAGGGCCGCAACGCCTACACCGGCACCGGGCGGCAGCTCGCCAACGACCCCAAGGTCATCGAGCTGTACCTGGGCACGCTGGCCAAGGCGTAAATCACGATCGAGACGGCGAAGGGGCTCCCCGCGGGGCCCCTTCGCCGTCTTTAATGTCCGGTGTGAAACGTCTGGCGGGAATAGCGCTCTCCCTGTCCGTCCTCCTCACGGGCTGCCAGCAGAACGCGCCCTCCACGGCCAAGTACAGCACCGGCGGCGACCCCGCCGACGACCCCTGCGCGCGCGTGGTCTCCGCCATCGGCTACGCCGGCCTGATGCTGGAGCCGAAAGGTCAGGAAGACGGCCAGAATTTCGAGGACGCCGTGATCGGCCGCCTGGCGGAGGCGCGCGGGATCACGCTGGAGTTCGGCGACCGGCTGCCCCGATCGCTGCAGGGCGCCGTGGCACGGTTCGAGACGGCGACCGCAGGCCTGTCCAGGAGCGACGTGCCGCGAGAGCGGCAGGTGGCGCTGCTGAAGCAGTACCGGGAGGCCGCCGACGAGATCGTGGCAGGGTGTGAAGGCAGCCGAACGCCGGCGTCATGAGCAGGCACGCGAAAGGGCCCGGTCAGGTGACCGGGCCCTGACTTGTGGCGATCTAGCCGGAGATGTTGCCGTTGCGGTACTCGAGCGCCTTGGCGGGGTAGGTGTTGTCCTTGCCGTACTGGTAGATGCCGATGGTGGCGACGGCCGGGTCACCGACATCGTTGAACTCGACCGGGCCGCTGACGCCCTCGTAGTCGATGTCCTTGCCGGCCTTCAGCAGGTCCACGCACGACTTGAAGTCGGTGCACTTCTCGCCGCCCTTGCTGACCTCGATCAGCTTGGCCGCGATGTCGACGCCCGCGTCGCTCTTGGCGGACTCCGCAGCCAGCGCGATCAGGTTCGTCGCGTCATAGGACTCGGCGGAGTAGGTGTAGTCCTTGAGGCCCTTGTTGACGCCCAGGAGCTTCTTACGGAACTCGTCAGGAGCCGCAGCACCGGGGTACGTGCCCTTGACACCGTCGAGCGAGCCCTTCGGAAGCTCGAGGAAGTTCTCGTTCGACATGTTGCCGTCGACCATGTACCACTTGTGCTTGTCCGCGGTCAGGCCCTGCTTGATCAGCTCGTTCACGACCTTGGTGGTCTCCTCGAAGCCGATCAGGACGATGCCCTTGGGGTTCTTCGCCTTGATCTTGGCAACGTCGGCGGAGAAGTCGGCGGCCTTCGGGTCGTAGTCGACGCGCTCGACCACTTCGCCACCGCCATCGGCGACGGTCTGCTGCACCTGGTCCGCCAGGCCCGTGCCGTAGGAGTCCTGCATCGCCAGGATGCCGACCGTGTCGTTGCCGTCGGACACGACGAGGTCACCGAGCACGCGACCCTGCAGCTTGTCCGGCGGCGCCGTACGGAAGTACAGCCCCCGGTCGTTGACCGTGCTGAGGTCGTTGGAGGTGTTGGCCGGCGAGAAGTGCACGACGCCCGCACCCGTGATCTTGTCGATCACCGACAGCGACACCGACGACGACGCCGCACCGATGATGGCGTCGGACTTCTGCGCCAGGAGCTTGTCCACCGACTGCGAGGCGATGTTGGTGGTCGTGTCGCCCGAGTCGGTGTCGAACTTCGCGACCGGCTTGCCGAGCACGCCACCGGCCTCGTTGATCTCCTTGAGCGCGAGGTCGACTCCCGCGAACTCGGGCGGGCCGAGCTGGGCGAGCGAACCGGTCTGGGGCAGCAGCGTGCCGAGGGTAAGAGTGCCGTCACCCTTCGCCGCGGGTGCCGATGAGGCGGGGGCCGCAGAACTTGGCGAAGTCTGCGTGGCGGTGTCGCCGCCGCCACCGCCGCAGGCTGTCAGGGCGAGGCTGGTGGCAGCCACGACAGCCAGCGCCCGCCCCACGGGAGCAATGCGGATCATGAAGTGTCTCCTTCAATCAGTTCGGGATCCCTCAGCACCGCTGAGCGTTCCCGATCGAATAACCGAAACGTACAAAACGTCGCGTGTTCCAACCAGATCCTGGGAGGAACTGTCGGCACTTGGATGCGGAGTCGTAATCAGTCCTCAACTTACGGACCTGGGCAAGGACGCTTAAAGTGCATCGAGTGAAGCGTTTTACTCGGGCTTTTGCCGTCGCCATGCTCGCCGCCGGTTGCTCCACGTCCGAGCCACCCTCGCCGCCTCCCGCCACACCGCCCGCCGGCGTATCCGTCTCACTGGTGCAGTGGCGCTCCGACGAGCCGTTGCACGCGCTCCACGTAGCCGTCCGCAATACGACGAACACGCCAGTGTTTTTCGCCGACCTCCAACTGGTCACGCCCTCGTTCAAAACGCTCCCCGCGCAAAAAACCGACGCCATCATCAAGCGGACCGAGCGTACGGACCTGCGCATCCCCTACGGCGCCGGCAACTGCCTGCCTCAGGGCCTGCCCGAGGTGCGCCCGGCCACGGTCGTGGCCCACCTCAGCACCGGCTCAGAACAGCCGCACAAGGTGGTCTTCAACGTCCCCCACCCCGACCCGCTGCTGGCCAGACTGCTGCGCGACGAATGCTCCGAATACCTGATCAGGCAGGTGGCCGGCATCGAGTTCGGCCCGGAATGGAAGCAGTCGGGCAAAGCCATGCTCGGCACGCTGGTGATCACCCGCCGCACCCCTGGCAACGTGACACTGAACGACATGGGCGGCACCACCCACTACATCGTCACGCCCGAGCACCGGCCGCTCGGCACGCTTGACGCCGGCCGGCAGCGGCTGGAGGTGCCGATCAGGCTCACTCCCGCCCGCTGCGACTTCCACGCCTTCGCCGAGGCCAAGAAGGCCTTCCTGTTCCCCGTGCGGGCGAGCGTCGACGGTGGCCAGGAGCGCGTGGTCATCGTGACGCCGCCCCAGCCGGAGCAGGATCGCCTCATCAAGTGGGCGGCCAAGGTGTGCGGCCTGGAGGGCTGACCGCCGGCCCGCCTCGCCGGCCTCACGAAACGGCAACCGGCACCCGGTGCGAGGCGGATCGCGGACGACCCCGCTCAGCCCCGCTCGGCCGTGTCGTCTATGACGATCTGGGCAACCTCACGCATGCTCAACCGCCGGTCCATGGACGCCTTCTGGATCCACCGGAACGCCTGCGGCTCCGACCAGCCGTGCTGCGTCATCAGCTGACCCTTGGCCCGCTCCACCAGCTTCCTGGTCTCCAGCCGCTCCGACAGGCTCGACACCTCGGCCGCCAGCGCCACCATCTCCTCGTGCCTGCTGACCGCCATCTCGATGGCCGGCACCAGATCCGCCTTCGTGAACGGCTTCACCAAATAGGCCATCGCCCCCGCGTCCCGTGCCCGCTCCACCAGGTCACGCTGGGAAAAAGCGGTCAGGATCAGGCACGGGGCGATCCGCTCCGCCACGATCCGCTCCGCCGCGGAGATGCCGTCGAGCACTGGCATCTTGACGTCCAGGATGACGAGGTCGGGCCTCAGATCGGCGGCCAGCCGGATCGCCTGCTCACCATCCCCGGCCTCGCCCACGACGACGTAGCCGTCCTCCTGGAGCATCTCCTTGAGGTCGAGGCGGATCAGAGCCTCGTCTTCCGCGATCACTACTCGCCGCTGCGTACTCACGAGCAGAAGAGTACCGATGTCCGGTACATTGGAGCCACGCTGGCGCCCCTGCAGCTGATCAACATTGGCGGTAGAGTGCGTCAACAATCCGGACAAGTCCGGATTTTTCAGCCGGAATGATGGAATGGCAGACATGGACGCCTCAAAAGCGTCTGCTCGAAAGGGCGTGCGGGTTCGAATCCCGCTTCCGGCACCGTAGCAACGCAAGAACCGTCAGTGACGTTTGTCGCTCTGGCCTCATACATCCTCGGGGTTTGTTCCACTCGGACGGCTGCCGGGCGTTGAATCTCGTCCGCCGCGCGCTCCCGAGCGGCGTCCACTGGCACGAGTATCCGCGCCCTCTACGTCGGCCCCGAATACTGATCTACCAGGGCACCGTCCCCGCGTCGTCGAAGAAGCCGCCCGTCGGGCCGTCCGCTGGGAGGGTGGCGAGTTCGACGACGATGGCGGCGCCCTCGGCGGCCGTGCGCGTGATCGGGAACGGCAGGTCCTTGGTGAAGTCGGTGGCGCAGGCGCCGGGGGCGGCTGCGTTGACCAGGATGCCGTCCTTGCGGAGCTCTTTGGCGTATTGGACGGTCAGCTGGTTGAGCGCGGTCTTGGACACCGGATAGGTCGCGGAGGCCGGCAGGCCGGACATGTAGTGATCGGGGTCGGTGTGGTGGGCGAGGGAGCCGACGCCGCTGGAGACGTTGACGATACGGGCCGCGGGTGAGCGCCGGAGGAGGGGCAGCAGGGCGTTGGTGACCATGAGGACGCCTATGACGTTCGTCTCGAACACCTCCCGCACGGTCCGGGCTGACGTCGCGCTGGGAAGCCCGTGCAAGGGGCCGGAGATGCCGGCGTTGTTGACGAGCACGTCGAGGCGGCCCAGAGCGGCGGCCGCGGCTTCGATGGTGGCCGGGTCGGTGACGTCGAGCAGGATCGACCGCACGTCGCCTCCTGCCGCACGCAGGCGGGCGGCGGCCTGCTCGCCGCGCGTGCGGTCGCGGGAGCCGAGCAGCACTGTCATGCCCTTGGCGGCGAGCCCGGCGGCGACCTCGTATCCGATTCCCTTGTTCGCCCCGGTCACCAAGGCGGTGGTTTTGTCGGTCATGTCGGGAAGCACATCACCGGGTGGCATCGGGGGGCCAACACCGGCTGGGTCATGGGCAATACCCTGAGGGTATGGAGACGCGCGAGCTGGCCTACTTCCTGGCGGTGGCGGAGGAGTTGCATTTCGGGCGGGCGGCAGAGCGGCTCGGGATGGCGCAGCCGCCATTGTCACGGGCGATCCAGAAGCTGGAGCGGCGGCTGGGGGTCAGGTTGTTCGACCGGTCCAGCCGCGGGGTCTCGCTGACCGCGGCGGGCGAGGTGCTGGCGAGGGAGGCGGCCAAGGTCCTCGACGCGGTGGCCGCGGCGACGGCGCGCACACGGCGGGCAGGGCGAGCCGATCCCCGGCTCGTCGTGGCGCTCAAGCCGGGCGGGGACGGCGGGCTGCTGCCGGACATCCTGGAGGCGTACCGCGCTCATCCGGACGCCGTCGAGGTGGAGCTGCTGTTGTGCGGGGTGGCGGAGCGGGCGCGGCTGGTCCGGGACGGTACGGCGGACGTGGCGTTCCTGCACATTCCGTACGAGGATCTGACGGGGTTCGACAGCGAGCCGCTCCGGGTCGAGGGCAGCGTGGCGATCGTCCCTCGGGGACACCGGCTGGCGGGGCGGGCGTACGTACGTGTGGCTGAGCTGGAGGCCGACCCGACCCCGTTGTGGCCGAGGCAGCATGCGGACATCAACGATCCCGCGACGCTGATGCAGCTGGTCGCGCTGGGGCGGCTGATCGCGATGGCGCCGGAGTCGGTGACGCCTCACCTGCGGCGTGACCTGGCGTGCGTGCCGGTCCTGGACGGCACGCCGACAACGGTGGTGCTGGCCTGGCCGGAGCGGACGCGGTCGCGGGCGCTCGCGGCTTTCGTCCGCACGGCCTCGGCCGTCGCCGAACGCCTGTCCCCCGCGCCGGCCTGACAACGGCGGCAGCTTTCGGGACCGCTCCCACCGGGAATAGCCGACTCGAGATCAACGAATACGGGGGGTGGGGCGGGATGCCGTTGAGCGTGGCGGAGCGGGAGGCGTTCCTGGCGGAGCCGCACATCGGGGGCCTGGCCGTCGAGGCGGGTGAGGGCCGGGCGCCGCTGGCGGTGCCCGTCTGGTACGACTACAGCCCTGGCGGGGAGGTCCGGTTCCTGACGGACGGCGACTCGGTCAAGGCGAGGCTGATCGCGAAGGCGGGCCGGTTCTCGATGCTGGTCCAGCGGGTAAGCCCGACTTATCGGTACGTCTCGGTGGAGGGGCCCGTCCTGCGTGCCGATCCCACGACGCTGGAGGACCTGACCCGCATCTCCGCCCGTTACCTGCCGCCTGATGCGGTGTCCGGCTATGTGCAGGGCTCGGACCTGCACGCGCTCGTGACGTTCAGGATGCGCCCGGAACGCTGGCTCTCGGCCGACCTGGGCGCCCTCGGCTGACCTGCCCCCGGCCTGATGGTCTGGCCTGAGCCGCGGACCGGTATTTTGGGCCCCGTGACGACTGCTATCGATCCCACCTCGACCGGCGCGTTCGGCGTCGGCCTCGCGACCATCGCCGCCGACGGCACCGTACTCGACATCTGGTTCCCTGCCCCTGAGCTGGGCGAGGCGCCCCTCTCGGGCACCGAGCGGCTGTCCGCCGCCGAGGCCGGTGAGCTGGCCTCGCTGACGGGCCCTGACGCGGCGCGGGGCGTGGAGGTGGTGGCGGTGCGCACCGGCATCGCCAAGCTGTCGGAGGCGCCCGTGGACGCCCACGACGTCTACCTGCGCCTGCACCTGCTCTCCGCCCGCCTGATCAGGCCGCACGGGGCCAACCTGGACGGCGTCTTCGGCCTGCTGGCGAACGTGGTGTGGACCAACTTCGGCCCGTGCCCCGTGCCGGACTTCGAGCAGACCCGCCTGCGGCTGCGGGCGAGGGGCGCGGTGACCGTCTATGGGGTGGACAAGTTTCCGCGGATGGTGGACTACGTGCTGCCGTCGGGCGTGCGGATCGCCGACGCCGACCGGGTACGCCTGGGCGCGCACCTGGCGAGCGGCACCACGGTCATGCACGAGGGCTTCGTGAACTTCAACGCCGGCACGCTGGGCTCGTCGATGGTCGAGGGCCGGATCTCGGCGGGCGTCGTGGTCGGCGACGGCTCCGACGTGGGCGGCGGCGCCTCGATCATGGGGACGCTGTCCGGCGGCGGCAAGCAGGTCATCTCGATCGGGCAGCGCTGCCTGCTGGGCGCGAACGCCGGCATCGGCATCTCGCTGGGCGACGACTGCGTGGTGGAGGCCGGCCTCTACGTGACGGCGGGCACGAAGGTCGCCCTCCCCGACGGCAAGGTCGTCAAGGCGGCCGAGCTGTCCGGCGCGAACGGGATCCTCCTGCGGAGGAACTCGCAGTCGGGCGCCGTCGAGGCGGTGCCCCGCACGGGCACCGGCATCGAGCTGAACGCCGCACTCCACGCCAACTGAGACAGCTTGTCGTCATGTTGTCGTGACGGGGGCTGGGGACCATGTCTCCCGGCCCCTACCGGGGCACTCGGAGCACGTGGGGCCGGGCTGGGAGCAGGCCGACGCGGCCTGGGAGCCGGCGGCAAGCGGCTCTTCCCCGCCGGCGGATGTCCTGGCCGGGGGCTCAGGGCCGGCGCACCACACCGGCCCAGCGGCGAACCACGGCCTCGGTCGACGATGCGCCGTTACGGCGGCGCGCCGGTGAAGCTGGTAACTGTCCCCCTGGAGGGCCGGTCACCAGCGTCGGCGGTTGGAGCCCACGTGGCTTGCCGTAAAAGAAAATAAAAATTTAGCTCGCGTGTGACACCGCCGAGCCGATGGTGTGGACGCGGAGGGCGTTGGTGGAGCCCGGGGTGCCGGGAGGCGAGCCGGCCACGATGACCACCTTGTCCCCCTTCTCCAGCCGCCCGAGCGACAGCAACGACGCCTCGACCTGCCGCACCATGTCATCGGTGTGATGCACGAACGGCACGTGGAACGTCTCCACCCCCCACGTCAGCGACAGCTGTCCCCGCACGTGGGGCGCCGACGTGAAGGCCAGCAGCGGGATCGGCGAGCGGTAGCGGGCCAGCCGCCGCGCCGTCTCGCCCGACATCGTGAAGGCAATCAGCGCCTTCGCGCCGACGATGGCGCCGACCTCGGCCGCGGCCCGCGCGATGGCGCCGCCCGTGGTCTCGGGCATGCGCTCCAGCGTGTGGGTGGCCCGCAGGGAGGAGGCCTCGGCGGCGCAGGCGATGCGGTCCATCGTGGAGACGGATTCGATCGGGTAGTTGCCGACTGACGTCTCGCCCGACAACATGATCGCGTCGGCGCCGTCCATGACGGCGTAGGCCACGTCGGAGGCCTCGGCGCGGGTGGGGCGCGGGGCGCTCATCATCGAGTCGAGCATCTGGGTGGCGACGATGACCGGGCGGGCCTTCTCGCGGCACAGTTCGATGATGCGCCGCTGCACGATCGGCACCTGCTCCAAGGGCAGCTCGACGCCGAGGTCACCGCGGGCGACCATGATGCCGTCGAAGGCCTCGATGATTTCGGGGAGGCGGTCGACGGCCTGCGGCTTCTCGATCTTGGCGAGCAGCGGCAGGCGCACGGCCTCCTGCTCCATGATGTTGCGCACCACGTCGGCGTCGGACGGGCGGCGGACGAAGGACAGGGCGATCATGTCGAAGCCGGTGCGCAGCGCCCAGCGCAGATCGGCCTCGTCCTTGTCGGTCAGCGCGGGCGCACTGACGTTGACGCCGGGAAGGTTGAGCCCCTTGTTGTCGGAGATCATGCCGCCGATGACGACGCGGGTGACGATGCGATCGCCGTCGACCCGGGTCACCTCGAGCACGAGGCGGCCGTCGTCGACCAGGATCGTGTCACCGGACCGCACGTCGTAGGGCAGCCCCTTATAGGTGGTGGAGACCTGCTCGCGGTCACCCGGCACGTCTTCGGTGGTGATGGCGAAGACGTCGCCGAAGCCGAGCCTGACGGGGCCCTCTTCGAAGGTGCCAACCCGGATCTTGGGGCCCTGCAGGTCGGCGAGCACGCCTACGCCGCGGCCGAGATCGGCCGCCACTCTCCTCACCCGGTCGAAGACCTCTCGGTGCAAGTCATGGTTGCCGTGGCTGAGGTTGAACCGCGCCACGTCCATGCCCGCGGCGATCAGCTCGCGGAGGCGTTCTTCGGACGATGTGGCGGGGCCTAGGGTGCAGACGATTTTCGCGCGACGAGTCACGAGTCCTACCTTAATTGGTACAGACCACTTGGCAGTCACTGACGCCGGAGAACGTACCCGACGTAAGAGAACAGCACGAGAACGACTACCCCCAGGCGTGCCAAGTTCGTGTACGCCTCTGGGTAGATCACGCCCTCGATGTAGTGGTCGATGAAGCCGGACGCCGGCAGCCCTTCTGTCCCGGCCTGCCGCCGCCCCCAGTCCTCGGCCAGTGTCAGCGGGCACTCTACCCCGGTGACGATCGAAAACACGCCCCAGGCGGCCACGGCGAGATGGGCCCAGATCGTGCGCCGCCACCGCCAGGCCAGGAACCCACCCACCGCCATGTAGGCGAGGAATAAGAAGTGCACCACCATCGCGGCGTCCGCGACAAGGCGATACATCATGGTTCGAAGGTAGCCGCCTTCCAGGCGTCCACCATGCCATGGCCGTAGAAACCGTTACGGGATTGGTTCCCTTCGCACACGTGCGTGTCGGTCTGCCCGTAGGCCTTGTAGACGTACTGGCGGGGTGTCGGGCACGCCTTCTGGACGGCGCTCTTGTAGAGCAGGTCCTCGAGGTTGGCGGGGGGGAGGGCGAGGCCGCCGGTGCCGGGCTTGCCGAAGCGGCTGATGAGGATGGCGGCGACGCCGGTGGCGTGGGGGGCGGCCATGGACGTGCCGTCCAGGTACTGGTAGTAGGAGCAGGGGCTGCGCGTGCAGTCGCGTACGACGTCCGCGCCCTTGGGGTTGCCCGAGGCGTCGATCCGGCCGGCGGCGCGCAGCACGCGCTCGGGAGCGGCGCCCAGGATCGACCGGGTGGCCTTGGCGCCCGTGCCGTCGAGCACGTCGCCGCCCGGGGCGGACAGGTCGGCCTGCTCTACGCCGTAGTCGCTGTAGATGGCCTTGCGCCCGGAGGGGCCGAGCGAGGAGACGGAGATGACGCCGTTGGACTCGGCGGGCACGTTGATGCAGGAGTTGTCGACCCTGCGGACCTTCTGATCGCCTTCGGGGTATCCGGGGCTCTTGTCGTCGACCGCGGGTCGCCCGAGGTCGGTGGCGCCGTTGCCGAGCGCGGAGAGGAGCGTGACGCCCTTGCCACGGGCGTAGTCGATCGCCCGCTGCATGCCGGTGATGATGGCCTGCTGCTCGAGCTGCTGCTTTCTGGTGTCGGATCTGTTGTTCGCGCAGTTGAACAGCCAGGGGTCGACGAAGTAGCTCATGTTGACGGCGTCGACGCCGATGTCGGCGGCGTACGTGAGCGCGTCGAGGCTGGGCTTGAGGAAGAAGAACCCGGAGTCCTGGCCGGCCCGGATGCTCACCAGCCGCACGCCCGGGGCGACGCCGGCGATGCCTATGCCGTTGATCGGGGCGGCGATGGTGCTGGCCACGTGGGTGCCGTGGCCGTCGTCGTCCTCATCGATCGGGTCCTTGCAGTCCTTGGCCTCGCAGGGGCCGTCGAGCGTCTCGCCGTTCTCGTCCTTGGGCTTGTCGATGACGAAGTTGCGGCTGAGCTCGCGGTCGAAGTTGGCGGCGATGTCGGGGTGCTTGCCGTCGATGCCGGTGTCGATGATCCCGACCAGCACCTGCTTGCTGCCGGGCACCTTGGTGTTCGCCCGGTCGGCGCCGATCATCCGCATGTCCCACTGGCGGCCGGCGAGCGGCTCGCCCGCGTGGCTCGCGATGAGCGACGACGCGTCGGGGAAGGCCGCGGGCCGGGTACGGCGGGCCGTGGCAGAGCCGATGACCCGGTCCGGGGAGACGCCGACGATGGCCGGGTCGGTCCCCAGGTTCTCTGCGAACTTGCTGCCGCCGCCCTGGGTCAGGAGATAGCCGAGCCTGACGTCCTCCCCCACGGTGGTGCCGCCCGCGCGCTCGACCGCCGCCAGCGCCTGCTGGTGCCGGCCCGTGGCGTAGAAGACGAGGTAGTCGGCGTGCTGGACGGAGGGGGTGGCCGGCTTGCCCTGCGTGCCGCGCTCTGCGGGGAGCGTGGGTGAGCAGGCGGCGAGCGCGACGACGGCGGCCAACGCCGTCATGCCGGAAGCGACTCGCCGCATTGTTCCCCCATCCGCCGACTTGCCGCAGAACCTGCATCTTCCCGACACTTACCGGCTGATGCAACTTAGCGATGAAATTTCGGTCGATAGGGGCGAAACAGCAGCATCGGCCGCACCAGCTCGGCCCACCGCCCGCTCCACCAGCGTGAACAGCACGGTTGATAACGGCGGTGGGTCAGCGGGTGAGGTCGATCTCGACGCCGCCGAACATGACCTGGCGCGGCATGGGCGAGGCGAGGAAATCGTGCGGGAAGCCGAGCTCGATCCGGCTCGCCTCGTCCAGGGCGGCCAGCTGGCTCTCGCTGAACGTCACGTCGAGCGCGCCCAGGTTGTCCTCGAGCTGCGCCAGCGTGCGCGCCCCGACGATGGGAGCCGTCACGGCGGTATCGAGCGTCGTCCAGGCCAGCGCGACCTGTGACGGCTTCACGGCCAGCTCTGCGGCGACCTGCTTGACCACGTCGGCGATGTCCAGGGCACGCTCGGTCAGCGCGCCGTTGGCCGCCGCGACGTTCTTGCGGGTCCCGGCGGGATCCGCGGTGCCCGCACCCGCGTCGAGGTCGGCTCTGGTGTACTTGCCCGTCAGCACGCCGCTGGCCAGCGGCGACCACGGGATGACGCCGAGCCCCATCTCGCGAGCCATCGGGATGAGGTCGCGCTCCACCGTGCGCTGCGCCAGACTGTACTCGATCTGCAGGGCGATCAGCGGCGCCCAACCCCGCAGCTCGGCGATGGCCTGCATGCGGGAGACCTGCCAGGCGGGCGTGTCCGAGATGCCGACGTAGAGCACCTTGCCCATCCTGACGAGGTCGTCCATGGCACGCAGGATCTCCTCGGCCGGGGTGGTGAAGTCCCAGGCATGCAGGTAGAGCAGGTCGATGTAGTCGGTGTTCAGGCGCCGCAGGCTGGCCTCGACCGACTGGACCATGCTCTTGCGGTGATTCCCGCCGGAGTTCGGGTCACCCTGCCGCCTGGCCATGGTGTACTTCGTGGCGATCACCACTTGCTCGCGCCGGCCCGACGCGAACTCGCCGACCAGCGTCTCGGCGGTGCCTTCTGTGTATTGGCTGGCGGTGTCGACGAAGTTGCCGCCCCGGTCCAGGTACGTGTCGAAGATCCGGCGGGACTCGTCCTTGTCCGAGCCCCAGCCCCAATCCGTGCCGAACGTCATGGTGCCGAGCGCGAGCGGGGAGACCCGCAGCCCGGAACGGCCCAGCAAGCGGTAGGTGTCAAGAGTCGTCATGCCTTCCAGGCTGCTCCGCCCACCAGGCGCGGAGAAGGGAAAGCTCTTCCTGGGACGGGCTATCCCAGGCATAGGATCGAGATGATGATGAGCACCGTGGACCAGACCCGCGAACTGGCGGCCTTCCTGCGCACCCGCCGCGAACGCCTGGATCCCCGCGACGTCGCGCTCCCCGCCCGCCGCACCCAGCGCCGCACCCCCGGCCTGCGCCGGGAGGAGGTCGCCGAACTGGCCGGCGTCAGCGTCGACTACGTCATCCGCCTGGAGCAGGGCCGTGGCCTGCGTCCTTCCCCTGAGGTGCTGGAGGCGCTGGCCGGGGCGCTGCTCCTGAGCGAGGACGAGCGGGTCTATCTGTTCGACCTCGCCGAGCAGCGGCCGACCGCCCGGCGCACGGCGCCCCGGCGGGCCACCGCCGACGAGGCCGGCCCGGTCTCCCGGCTCGTCCTCGACCTGTCCCCGCTGCCGGCCATGCTGCTCAACCACCGGTTCGACATCATCGCGTGGAACCCGGAGATGGCCGCCCTGGTGGTCGACTTCGACGCGCTGCCGCCGGAGCAGCGCAACAGCATGTGGCTCTGCGTGCTGCACCCGGGTCTGCGCGACTTCTACCGCGATCGGGAGCGCACGCTGCGCGAAGGCATCGCGGACCTGCGGGCCGCGTGGGCGGCCCACCCGGACGACGCCGCCCTGTCGGAGCTGATCGACGAGCTGACCTCCGGTAGCGAGGAGGTCGCCCGCCTGTGGGCGCTGCGCGACGTCCGCGTGAACGGCCGGGGCAAGAAGCGGCTGCGGCATGCCACGGCCGGTCCGCTGACCATCGAATACGAGGTGCTGGCCCCGCTGCAGGCTCCGGGCCAGCGGCTGGTCATCTACCGCGCCGCCGACCCGGCCTCCCAGCGCGCTCTGGACGCCGTCACGGCCACGTGCGGCCGCGCGAGACCTCTCGTGAGCGCCGAAGCCCCGGCGGCCGGACGCGCCTGACGGCGGCGCGCCCGGCGGCCGGGGCAGGCGAAATCAGACCAGCGGGCGCGCGGTCGGCAGGATCGGGTACGGCAGCGCCGTCTCCCCGGTCAGGTGCCGGTCCACGCCCGAGGCGGCGGCACGCCCCTCGGCGATGGCCCACACGATGAGCGACTGCCCGCGGCCCATGTCGCCGGCCACGAACACGCCGTCCACCTTGGACATGTACGTCTTGTCGCGTGAGACGTTGCCCCGCTTGTCGTAGAAGCCGTCACCGCCGACCTCGGCCAGGTCCTGCAGCAGCGAGCCCTTCTCGGGGCCGAGGAAGCCCATGGACAGGGCGACCAGCTCGGCCGGGATCTCCCGCTCGGTGCCGGGGATGGGCTTGAACCCGGCCTGCGGTCCCTCGACCTCGACCAGGCGCAGCGCCCGCACGTTGCCGTCGGCGTCGCCGACGAACTCGGTGGTGGACACCGCGTACACCCGCTGCCCGCCGCCGTCGGCCAGCTCCTCGTGGGCGCTCTCCATCTTGAACAGGATGGGGAACGTGGGCCACGGCTGGCCGCCGGGCCGGGACGCGGGCGGCTGCGGCATGATCTCGAGCTGGGTGACGGACTTGGCGCCCTGCCTGATCGCCGTGCCGATGCAGTCGGCGCCGGTGTCGCCGCCGCCGATCACCACGACGTGCTTGCCCTCGGCCGAGATGGGCGGGACCGCGTAGTCGCCCTCCTGGACCTTGTTGGACAGCGGCAGGTACTCCATCGCCTGGTAGATGCCCTTGAGCTCGCGCCCGGCCACCGGCAGGTCACGCCACTGGGTGGCGCCACCCGCCAGCACGACCGCGTCGAACTCCTGGCGCAGCTCTGCCGCGGTGACGTCGACTCCGACGTTGACGCTCGTGCGGAACTCGGTGCCCTCGGCCCGCATCTGCTCCAGGCGGCGTTCGATGTGCCGCTTCTCCATCTTGAACTCGGGGATGCCGTAGCGCAGCAGGCCGCCGATGCGGTCGGCGCGCTCGAACACCACCACGTCGTGCCCGGCCCTGGTGAGCTGCTGGGCGGCGGCCAGGCCCGCCGGGCCCGAGCCGACGACCGCGACCTTCTTGCCGGTCTTGACGGCCGGGGGCTGCGGGGTCACCCAGCCCTCGGCGAACGCCCGGTCGATGATCTCGACCTCGACCCGCTTGATCGCCACCGGGTCGGAGTTGATGCCGAGCACGCACGCCGCCTCGCACGGAGCCGGGCAGAGCCTGCCCGTGAACTCCGGGAAGTTGTTCGTGGCGTGCAGCCGCTCGATCGCCTCGCGCCAGTCGGTGCGGTAGACGAGGTCGTTCCACTCGGGGATGAGGTTCCCCAGCGGGCAGCCGTTGTGGCAGAAGGGGATGCCGCAGTCCATGCAGCGGGCCGCCTGCTTGGTCAGCTTCTCCTGCGAGAAGTCCTGGTAGACCTCACGCCAGTCGCTGATGCGCACGTCGACAGGGCGGCGCGCCGGCAGCTCCCGGTCGTGCGTGAGAAAACCCTTGGGGTCAGCCATTCGGTACGCCTCCCTTAACCCTGAACCGCAGCCGCCATGACGGCCTCGTCGATGTCTCTGCCTTCGATGCGGGCGGCCTCGGCGGCGGCCAGCACCCTCTTGTAGTCCGTCGGCATGATCTTGCTGAACCTGCCGACCGCCTCGTCCCACTCCGCCAGCAGCTGCTTGGCCACCGGCGAGGCGGTCTCCGCGAAGTGCTTCTCGACGGTCTCCTTGAGGAACTCGGTGTCCTCTTCGGTGAGCTCCTCGATGGCGACCATCTCGCGGTTGACCCGCTCGGGCTTGAGGTCCAGCAGGTACGCGATGCCGCCCGACATGCCGGCCGCGAAGTTGCGCCCGGTCGGGCCGAGGACGACAGCCCGGCCGCCGGTCATGTACTCGCAGCCGTGGTCGCCCACGCCCTCGACGACCGCCGTTGCGCCGGAGTTGCGCACGCAGAACCGCTCGCCCACGACGCCGCGGATGAACACCTCTCCGGACGTGGCCCCGTACAGGGCGACGTTGCCGGAGATGATGTGCCCGTCGAGCGGGGCCTCCTCGTGCGGGCGGACGGTGACCCGGCCGCCGGACAGGCCCTTGCCGAGGTAGTCGTTGGCGTCGCCGGTCAGCCGCAGCGTGATCCCGCGCGGCAGGAACGCGCCGAACGAGTTGCCCGCCGAGCCGGTGAAGGAGATGTCGATGGTGTTGTCGGGCAGGCCCTTGCCGCCGTACCGCTTGGTGACCTGGTAGCCGAGCATGGTGCCGACCGTGCGGTTCACGTTGCGGATGGGCAGCTCCAGCGTGACCGGGGTGCCCTCGTTGAGCGCGCCCTCGGCGAGCTGGATGAGCGTGTTGTCCAGCGCGTGCTGCAGCCCGTGGTCCTGCTCGATGACCCGGTGCAGCGCGGTGCCGGCGGGCAGCTCGGGCTGGTGCAGGATCGGCGACAGGTCGAGCCCGCTCGCCTTCCAGTGCTCCTCGGCCGCCGTCATGTCGAGCAGCTCGACGTGCCCGATCGCCTCGTCGAGCGAGCGGAAGCCCAGCTCGGCCAGGTATTCGCGGATCTCCTCCGCGATGAACTCGAAGAAGTTGACCACGAACTCGGGCTTGCCGGTGAAGCGCTTGCGCAGCTCGGGGTTCTGCGTGGCGACGCCCACGGGGCAGGTGTCGAGGTGGCAGACCCGCATCATCACGCAGCCGGAGACGACGAGGGGCGCGGTGGCGAAGCCGTACTCCTCGGCGCCGAGCAGCGCGGCGATGACGACGTCGCGGCCGGTCTTGAGCTGGCCGTCGACCTGGACGACGATGCGGTCGCGCAGGTCGTTGAGCAGCAGCGTCTGCTGGGTCTCGGCCAGGCCGAGCTCCCACGGCGCGCCCGCGTGCTTGAGCGAGGTGAGCGGCGAGGCGCCGGTGCCGCCGTCGTGCCCGGAGATGAGCACCACGTCGGCGTGCGCCTTCGACACACCCGCGGCGACGGTGCCGACGCCGACCTCGGCGACCAGCTTCACGTGGACCCTGGCCTCCGGGTTGGAGTTCTTCAGGTCGTGGATGAGCTGGGCCAGGTCCTCGATCGAGTAGATGTCGTGGTGCGGCGGCGGCGAGATGAGGCCGACGCCGGGCGTGGAGTGCCGGGTCTTGGCGATCCACGGGTAGACCTTGTGGCCGGGCAGCTGGCCGCCCTCGCCGGGCTTGGCGCCCTGGGCCATCTTGATCTGCAGGTCGGCGGCGTTGACCAGGTATTCGCTGGTGACGCCGAAGCGGCCGGAGGCCACCTGCTTGATCGCGGACCTGCGGGCGGGGTCGTAGAGCCGCTCGGGGTCCTCGCCGCCCTCGCCGGTGTTGGACTTGCCGCCGAGCTGGTTCATCGCGATGGCGAGCGTCTCGTGCGCCTCCATCGAGATGGAGCCGTACGACATCGCGCCGGTGGAGAACCGCTTGACGATGCTCTCGACGGGCTCGACCTCTTCGATCGGGATCGGGTTGCCCTTGCGCAGCTTGAACAGGCCACGCAGGGTCATCAGCCGCTCCGCCTGGGAGTCCACGAGGTTCGTGTACTCCTTGAAGATCTCGTAGCGGCGGGTCCTGGTGGCGTGCTGCAGCTTGAAGACGGTCTCGGGGTTGAACAGGTGCGGCTCACCCTCGCGCCGCCACTGGTACTCGCCGCCGACCTGCAGCCTGCGGTGGGCGTTCTCCACGCGGGGGTAGGCGTGGCGGTGCCGCTGCGCCACCTCCTCAGCCAGCACGTCGAAGCCGACGCCGCCGAGACGCGAGGTGGTGCCGGTGAAGCAGGAGTCGATGACCTCCTGGCTCAGGCCGAGCGCCTCGAAGATCTGCGCGCCGGTGTAGGAGGCCACCGTCGACACGCCCATCTTGGACATGACCTTGATGACGCCCTTGCCGTACGCCTTGATGAGGTTGCGCACGGCCTTGCGCTTGTCGAGCTGCAGGACGCCGGTGTCGACTAGGTCCTCGACGGTCTCGATCGCCAGGTACGGGTTGATCGCGCCGGCGCCGTACCCGATCAGCAGCGCCATGTGGTGGCACTCGCGGGCCTCGGCGGTCTCGACGACCAGGCCGATCTTGGTGCGGGTCTTCTCCTGGATCAGGTGGTGGTGCACCGCGCCGGTCAGCAGCAGCGACGGGATCGGCGCCAGGGTCTCGGAGGAGCCGCGGTCGCTGAGCACGATGATGCGCGCGCCGTCGGCGATCGCCTGGGACGCCTCGGCCCTGATCTCCTCCAGGCGGCGCAGCAGCGCCTCGCCGCCGCCGGCGACCTCGTACAGGCCGCTGATGACGTGCGGGTGGAAGCCGGGCAGGTCGTGCTCGTCGTTGATGTGGATGATCTTGGCGAGCTCGTCGTTGTCGATCACCGGGTACGGCAGCACCAGCTGACGGCACGAGCTCGGCCCCGGGTCGAGCAGGTTGCCCTCAGGCCCGATGGTGCTGGCCAGCGAGGTGACCAGCTCTTCACGGATGGCGTCCAGCGGCGGGTTCGTGACCTGCGCGAACAGCTGGGTGAAGTAGTCGAACAGCAGCCGCGGCTTCTCGCTCAGCACGGCGACGGGCGTGTCGGTGCCCATCGAGCCGATCGGCTCCTGACCGACCTTCGCCATCGGCGACAGGATGATGCGCAGCTCTTCCTCGGTGTAGCCGAAGGTCTGCTGCCGCTTGACGAGCGCCTCGTGGGTGGGGATCTCCCGCTGGCGGGCCGGCAGCTCCTCGAAGCGGACCAGGCCGGCGTGCAGCCATTCCTCGTACGGCAGCTCGGCGGCCAGCTCGGCCTTGATCTCGTCGTCCTCGATGATCTTGCCGCGCGACGTGTCGATGAGGAACATCTTGCCGGGCTGCAGGCGGCCCTTACGTACGACGTCCTCGGGCTTGATGTCCAGCACGCCGGCCTCGGAGGCCAGCACGACCAGGCCGTCGGCGGTCACCCAGAAGCGTCCCGGGCGCAGGCCGTTGCGGTCGAGCACGGCGCCGGCCAGGGTGCCGTCGGTGAACGTGATCGACGCGGGGCCGTCCCAGGCCTCCATCATCGAGGAGTGGAACTCGTAGAAGGCCCGGCGGGCCGGGTCCATCTCCGTGTGGTTCTCCCAGGCTTCCGGGATCATCATCAGCACGGCGTGGGGCAGGCTGCGTCCGCCGATGTGGAGCAGCTCCAGGGCCTCGTCGAAGCTGGCGGTGTCGCTGCCATCCGGGTCACAGATGGGGAAAAGTCGCGAAATATCGCCCGGGATGTGAGTGGAGGCCAGCATCGCCTCACGGGCCCGCATCCAGTTGCGGTTGCCCTTGACCGTGTTGATCTCGCCGTTGTGGGCGATGTAGCGGTATGGGTGGGCCAGCGGCCAGCTGGGGAACGTGTTGGTGGAGAAGCGCGAGTGCACCAGCGCGATCGCGCTCTCGTAGCGCTCGTCGGACAGGTCGGGGAAGAACGGCTCGACCTGGTCGGGCGTGAGCATGCCCTTGTAGACGATCGTGCGCGCCGACAGCGAGGGGAAGTAGACGTCCGCCTCGTGCTCGGCCCGCTTGCGCAGGCAGAACGCCAGCCGGTCCAGCTCCAGCCCCTCGAGCTCGTCGGGGCTCGACACGAACAGCTGGGCGAAATGCGGCATGACGGCCCGCGCGCTCGGCCCCGGCAGCTCGCGGTCGACCGGCACCTCACGCCAGCCGAGCACGGTGAGGCCCTCCTCGGCCGCGATCTCCTCGATCAGGCCCGTCGCGACGCTTCTGGCCTGCTCGTCGAACGGCAGGAAGGCGATGCCGGTCGCATACGCGCCCGCGGCGGGCAGCGCGAACGGCACGGTGACGCGGTAGAACGCATCCGGGATCTGCGTCAGGATCCCGGCTCCGTCGCCGGTGTCCGGCTCGCTACCCTTGGCCCCCCGATGATCAAGATTGCACAGCGCCGTCAGCGCCTTGACCACGATCCCGTGCCCCCGGCGTCCCGCGACGTCGGCGACCATGGCGACACCGCAGGCATCGTGCTCGTTGGCGGGGTGGTACAGGCCCTGGGGCTCGGGGAACCCGAGGTGGGCAGCAGGCATTGAATCCCTCCCGTCGTCATCGTCTGTCTCAAAACCGGCTACAGGCGGGGACGACGTTGGCCCTGCTGCATATCGTGGGTAGAGGTTACCGCACCCTGCCGGAATGGTGCCCGCCACGTCCGCATTGCGAACATTCGAACCCGTCCCAGCATCCGAACTCTCTATCCCAAACCTCGGGCGAGGGCGGCGAAATTCCCGATCTGAGCAGCGATTTACGCCACAGGGAGCGATTTCCTTCCGCCTCCCGGCCGGCCACGCCCACACCGCTGCCGATCACCCGATACCCCTTCCCCCGTCGCCACATACGCTCCCTGTCACCCATGCAGAGCCTTGCCGCCACGTCGTTCCCGCCTATCCCTAAACCCTCTTTTGTTCGTCTTCGCACTCTTCTTCCCTGCGATCCCTTGAGCCCCTCTCGCCGCGGGCGAACGCGGAACGCACGGGATGCCGGGACGACCCAGCCCGGCCGGAAGCCGGCGGTCGGGCGGGATCCCGCCTGCCTGCCGCACAGCAGAGACCGGCCCTGCACCCTCGATAGGGTTGAACCATGGAGCAGGTCGGTGCGGAGCGTGACAGCGTAGGGCAGGACCGGACGGAGCGGGAGGGCCTGGAACGGCTGCTCGACGCCGCGGGTGCGGACAGCAGGCGGCTGCGGCACGCGTTGGCGCTCCTGTGCGACGGGCAGTGGTGGACGCTCGCGGAGCTGGTCAGGGCCGGCGCCACGTCGAGGCGTACCATCGAGACCCTGCTCCGCGAGCTCCATTTGGAGCAGGAGGGGGACCGCTTCCGGGTGCCGCTCACCCACACCCCCGACTATCAGGACCTCCTCGCCGTGGCCCCGCCGCCCGAGGACCCCGTGGCCCACCTGGTCCCCCACTACGCCCACGTGCTGGAACGCCTCACCGCACTCGTCGCCGGCGCCCCACACGCCCGTCACGTGCTGGACCACGTCTCCGCCACGCCGGACACCGTGCTGCGACGCGCGCTCCTGCTCGGCGCCCGCTTCTGGCTCCCGGGCACGCGCCTGCTGTGCGTCGGCGACCACGACCTCACCTCGCTGGCCGTCAAACTCGTCCACCCGGAGACCGACGTCACCGTGGTGGACCTCGACGAGCGCATCCTCGCCTACATCGACGACCAGGACCTGGGCGTCCGCACCCGCTGGGCCGACCTGCGCCTCGGCCTGCCGGCCTCGGCCCGGGACCACGACCTGGCGCTCACCGATCCCCCGTACACGCCGGAGGGCACCGGCCTGTTCGTGGCACGCGCCGTGGAGGGGTTGACGGACGAGGGGCGGGTGTTGCTGGCGTACGGGGCGAGCGAGCGCACCCCGATGCTGGCCTTCAAGGTGCAGCAGGCCCTGTCGGAGCTCAACCTGACGTACGAGGCGATCTACCCGGATTTCAATCGCTATTTCGGCGCTGAGGCCATCGGCTCCGCCGCTGACCTGTACATTCTGCGCCCCACCACCAAGACGCGTCCGGCCGTGACATCCCGTCTGAGCCGCCTGACGACCGCCATCTATACTCAGGGCCCCCAGTCGGTCGAATCCGCCCAGACCACCGTCTCAGCGCCGCACAAGCCCCGCCCGGCCTCCCCTCCCACCCCTGACCTGCCGCCGGACTTCGACGCTGACCTGCTGGTGGGCGACTGGCCGAAGGGCCTGAGCCAGCCCCGCGTCAAGCTGTCGACCTGGCTGGCCAAGCCTTACGCGGCCGCCGTGGACCGCGTGGCGATCGCCGTGCCGCCCGGTCTGGAGGCCGCGCTCCCCCGCCTGCTCCTGGCCACCCGCGCCGCCCACGTACGCATACTCGGGACCTCGCTACCGCCCGTCCCCGACGTGCTGGCCGCCGTCTACAAGCTCAGCGCAGACGCCGGTTCTGTCGACGCCGTACGCCTCCCGTCACCGGAAGACGACGCACCTGGCGTGCTGCGCAGGATCCTGGACAACGGACACGCCAAGCTGGCCAACACGTGGCGTGAGGGGCTCATCGCCGTGACCCGCGTCCAGGGCACGACGCTCACCAAGAACGAGGCTCGCACCCTCATCCGCGAGGCCGCCCCGTGGTCGGACGACCTCACCCCGCTGGAAGCTCCGCTCCACCGCCTGGCCGCCCTCCCGCAGGCGGTCGCGGCGACGATCTCAGCCCTCACCACGACGACCTGAGAACGCTCACCACGACGAACCGAGCGGCGCTCAGCACGACGAACCGAGCGCGCTCAGCGTGACAAGCCTGGGAGCCTCGCCACGGCCCCGATGTGAGAGTCGTCAGGTCGCGGCGACGATCCGCCCCTGGACCACACGCCCGAGTCCGTCCAGCGCGACGAGGGCGGCGACCAGCTCCTGAGCGGGCGCCGGGCCGCCGACCCAGCTCACCGTCACGTAATGGCCCATGGCACGGGCCTGAGCACGGCTGCCGGCGGCGTCGAACATGATGCCCTGCCGTACAAAACCGTCCTTGCCCAGCGCCGCCACCAGCGCGTCGGCCGCCCGCCCGTCGCTCAGGTTGAAGATGACGAACTGGCCCGCCACCGCGCTCCCCTTGTACGTGCCCTGCAGCGCTTGCGTGCACCCCATGGCGGAGGTGCCCCAGAGAACCTCGTCACAGTCGGTGAACTCCTGCGTGGAGTCCAGGCGCATGGTGCCCAGGGTCCGGTTGGCGGGGGTGAAGACCTCTTGCCCGGTCAGCGGCTCGGAGTCGTTCTGGCGGTTGTCGATGGCCGTGTAGAAGGCGGACGTGGATTCGCCGTGGAACGCGGTCGGCCGCGGATCGTCACGTCGCAACCACAGCCACCCGACCACGGCGATGATCACTACGTTGGCGATCACGACGGAAATGACGACACGTCGGGACATCAGCCGACCGCTCCCCTGCAGCTGACAACATGACGGACCCGCATGACCCGGCCGGGCGTCGGGACAACGGTGTGGCGACCGCGGACGCTTGGCTCGGCGGACATCAGGAGGACGGCCCCGTGATGGAGACGACGCGGCGGTAGACGGCCTTCTCGGCCCCGCGCAGGGCCAGCGCGAGCGAGACGAAGTCGTCCTTGGCACCGGGCTCGGTGCCGTCGATCCTGCCGAGCCAGACCAGGCCGACGTAGTGGCCGAGGGCGTAACCGCCCGCCTCGGAATACCCGCCCGCGGGAAAGGCGCCTTTGGACGAGGTCAGGGGACGTGCCCAGCCGCCGCGGTAAAGGGTCCTCAACGACTCGACCAGCCCGGCGGCCGACTGCCCGTCTTTCAGGTTGAGCAGTGTGTACTGGCCGACGTAGCGGCCGTCGGAGCTGGCGTAGAGTCCTCGCGCGACCTGAGTGCATCCGGCCTCCGACACCTGTTCGAGGAGGTTCTCGCCCCACAGTGCGGCCGAGCAGTCGGCGTCAAGCCGCTTGGCGACGAGCTTGAGCTTGAGCTTCTTGGTCACCGCCAGCTCACTCTGCGCGAATACCTCCTTCTCCGTGAGCGCCCGGCCGTCCTTGGTCCTGTCGGCGACTGGGTCGAACAGCTTGGGTGAGCCCCACCCGCGGAACACCTGCGGCAACGCGGTGTCGGCATCCGGCACGGCGGCGCCGGCCTGCCGTTCCGGCGAGTAGTCACCGATCGACCCGAGGATGGCCACCAGTCCGACGCCGCTCGCCAGCACGCCGACGACCGCGGCGATGATGACGAGCAGCCGCTGCCGCTCAGGGCGCATACCCCAGTCGGTGAGCAGCGGGAACTGCCAGTCGGAGCGCGGGGTACGCCGCCGCTCGCGGGACGCGGCCACTGCCTGGCCGCCACCCTCATCGGTGCCTCCTGCCGACCGGCCACCGTCATCGATGCCGGAAAACAATGGGCCGTCATCGTCGCCGACGTCCGCCGGCCGACCGCCGTCGCCCCTGCCAGACGCCGACCGACCTCCGTCAGCGCGACGAGACGCCAACCGGCCGCCGTCGGCGCGACGAGAGGCCGACCGGCCGCCGTCCGCACGAGGAGAGGCCGACCGGCCGCTGTCGTCGAAATGAGCCGCCGACGGCCCGCCGTCACCGAGGCCCGCCGACGACCGAGCGTCTTCGCCAAAGCCCGCCGATGACCGGCTGCGCCTGCCGAGGCGGGACGACGACCGACGGCCCTCGCCCGCATTCCCCAGCGACGCACCGCTCTCACCACCTGGGGTAGCGGGGTAGCCGCGCGGATCGGCATTCGCCGCCGTCCCGCTGCCGGCAGCCGCGGCCCGTTCACCGCGGTCAGCGCTGGTGATCGAATGGCGGCCATCGACCGGCGCTGCGTTGCCATATCCAGCCGCCGGCAGGGGACCGGCGGAGGCAGCGTTGCCATATCCGCCCGCCGTCGGCTGAGGGCCTCCGGCGGCGCCGCCATGCGCACCCGCCGACCAGCCGCCGTACTCGCCACCAGCAACCTGGCCGACGCCGTCCATGCCCGTTAACGAACGGGCACCACCACCCGGCACACCGCGGCCGGGCACTCCGCCGCTGGGCGCGCCGCCACCCGGCTCACCACCGCCGGGCACGCCACCGGCCGGCACACCACCGCTGGGCACGCCGCCGCTCAGGCCCGTCTCGTCCGTCCCTGGTGCCGGACGGCCGCCCTTGTGTCGGGATCCGGCTCGTCTGCGGGCCATCACAGCCCCGTCGCCCCGATCAGATTGCCCACGCCGAACGTGACCCCGGCCGCCACGGCGCCCACCACGAGCTGGCGCAGTCCGGAATACCACCAACTGCGCGCCGTCACGGCCGACACCATCGCGCCCGCCGCGAACAGCGCCACGCAGGACACCACTGCCGACACCACCAGCCCCTCGGCCCCGAACACGTACGGCAGTAGCGGCAGCACCGCCCCTACCGCGAAGGACAAGAACGACGACACCGCGGCCACCATCGGCGACGGCAGCTCACCGGGGACGACGCCCAGCTCTGTGCGGGTGTGGACCTCCAGCGCCGGGTCCGGGTTCTGGGAGATCTGCCTGGCCACTTCGGCGGCCAGTCCCGGCTCCACACCCTTGTCGACGAAGGTCTGAGCCAGTTCGGCCCGCTCGTCGTCGGGGTGGCGGTCGAGCTCGCGCCGCTCGACGGCGATCTCGGCCTGGGCGAGCTCACGCTGGCTGGCCACCGAGACGTATTCGCCGCCCGCCATGGACAGGGCCCCGGCGGCCAGTCCGGCGACGCCGCCGAGGGCGATGACCTTGGTGTTCGCGGTGCCCCCCGCGACACCCGCGATGAGCGCGAAGTTCGACACCAGGCCGTCCATCGCGCCGAACACCGAGGGCCGCAACCAGCCCCCAGTGACGTCGCGATGCTGGTGGTGCGCCTCCGCGCGGCCACTCATCGCGAATTCTTCTCCTTGGTCACGGCTTCAGGCCGCTCCGCGGTCACCTCTTCGGCACGGTCGGATTCGGCACGGTCGGCAGCGGCCGCGTCCGCGTCCGCAGGGGCGGAGGTGTCCGCGTCCACAGGGTCAGAGGTGTCCGCGTCCACAGGGTCAGAGGTGTCCGCGTCCGACACCTCAGAGGCGTCCGCGGACCCGGCGGACCCACGGGATCCGGGGGCGTCGTCCGAACGGCCGTCCTCGGTCCCGCTGTCGCCAGCCTCCCCGCCCCCGGGCGTGCCGCTCTCGTCTGCGCCGCTCTCCGCCGCGGTGTCAGCCGATGCCTTGCTCCCGTCCTCGCCGGTCGCTTCCGCGGCGTCATCGCCCCGCTCGGCCGACTCCGTCGTGGCGGGGTCGCCGTCCTCGGTGGTCGAGTCCGGGGAGTCGGCGTCGGCCTGATCGGCCGGGTGTGCCGGGTCCGCCACGGCGGGCGACGGCGGCACGACCACCTCGACCCCCTGCTTGTTCCTGGTCGCCCAGAAGTAGACCAGCGCCCCGACGAACAACACGATCGACGTCCACTGGTTGATCCGCAGCCCGAGGAACGTCACCGCGTGGTCCACCCCGCCGACCGGGTCGATGCGCAGCCCCTCGATCCAGAAGCGGCCCAGCGTGTAGCCGGCGACGTAGAGGGCGAACAGCCGCCCGTAGTGCAGCGCGAACTTCCGGCCCGCGAAGATGAGCGCGAAGCCGAGTGCCACGTCCCAGATCGACTCGTACAGGAAGGTCGGGTGGTAGAGCACGCCGGGCTCTCCCCCGTGGTCGGCGTCGATCTCCAGGCCCCACGGCAGCGTGGTCGGCGAGCCGTAGAGCTCCTGGTTGAACCAGTTGCCCCACCGGCCGATGCCCTGGGCGAAGGCGATGCCGGGCGCGACCGTGTCGGCGATGGCGCTGAAGGAGAGGCCGCGCCTGCGCACGGCCAGCCAGACGCCGAGGGCGCCGAGCGCGATCGCGCCCCAGATGCCGAGGCCGCCCTCCCAGATGAACAGCGCCTGGTAAGGCTCCTTGATCGCACGGCTGCCGAAGTAGGTCTGCCAGTCGGTGATGACGTGGTAGAGGCGTCCGCCGATAAGGCCGAAGATGACCGCGGGGACGGCGATGTCGACGATCGTCCCCTTCTGGCCGCCGCGGGCGCGCCAGCGCCGCTCGCTCAGCCAGACGGCGACGACGACGCCGAGCACGATGCACAGCGCATAAGCCCGGATCGGGATGATTCCGAGATACCAGACCCCTTCGGAGGGGCTGGGAATCGAGGCAAGGGGCATGTCAGGTGAGGGTAGCGGAAGCGAGCCTACTTAGCCGCCTTCGTAATCGCTTCGCGCAGTTGTTGCGGGCTGAAGAGCACCGCATTGTCCACTTCCGTGCCGTTCAACTTCACCGTCGGCGTATGGGTCAGCTTCTGGTTCTGCATGATCTTCTCGCTGTACGACAGCTGCGCCTGGGTGTTCTTGCCCGAGGTGACGCACTGCTCGAAGTCCGGCGCGGTCACCCCGGCCTCCTTGCCCCACTGCACGAGCTGTCCGTTCTTGAAGCCCTCGACGGTCTCGGCCGGCTGGTTCGCGAAGAGCAGGTCGTGGAAGGCCATCCACTGCTTACCGTCCGCGATGCACCTGGCGGCGCTGCCCGCGCGTACGGAGTTGGACTTGGTCGGCTCCTGAGAGAAGATCGTGATGGGGTGGTAGACAACCTTGGCCTTGCCCTCGGCGGCGAGGTTCTTGAACGTCTGCCCGCTGACCCGCTCGGCCTCCTTGCAGGCCGGGCACTGGAAGTCCTCGTAAATGTCGACAACGGGCTTCGTGACGCCGCTCTTCGCCATCACGACGCTGCCGTCGGGCTGCGGGGTGATCGGCGCGAGCGCGGTGGAGGCCTCCTCCGATTGGGATGTGCTGGCCGCGTACCACCAGCCGAGCCCGACCGCGGCCACCGCGACCGCGCCGGCGGTCACGTACGTCACCACGCGCCGGCGCTGGTCGCGCACCCGTGCCGCGGCCTGCTGCTCCTTGATCTTGTCGCGCGCGGACTTCGTCTTCGCACGGTCGCCCTTGCTCATCGCTGGTCCTCCTCGTCGTCTGCACTGTCGCCCCCCAGGCCGAGGGCGCCGTCGAGCGCGAAGCGGCCCGGCGGGAAACGGACGGTCCAGGCGCCGAGCAACACGAGGCCGAAGTCACGCAGGATGTCGAGCAGGTAGGTGGGCTCCTGCCCCTTCCCCAGCTGGCCGCCGCCGCCGAAACAGCCGCAGTCGATCCGCAGGCCGTTCGCCCACGCCCAGGCGATGCCGAACACGAACGCGAACATGAGCAGCCCCGCGATCACGGCGGCCACCCTGGTCAGCAGACCGACGACCAGCAGCACGCCGATGACGATCTCCAGGATCGGCAGGATGTAGCCCACCGGGACGGCGATCGACTCGGGCAGCAGCTGGTAAGCCTTGACCGCCACGACGGAGTCCGACGGGTTGCCGATCTTGAGCGCGCCCGCAACGATCAGCACTCCGCCCAGAACGAGCCGCGCGACGGTCGTCACCCAGGGTACAGCTCTCCTGACATTGTGTGATGGCTGCGACGCGGCCACGGGTCACTCTCCTCTGCCTCTGTGCCGGGAGGCGCACAGTACCGGGATCCATCCGACCACGCCGGGGATAAGCGTCAGCTAAGCGGGATTTCCCCACTCTGACCTGCGGCCTTTACGGCTGTTACGGGCATGGGATCCCGATGCGGACTCCCGGGCTCAGCCGCAGGTGAACCTGGCCTCCCCCCAGTCGGCGTGGTCGTTGCCGTTCCCGTCGCCCGCGTCGTCGGCCACGAGGTCGACGTACCTGGCGTCGGTCAGGTCGGCGACCAGCTCGTACGCCGGGTCGGCGGCCCGCAGCACCGGGCTGCGCGCCCGCTCCACGCCGTCGGCGACCACGCCGAACCGCACCGACCCCCGCGTTGCCTGCACGTCGTCCACGCCGACGAACGCGCTGAACCCCGAGCACCGCCCGTTCAGGTAGAAGCGAATCTTGGCGGGGGCGTGCGTGCCGAGCCCCTTGGCGAAGGTCCGCCCGCCGATGACGATCGGCCCGCCGTCGGCCTCGCCGGTGTCGCCGTTGGACCGATCGCGCTCGACGGGCCCCCAGCCGTTGTCGGCGCTGACCCACTCCAGGTCGCCGGCGTAGGCGTCGGCCTGGGGCGGCGGCGGAAGGGTCCGCACCCGTGCCGAGGCCGTCAGCGTCCTGGCCGCGCCCCTCACCGTGTAGGCCACGGTGGCCTTCAGGTCGTAGAAGCCGTAGGGGGCGTCGGCGGGCGGGGTGACCCTCCAGGCCGTGGTCAGCGTGGCGCCGGGCTCGATCGTGCCGGTCCCGTCGCCGGTGACGGCCCATCCCTCCGGCACGTCCAGCGAGACCCGCACGTCCTGGGCCGCCGCGTCCTCCAGGTTCGTGAACACGGTGGTGACGTCGTTGGCGGCGCCCTGCTCGAACGCCGCCGAGGCGGGCGTCAGCTCCAGCGACCCGCATGCCTGCGCGTCCTGCGCGGGCCCGAGGTCGGTGACGGAGAAGTCGTCCAGGATGAAGTCGGCCCCGGCCTGCTCGGGCCGGAGCGAGCGCAGCCCCACCCACACGTCGCCGCAGCCGCCGACCACCCGCTCGGTGAAGGTGTCCGTGGTCCGCCGCTCCGGGATCGGCGTGCGCCGCGTCTCCACGCTCGCGCCGCCCGCGTCGTAGCCGGTCACCCACTGGTACGTGTCCGCCTGCGTGTTCTGGTAGCTGAACGACACCTCGTACGCGTGCCCTGGCTCGAACCGCGCGGTCCACGGCAACGTACGGTAGATCAGCCCCTGCCGCTCCTCGTGGGCCTTGAGCGACCAGTCGCCGTTCAGCACGTCGTCGACCGCCTTGCCGTTCCACCCGGACTGCGTGTACGGCTCGTGCCGCTCGGCCAGGTGCGTGCGCGCGTCGAACGACCCGCCCGCGTCCCCCTTCAC
This sequence comes from Nonomuraea sp. 3N208, assembly GCF_052245935.1. Lineage (NCBI taxonomy): Bacteria > Bacillati > Actinomycetota > Actinomycetes > Streptosporangiales > Streptosporangiaceae > Nonomuraea > Nonomuraea sp. 3N208. Next base: position 294,011 of record NZ_JBQQBR010000002.1, on the reverse strand, counting down.
GAACGGCCCCCACCCGGGCTCGGCCGACTCGAACGTCTCGACCCGGCCGGGCGGCTCCCGCCGGAACACCCGTACGTCGTCCACCCGCACGTCCCCGGCCGCGTCGGCGGCCGTGATCCGCATCGTGGCCGCCTCGCCTGCCGCCGTGAACGTGACCTTGACCCGCTGGAAGTAGGTGTCGTGCTTCTCGTCCGAGGCGATGTAGTTCTTGGCCGTGGACCGGTCGATCGTCACCGCCGCCCCACCGGCCTCGAGCGTGGTCGCACGCGTCTTACCCGGCTCGACCTCGACGAACGCCGACGCTGTGTACGTGCGGCCCGGCTCCAGGCCGGTCAGCCGCTGCTCAAGCCGTGCCTGGGCACCGCCGGCCAGCCGGGCCACCCGATGGCCCAGCCCGTTCGTCTCGACGCTCACGGGCCCGATGACCCGCCATCCGTCGAGGCGGTCGCCGTTGAAGCCGGGGTCGCGCACGCCACTGCCCTGCCCCCATCCGGGATCGGGCTGCTTGGGCGCCTTGCCCGGGTAGAGCACGTACGGCACGCCGGCCTCGGCCCGCAGCGTGATCTTCCCGCCCGCCGGGGTGACCGTGCCCGCGGGGACGCGGCCCTGGTCGGTGAGCTTGTAGACGGTCATCGGCCGGTCGGCGTCCCATGTGGTCTCGCCGCCCGCCGGGTTGTAGTGGTAATGCCTGCCCTGCCACGGCAGCAGGTACGTGCCGCCGTCGAGCACCTTGCGCCCGCCCGCGAACCACTCCCGCCGGCCGTTGCTGTTCGTGCCGCGCACCCCGCCGGTGAAGACGATCTCGTCGGCGTTCCAGTCCATGATCTTGTGGTGCTGCAGGAACTTGGCAGGCAGGTTGTGCTCCCAGATGTTGCGGAAGAAGGCGGTGAAGTCGTTCTCCGCCGTCCAGCCCTCGAACTCGACGATGCGGGCGTTGCCGAGGATGGGATGCGCGTTCCAGACGTCCTTCTCGTCGTTGCGGATGAACCGGATGATCTGCGAGTTCAGCCCTTTGTTGGTGACCCCGCCGTAGTTGAGGTCGTTGGCCCAGTGCGCCCACAGCGACGACCGTTCGAGCTTGTCCGACCATTCCGTGGTGACCTGCCAGCCCTGCGCGCGCAGCTCCGCGAGCGTACGGTCGGCGACCCAGCCGAACGGCCGGAACACGTCCACGTACAGCACGGCGAGATTTCTGTCGGCCTCCTCGCGCAGCTGCCCGAACCTCCTGGCGAGCGTCCCCCTGGTCAGATCGCCGCGCTGGTCGATCAGGTACGCCTGGTCGAGCCAGTTCCAGCCCTTGGTGTCCTTGTTGACCAGCTGCTCGCTGAAGTTCTTGGCCTCGGGGTAGGACTCGGTGGCGTTGACGTGCACGCCGAACGTGGCGTTCCACCCCTTGCCGGCCTTGAGCAGCGTGTTCAGGTCCTTCAGGCCGCCGGCGCGGCGGTTGTAGTTGCCGCCGTAGTCGGGGTGCGCCGCGTCGTGCCCCTCGGACTGGTAGCCCTTGAGCAGCGCCAGCTGGCCGAGCCCGTCGGTGGCCAGCGAGATCCGCTTGACGTCGTCGAGCGTGCGCAGGAACGGGTGCGTGGCCTGGCTGGAGAAGTTGAACGGGATGTGGATCACCACCCGGTCCCTGGTCCGCTCAGCGCCGAGCGCTCTGACGCCGATGCCCCGGAACGCGACCGCGCCGTCCTGCCAGTCCAGCGTCCCGTCGCCGTTGGCGTCGGGGGTCACCACGACCTTGGCCCAGGGCGCCTCCTCGGTGAACGGCGAGCCCGCCGCCCGGTACGTCCACTGCCCGCTCCACACCCCCACCGTGACCGTGCCTGCCGCGTCCTTCCTGGCCTGGTGCCAGAACCTGGCGGCGTCCCGGTCGGTGACGCCGGAGGGACGGTCGTAGGTGGAGTTCGACTCGATCGCCGCGGCCAGCCGGTCGGTGTTCACGATCGCATACGTCGCCCCGACCGGGGCCGCGTCGGCCGCGGTGTCCCCGGTCACCTGGGCGAACACGTCCGCGGTGCGGGTCGAGTTCGGGTCGAGCCTGGTGAACGCGGTGGCGGCGCCCGGCTGCCCGCTCGAGACCGACACCAGGTCGTGGCCGGGCAGGTCGATCGTGCCGACGCGGAACGCCTCGGTGTCGGACACCGAGTCGATCCTGAACGTCGTCACCCGGCCCTTGACCCCGATGCTCGCCCCCAGCGCGACACCCTGCAGGTCGGGGAAGGTCAGCCGGTAGCTGGCGGTCGCGCCGTCGTTCCCGGTCAGTGCCACGGTGGCGGTGCGCGGCTGGCCGTTCAGCACGACGGCGGGCACGCCGGCGCCGCCGCCGAGCGTCGCGCCGCTCGCCAGGTCGGTGTACCGCAGGACGCGCGGGAAGCCCGGGTCCAGCTCGACGCGCAAGTCCGCCGACGTGATCGCGATCGGCTCGGCCACCTGGGCGGGCCTGGGCGACAGGTTCTGCGCCGTGGGGCTGGGCGGCGGCGGGCCGGTCGGCGAGGAGTCAGGGGATGGCAGCTCGTACGTGGGCGACGGAGCTGGGGTGGGCGGGGCGGCCATGGCCGTGGCCGCGAGTGCGAGGGCTGCTAAGACAACGGGACCTTGACGCATAGGTGTCCTTCCGGGTCATGCGTCACACCGCTCGGGAGCCCCGATCATCACCCGGCACGGCACGCACGCCAAGGACCTACGCGCCAGATCTTTGCATCTTCTGACAAAAACGGTAAAACGCGGCCCCCGGGTCACCGGGAACCGCGCTCCGCGAACACGTCAGCGGCGCACGCCCTGCGCCATGTCCTTGGCCAGCGCGGCGATCGACTCCCGCCCGGCCGCCTCGTCGGGCGCGTCCAGAACGCGCCGGATGAACGCCGACCCCACGATGACCCCGTCGGCGTAGGCCGCCACCTCGGCCGCCTGCGCGCCCGTGCCCACCCCGAGGCCCACGCACACCGGCAGATCCGTGTGCGCCCGCGTCCGCTTGACCAGGCCCTCAGCGGCTACGTTGACGCTCTCCCTGGCGCCCGTGACGCCCATCAGCGACGCCGCGTAGACGAAGCCGGTGCAGCAGTCGACGACGGCCTTGATGCGCGCCTCCGTCGAGCTGGGCGCCACCAGGAACACCGTGTCGATGCCGGCGCTCGCCGAGGCCGCCCGCCACGGCTCGGACTCCTCGGGCGTCAGGTCGGGCGTGATCGTGCCCACGCCACCGGCGTTGGCCAGGTCGCGGGCGAACCGCTCGGCGCCGTACTTGTCGACCGGATTCCAGTACGTCATGACGAGCGTGGCGGCGCCGGTGGCGGCCACGCCCTCGACCGTGCGCATGACGTCGGCGATGCGGGTGCCGTTGGTCAGCGACCTGTGCACCGCGTCCTGGATCGTCGGCCCGTCCATGAGCGGGTCGGAGTAGGGCAGGCCGATCTCGATGACGTCGCAGCCGGCCTCCACCAGGGCCGCCGCGGCGGCGACGTCGCCACCCTTGGAGGGGAAGCCCGCGGGCAGGTAGCCGACGAGCGCGGCCCGGTTGTCCGCCTTCGCCTTGGCGAACACCGTCTGAAGAGTCGTCATGTCTGTCCGTTTCAAAGGTCTGATCCCACCATGATGCCCTGCCGTCGCACCGGCCCGAAATCCCCCGCGCCGCCGAGACGGCGCGAGCCCGGCCCGGCCCGGAGCTGCACCGCACGGCCTCCCGCGCCGGCTGCACGCCTGCCGTGCCTCGGCGGGCGGGTCGCGCCGGGGTCAACCGTCGCCTGCGCCGGCGGCCAGGCCGCGAGCCCGGCCCCAGTGCCGGCCCGGCCTACAAGCCGAAGTACTTCATCGCCGTGCCCATGTCCTTGTCGCCGCGCCCGGAGAGGTTGACCAGGATGGTCGCCTCCGGGCCGAGCTCGCGCCCGAGCCGCAGCGCGCCCGCCAGGGCGTGGGAGGACTCGATGGCGGGGATGATGCCCTCGGTCCTGGCCAGTAGCGAGAACGCGGCCATCGCCTCGTCGTCGGTGACGCCGTGGTAGGTCGCGCGTCCCGAGTCCTTGAGCCACGCGTGCTCCGGACCGACGCCCGGGTAGTCGAGCCCGGCCGAGATGGAGTGGGACTCGATGGTCTGGCCCTCGTCGTCCTGGAGCACGTAGGTACGTGAGCCGTGCAGCACGCCGACCGAGCCGGCGGTGAGCGTGAGCGCGTGCTCGCCACTCTCCAGGCCGTGCCCGGCGGCCTCGTAGCCGTGCAGCTGGACGCCCTCGTCGCCGATGAACGCGTGGAAGATGCCGATCGCGTTGCTGCCGCCGCCGACCGCCGCGCACACCGCGTCGGGCAGCTTGCCGGTCAGCTCCAGCATCTGGCGGCGGGCCTCGACGCCGATGATGCGGGCGAAGTCGCGCACGATCTCGGGGAACGGATGCGGCCCTGCCACCGTGCCGAACAGGTAGTGGGTGGTGTCGACGTTGGTCACCCAGTCGCGGAACGCCTCGTTGATGGCGTCCTTCAGGGTCTGCGAGCCGTTCGTCACCGGCACCACGGTGGCGCCGAGCAGCTTCATCCTGGCCACGTTGAGCGCCTGGCGCTCGCAGTCGACGGCGCCCATGTAGATGACGCACTCCAGACCGAGCAGGGCCGCGGCGGTGGCGGTGGCCACGCCGTGCTGGCCTGCGCCGGTCTCGGCGATCACCCGCTTCTTGCCCAGCCGCTGGGTCAGCAGCGCCTGGCCGAGCACGTTGTTGATCTTGTGGGCACCGGTGTGGGTGAGGTCCTCGCGCTTGAGCACGATCCTGGCGCCACCGGCCTGCTCGCTGAAGCGCAGCACGTCGGTCAGCGTGGTGGGCCGGCCCGCGTAGGTCCGCAGCAGGTGGTCGAACTCGCGCAGGAACTCCGGGTCGCTCTTGGCCTTGTCGTAGACCGCGGCCACCTCGTCCAGCGCCGGGATGAGCGCCTCGGGCACGAACCGGCCGCCGAAGATGCCGAACTTGCCGTGCACGTCGGGGTCGTCCCCGCGCGCGCCGTTGCCCGCCAGGTCCGCGGCGGTCAGGATGGAGCCTTCGTTTGCCACTGCTATCCCTCTGCTGAGTGGTCGGGGCGCGTCGACGGATGAGCGCCGGCGGTCACCAGCGCCTCCACTGCCTTGCGCGGGTCCTTGCCGGTGACCAGGCTCTCCCCCACCAGGACGGCGTCGGCGCCGCCCCTCGCGTAGGCGAGCAGGTCGTGCGGGCCGCGGACGCCCGACTCGGCAATCTTGATCACATTATCGGGGATCTTCGGCGCCAGCTTCGCGAAGACCTCGCGGTCGACCTCGAGTGTCTTCAGGTTGCGGGCGTTGACCCCGATGACCCGGGCGCCGGCGGCGACTGCCCGCTCGAGCTCATCCTCGGTGTGCACCTCGACGAGCGGGGTGAGCCCGATCGACTCGGCCCGCTCGATCAGCGACACCAGGGCCTCCTGCTCCAGGCAGACGACCATCAGCAGCGCCAGGTCGGCGCCGTGGGCTCTGGCCTCCCACAGCTGGTAGGAGGTCAGGATGAAGTCCTTGCGCAGGATCGGGATGTCGACCCTGGCGCGGACCGCGGCCAGGTCGTCGAGACTGCCGCCGAACTTGCGGCGCTCGGTGAGCACGCTGATGACATGAGCGCCGCCGGCTTCGTAGTCGGCCGCCAGCGCGGCGGGGTCGGCGATCGCGGCCAGCGCGCCCTTGGACGGGCTGGACCGCTTGACCTCGGCGATCACCGAGATCCTGTCACCCCCGAGCGCGGCCATCGCGTCTCTGGGCGGCTGCGCCCGCTCCGCCCGCTGCTTGAGCTCGTCCATGGACACAGCCTGCTGACGTGCTGCGAGGTCGGCGCGCACCCCGTCGAGGATGTCGTCGAGGACACTCGGCCCTTCCGTCCGCTCACTCACGCGCTGGGGTCCCTCCGGTCGACTGTGGGGGTGGCTGAGAGTTCGCGTCGCGTCCGCTCTTCAGCCTGTCCTGCGATGGTATCGGCCCCCGCGGGGTCGCCTCACCACAGGGGCAGGACTAGGGGGCGAGGAACGCCCCGAACGGCAGGTTACGGACAACCCAGTACACCATGACGACCCCGAGGAAGGCCCACAGCCACGCCGGGTGGGCGAGCGTCGTGCGTCTGGGCCTGCCCTGCCAGGCGCGTACGACCCACCTGCCCCACCAGAACAGCAGGAACGGGATCATCACCACCGCGAGTGGATTGAGCCCGAGCGCCGCGACCGGGTCTAGGTGGGCCAGGGCGTGCATCGAGCGCAGCGTGCCGCAGCCGGGGCAGTAGAGGCCGGTGAGCCACAAGAACGGGCAGGTCGGGTAGTGGCCGGGCTCGTTGGGGTCCACCGCGCCCACGAACGCGAACACGACGCCCGTCCCGGCCGCAACACCGAGCGGCGCCAGCAGGCCCTTGAGCCGGTCGGTGCCGCGCCGCTCGGTGGTTGCGATACCCATGTTTCCAGTATCCGCCTTCCCTGTCGCCGGTCGTCCTCGTACCGGCCTAGTACGAACCGGACGGCAGGCTCGAGGCGGCGATGAGGAACACGACGATGTAGAAGATGATGCCCAGCACGATGGCGATGGCGCCGAAGATGAGGCTGCGCTTCCACCAGGTCTTGGCCTCTTCGGCCGCCTTCATCGCACCCTGGAAGTCACCGATCTGCCATTTCTGGTTCACCTGCGACGACTTGACGATCGCCACGATGCCGAAAGGCAGGCAGCAGAACAGCGTGGTGAGGATAGCAGGGACCAGCTGGTTGTCCGGCGGCTGCTGCCCGCCGTAGCCACCGCCGCTCGGGGGCTGCTGCCCATAGCCGCCACCCCCGTAGCCACCGCCGCCGCTCGGCGGCTGCTGGCCGTACCCGCCGCCGTAGCCACCACCACTCGGGGGCTGCTGCCCATAGCCGCCACCCCCGTACCCGCCGCCGCCGCTGGGCGGCTGCTGGCCGTAGCCACCACCACTCGGGGGCTGCTGGCCGTAGCCGCCGCCGGGCGGCTGCGAGCCGTAGCCGCCATCGCCCTGGTTACCGTAGGTCATCCTGTGACTCCTCAGTTAGTCATCTTTGTGGCGAGTGCGCGGCAGCCTAGCGAGAAACCATCTCCTACGTGGAGCAACACCCAATCTGCGGACAATTCGTAATCGGAACGCAAGCGGTCCGTCACGGTCCGGCTACGCAGATGACAGTTACTCGTCAGTAGTCCACGGAGGAAGAGGCGGCGGCGCTGAGGCCGATCAGCGACAGCAACATGCCGCCGAAAATGAGCCAGCACAGGAGCCACAACACGACCGTGATGTACGACGTGACGAGGCCCGCCACGGCCATCCCCTGGCCCTCCTCACCCGTGCGCTTGATCTTGTTGAGCGCGACGTGGCCGAGGATCACACCGGGGAGACTGGTCAATCCGCAGAAGATCAGGCCGATGATGCCCAGGACGAGCGAGGCCACCGCCATACCGTTGGTCGACCTGGGCTGCTGCGGAGGGCCGTACTGGTTGTAGCCGTAGCCCCCGGGCTGGCCGAACCCGCCGCTGGGCGGCAGCTGGCCATAGCCGAGCTGCTCCTGCGGATAGCTGGGCGGCTGCTGCCCATAACCGCCGTAACCACCACCGCTCGGAGGCTGCTGCCCATACCCGCCGCTGCTCGGAGGCTGCTGCCCATACCCGCCGTACCCGCCGCTGCTCGGCGGCTGCTGGCCGTAGCCGCCACCGCCATGGCCCCCGCCGCTGGGCGGCTGCTGGCCGTATCCTCCGCCGGGCGGCTGTGCGCCATAACCGCCGTTTCCGCCCTGGTCCCCGTAGCTCATGCGCCTGGCTCCTACTGTTCGTGGCGAGTTGCAACGGCAGCTTATTGAGGAAGCGGCGGGCAAGCCGACGGAGGTTCAGAACAGTGAATAGTTCGTGACATTGGGCCTTGTGGCTACCGGGTGGGGTCGTCTCCCCGGTCGAGGGCGTCCCAGAGCGCCTTGTCGTCGTGCGCCGGCGCGGCGGGGCTCACGCCGCTCTTGTCCGCGCGAGCTCCGCCGCGCTCGTACCGGGCGGACATGCCCGCCCACCTGCCGCCGCGCACGATCGCGACGGCTCCCCCGGCGATCATCAGGGCCGCTCCGGCGCCCGCCACAATGGGCCAGAGCGGGGCGATCTCCCAGGTCAGGTGCCCGAGCGAGGTGCGCAGCGCGTTGCGCTCGGTGACCCAGTCGGTCACGGTGGCGCCGTCGAGCGCCGTCCACGCGCCCCAGGCCCCGCCGACGCCGCAGAGGGCCAGCAGCACGCCGACGGCGCGGCGGCCCGCGCCCTTGGTCGCCAGCACGGCCACCACCCCGGCCAGCCCGGCCAGCGCCACCGGCGTCAGGACTGGGCTGAGGTCGCCGCCGGTGGGCGCGATCGCCGCCGCGTGGGCGACCCGCGCCCACTCTCGCCCGGCGGCCAGCAACACCAGGAGACAGCCAAGGACGGTCAACGCGAGCCAGGCCCACAGTTCCCTGCGGGCCGTCGGCGAGCTGCCGCTGGAGTCCATAGGGCGCACCTAGCCGAGCGCGATCTCGAGCTGGTCGGCGTCGAAGCAGGTGCGATCGCCCGTGTGGCAGGCGCCGCCGACCTGGTCGACCTTGACGAGGACGGTGTCGCCGTCGCAGTCGAGCGCCACCGACTTGACGTGCTGGACGTGGCCGGAGGTGCCGCCCTTCACCCAGAACTCGCCGCGGCTGCGCGACCAGTAGGTTGCCTTGCCGGTGGTGAGCGTCCGATGCAGCGCCTCGTCGTTCATCCAGGCCAGCATGAGCACCTCGCCGGTGTCGTACTGCTGGGCGATGGCGGCGACGAGGCCGTCGGTGTTGCGCTTCAACCGTGCGGCGATCTTGGGGTCGAGGGACATGGCATCCATTCAACCAGCCCCTTCAACCGGCCCGCTCCCGTGCCTCAGGCCAGGGCCTGGGAGAGGGTGTCGTAGATCGGGAAGAGCGGAGCCAGGTTGGTCCTGCGCAGCCGCCGCAGCACCTGGCCGTCCGGCGCGACCAGCGCCATGCTGCCGTCCCGCGCGCGCAGGTCGGCGAGCTGGCGCACGAGGACCCCGAGCCCCGTCGTGTCGATGAACGTCAGCGAGGTCAGGTCCACCACCAGCCGGGGACCGTGGGTCTCCACCGCCTCGCCCAGGCACCGCCGGACCTCGGACGCGTTGTCGACGTCGACCTCTCCCGCCAGGCTGACCACCACGAGCTCGCCATGTCGGCGTCGCGTCATCTCCAGCACATCCACACTCATGCTCCTCATCCCCCTGCCCACGTCGGCGCGATCTGCGGCGCGTGGACGGCCCCGGCCGAAAAGGTACACCGATCAGCGTCACATCACGGTGGGTTTTGCAGAGAATGCACTACGTAATGGCGTGGCGCGGGGTATTTTCTTCGGCGACACGTGCTAGGAGGAGCCGCCATGCACGTATGGTGCGCGAGCTTCGCGCGCGGGCGGGTCACGGATTTGCGCAGGGCGATCGCGGAGCACGCCGCCTACGAGGGGATGACGGGGCGGCGCCTTGAGGACTTCGTGCTGGTGGCCAACGAGATCACCACCAACGCGGTGGTGCACGGCGGCGGGCACGGGCGGCTGCGGCTGTGGGCGCACGGCGGGCGGCTGTGGTGCGAGGTGAGCGACGACGGGCCGGGGCTGCCGCCGGGATGGCTGGGCGACATGCGCCCGCCCGCGGGGTTCGAGAGCCGCGGGCGGGGGTTGTGGCTGACACGGATGCTGTGCGATCACATCACGATCGTCTCGGGGCCCCGGGGGACGACCGTGACCTTCGCCGCGGTCTGCGAGTGATCGTCACGAGTGGGCGGCGGAGACCCAGGAGGCGTGCAGGTCGGCGTACACGCCCTGCTCGATCACCAGCTCGGCGTGCGAGCCGCGCTGCACCAGGCGGCCCGCGTCGAAGACCAGCACCTCGTCGGCGTTCTCGGCCGTGGACAGGCGGTGGGCGATCGAGATGGCGGTGCGGCCGCGGGTGACGCCTTCGAGCGCGCGGGCCAGCCGTACCTCCGTGGCCGGGTCCACCGCCGAGGTGGCCTCGTCCAGCAGGAGCAGATCGGGGTCGGCGAGGTAGGCGCGGGCCAGGGCGACGAGCTGGCGCTCCCCTGCCGACAGCGACTCGCCCCGCTGGCCGACAGGCGTGTCCAGGCCGGCCGGCAGACCCTCGAGCCAGTCGGCCAGGCCCAGCTCGGTCAGCGCGAGCTCGATCTCCGCGCGGGTGGCATCCGGCTTGCCATAACGGATGTTCTCCTCCAGCGTCCCGTCGAACAGGAACCCGTCCTGCGGCACCATGACGATGCGCTCGCGCAGCGAGGAGAAGCGCACGTCGCGCAGGTCGTGGCCGTCGATCGTGACCCGGCCTGAGCCCGGGTCCATCAGCCTCGTCAGGAGCTTGGCGAACGTGGTCTTGCCCGAGCCGGTCTCCCCCACCACCGCGATGCGGGAACGGGGCGGGATCTCGAGCGTGACCTCGCGCAGCACGGGGGCGCCGCCGGGGTAGGAGAAGTGCACCTCCTCGAAGGCGACGGAGATGGGGCCGCGCGGCAGCTCCACACCCTTGTCACCGGGGTCGGCCACGTCCGCCGGCGTGTCGAGCACGCCGAGGATGCGCCGCCAGCCGGCGACGGCGTTCTGGGCCTCGTTGAGGACCTCGGTGGCGGTCTGCAGCGGCGAGACGAACAGCGTGACCAGGAACAGGAACGCGACCAGCTCGCCCTGCGTGATGTCGCCCGACAGGCCCAGCCGCACCCCGAGGAGCACGATGCCGGCGATCGCGATGGCGGCCACGATCTCGGTCAGCGGGAACACGAAGCCGACGATGGTCTGCGCCCTGACCTGGGCAGACCTGTTGGCGTTCACGGACTTGGCGATGCGCTCGGCGGTACGCCGCTCCGACGCGTAGGCGCGGATGACGGCGGCGCCGACGACGGATTCGCTGATCGCGGCGAGCATGTCGCCGGTGCGCTCGCGCACCACCGTGTATGCCCGCGACAGCAGCCGCTGGAAGCGCGGCAAGGCGATCATCAGCGGGATGAAGCTGGCCCATACCAGGAGCGTCAGCTGCCAGGAGTAGACGAACATCAGCACCGTCGCGACGAGCAGCTGCCCGAACGCCACGATGATCATCAGCCCGCCCCATTGCATGAAGGTGCTGATCTGATCGATGTCGTTGGTGACGCGCGAGACCAGGGACCCGCGACGCTCGGTGTTCTGGGTGAGCACCGACAGGTCGTGCACGTGCCTGAAGCCGCGGACCCGCAGGGTCGCCAGTGACGACTCGGTGGCCTTGTAGAGGCGGACGTTCATGATGTATCCGGCAAGCGCCGTCAGCACGACGGCCGCCGCGCACACCAGGACGGCTCCGGTGATGTACGAGATGTCCGGGACGCCGCCCTTGAGCCCGGTGTCGATCGTCTGCTGGACGGCGATCGGCACGATGATCTTGCCGACGGTCGCGACGACGGCCAGGATCATCGTGCCCACAAGTCCCTTGCGGAACTCGGGCGTCAGCGACAGGCCCGTGCGGATGGTGGCCAGCGCCGAGCGACCGGAGTCGCGCTGGATGCTCTGCGCCGTCATGCGCTGACCTCTTCTTCCTCTCCCGCCGTCACTTCTTCCTGTCCCTCCAGGACGTCTTCTTCTGTCAGGACGTCGATGGCGGCATGCTCGGCTTCCTCGCGTTCGTAGGCGGTCACCAGGTTGCGGTAGCCGGCGCAGCGGGCCAGCAGTTCCTCGTGCGGCCCGCGGTCCACGACCCGGCCGTGGTCGAGGTAGACGACCTCGTCGGCGAGCGCGATCGTGGCCATGCGGTAGGCGACGACCACGACGGTTGAGGCCTCGGCGGCGTCCCGGAGCCCGTACAGGATCCTGGCTTCGACCTGGGGGTCCACGCTGGAGGTGGCGTCGTCGAGCACGAGCAGGCGCGGCCGGCGCACGATCGCGCGGGCCAGGGCCAGGCGCTGGCGCTGACCGCCGGACAGAGTCGCGCCGCGCTCGCCGACGCGGGTGCCGAGGCCGTCGGGCAGCCTGGCGACGAAGCCGTCGGCCTGGGCGAGCCGCAGCGCGCCCCACACGTCCTCGTCGGCGGTCTCCAGGCCGAGCGCGACGTTGCCGCGCACGGTGTCGTCGAACAGGAACGTCTGCTGCGGCACCAGCGTCACCGACGCGGCGACGCCGCCGTAAGCCAGCTCCCGCAGGTCGACGCCGTCGAGCACCACCTGTCCCGTGTCGGGGTCGACCAGCCGCACGAGCAGCTGCACCAGCGTGGACTTGCCGGATCCGGTGGGCCCGACGAGGGCGACGGTGCGGCCGGCCGGCACGTCGAAGGTGACGTCGTGCAGCACCTCGGCCTCGCCGTAGCGGTACGACACGCCGCGCACCTCCAGCTCGGCGGGCGCGGATGAGGTCGTGGCGGCGTCGCCGTACGCCATGGAGCCGGTGGCGTCCAGGACGGCCTGCACCCGCTCCCAGCCGACGACGCTGCGCGGCAGCTCCGCCAGCACCCAGCCGAGCGCCCTGATCGGGAAGGACAGCAGCGTGAACAGATAGGCGACCTGGATCAGGTCGCCGGCGACGATGGAGCCCCCGGACAGGCGCAGGGCGCCGACGGCGAGCACCGCCAGCACGCCGATCGTGGGCAGCGCCTCCAGCATCGGGTCGAACAGCCCGCGTACCCGGCCGACGGCGATGTTGGCGTCGCGCAGCTCGTGGGCACGGCGCAGGAATCGCTCGGTCTCCAGGTCCTCCCTGCCGAGAGTCTTGACGACGAGCGCGCCGTCGAAGCTCTCGTGCGCGATCTCGCTGACCTCGGCGCGCAGTTGCTGCGCGCGGGTGGCGAGCGGGCTCAGCTTGCGCTGGTAGACGAGGTTGAGCACGGCGATGGCCGGGAAGATGAGGAAGCCGACGAGCGCGAGCACGAGGTCGGTGAAGATCATCGCGATCGCCGCCGTGACCAGCATGACGACCACGCCGATTGCCATCGGCAGCGGCGCGAGCGGCGCCCAGGCCGCCTCGGCGTCGGCGCTGGCGTTCGACAGCAGCTGCCCGGTGGGGTGCCGGTGGTGCCAGGACAGCGGCAGCCGCAGGTACTGCTGGGTGACATCCCTGCGCGACCTGGCCTGCATGCGGTACTGCATGACCCCGGCAAGGATGCGGCGGCCCGCCACGCCGAAAGCCTTGAGCAGCGCCGTGCCGATGATGAGGAGCATCCCGGTCCACAGCGCGCCCGAGGCCACCTCGCCCTCGGCGAAGGCGGGCAGCAGCACGTGCTGCGTGGCCCAGCCGAGCGCCCAGGAGGAGGCCACGGTCATGCCGCCATAGACGGCGCTGGCGAGAACGGCCAGCGCGAAGACCGCCTTCTCGGTGCGAATGGCCACCCCAAGGACCCGTAGTCCTTGGCGCATGACGGCCGAGGTGACCTTGCTCGCCACTCGGTAGGCTCCCCTCAGCTGACTTCTCTCTACGCAAGTCACTACATCACCTCTGATCAACCAGTTATTCCCACAGGTAGGGTTGACCACGTGACTCACGCTCGTGGCGAACGCGCCGCGCTCTGCGACCTGCTCGACCGGCTCGGGCCGGACGCGCCGACGCTCTGCGCGGGCTGGACCACCTACGACCTGGCCGCCCACCTGGTGCTGCGCGAGCGCCGACCCGACGCGATGAGCGGGATCGCGCTCAAGCCGCTGGCCGGCTACACCGCCTCGGTCCAGAACGGGCTCAAGGCCAAGCACCCCTACCCCGAGCTGGTCGGCATGGTGCGCAAGCCGGGCGGCGTGTACGGACTGCTGCCGTTCCTCGACGAGGCCGTCAACGCCCTGGAGCTCTTCGTGCACCACGAAGACGTGCGCCGCGCCCAGCCGTCGTGGGAGCCGCGCGAGCTGCCCGCCGACCTCGATCGGCTCATCTGGAAGCGGGTGTCGAGCGGCGCCAGGCTGATGCTGCGCAAGTCGCCCGTGGGCGTCGTCCTGCACCGCCTCGGCGGCGGCGTCGCGCTCGGCGGCCCCCGTCAGGGCCCCCGGGTGGAGGTGACGGGGACGGCCTCCGAGCTGCTGATGTTCTGCTTCGGCCGCCAGGAGCACGCCCGTGTGGAGCTCACCGGGGACCCCCACGCCGTCTCCCAGCTGCGCAAGGCTTCCCTGGGCATGTAGCCCTTCGTCGGCATGCACGCCCTGCCGCTGTTCTCGCTGCTGATACTGGCGTTGCCGACGCGCCGCCAATCCTGCGCGGCGAGCAGGTCAGCTTCTACGTGGCCGCGCCCTTCTGGGCGCTGATGATCCTCACGCCCACCTGGCGGGTCAACCAGCTGGTCACCGGCTCGCCGCCGGGGCGCCGGCCGCGCCGGCCATGCGGTGGGCCCAGCTCATCGCCTGGGATCTGCTCATGGGCGGAGGATGTACCTCGACAGCCGGGAGCGGAAACCCCGGCGCGCCAAGTGCTCGCACACGAAGTCAAGCCTTTACCATGGCATAGGAAAGGAAGCCCCCGGTTAGGATCATGAACATCTTCACAGAGGATGCCAGTGATCGCCCAGATCCGGGTATATACGGCTGGGAATGGACTGCAGGAGGCCCCCATGCAGGTCAAGAAGGTGATCACCTACGCGGCTGTCGCGTTCGTGGTCTTCTACCTGTTCACCCGGCCGGCCCAAGCCGCCGACGCGGTCAACGGTGTATTCGACGGAATCATCCAAGGAGCCAATCAGCTGGCGACATTCTTCTCCAGGGTTCTGGCCTAACGACGGTTCTGCCTGCGGCAGATGCTTCCCCGCGCTGCCAGATCGTGCTACGCAGGCAGGATGAGAGATCGCCCGAGCGGCACCAAGATCAATCAGCTTGATCCGAACGTGCGGCGCATCCTCGAGCGCGCGGAGCTCGAGGGCATCGAGCTGATTCGTTTTCTGTACGCCGACCACGGTGGCGTCATTCGTGGAAAAGCGGCTTCCCGATCACGGTTGGCCGAACGGCTCAACACCGGCATCGGGCACACGGTGGCCATGATGGCGATGAACATGCTCGACCAGCTCCAGGACGTCGAGCACATGGGTCCGGTGGGCGAGGTGCGCATCGTCCCCGATCCCGCCACGTACGTTCCCTTGCCCCACGCACCCGGCGCGGCGGCAATGCTGTCAGATCTGCGGCGGCCGGACGGCTCGCCGTGGGAGGCGTGCGCGCGCACGTTTCTCAAGAACGCGATCGCGGAGCTGGCCACGGAGGGTTACACGCTCCAGGCGGCGTTCGAGCCGGAGTTCACCCTGGGCCGCCGCCTGCCCGACCCTACGGGGGGACCGGACCGGCTCATGCCGCTCGACGACTCGCTCTGCTACGCCAACACCGGGTTCGACACGGCGCACGACTACACCGTGAAGCTCATCCACGCCCTGGAGACGCAGGGCATGCGCGTCGAGCACTACCACCCGGAGCTGGGGCCCGGCCAGCAGGAGCTGTCGATCAGGCATGCGCCCGCGCTGCGGGCAGCCGACAACCACGTCCTGTTCAGGGAGACCGTGCGCGGGGTGGCCCTGCGCATGCAGATGTGGGCCACGCTGGCCCCCAAACCGCTGGCCGACCAGGCCGGCAACGGCGCCCACCTGCACCTGTCGCTGTGGAGCGACACGCACAACGTCTTCGCCGACGACGGGGAGGTGCGTGATGGCTTCATCGGCGGCCTGCTCGCCCACCTGCCCGCCCTGACCGCGCTGACGTGCGGCAGCGTCAACAGCTTCCGCCGCCTGGCACCCCGCATGTGGTCCAGCGCGTACGCGGTGTACGGCCCCGACAACCGGGAGGCCGCCGTCCGCGTGTGCTCGCCGCTCGGCGAGACCGGCGAGCCGAACCTGGAGCTGAAGCCGTCGGACTCCTCCGCCAACCCGTACCTGTCGCTGGGGGCCGTGATCCATGCCGGGCTGGACGGGATCAGGCGCAAGCTCGATCCGGGGGCGCCCGTGGACGTGGACCCCGACACGCGGCCCGGCCAATACTCGCGCCTGCCGTCGTCGCTGGACGAGGCATTGGACGCGCTCGAGGCCGACGAGTTGCTCATGGAGGCGCTGGGGCCGCTGCGGCGCAGCGCGTATCTGGCCGTCAAGCGGTCGGAGGCCGCCGCGTTCGGGGTGAAGGACGTCTCGTACGAGCTGTTCAACCACATGCGGGTGTTCTGAACGCCGCCCCGCACCGCCGCCTCAGGGCACAGCCCGGCCCGCCCGCCGTGCGTGGTCACCTCGAAGCCACTCGGCGTGCCGGGAGCGCGCCGGGCGTCCACGGACAACACGACGCACTGGGCGCCGAAGCGCCGCGACGCCTCAGTGAGCAGCTCGGGCCGGGCGATGGCGGCCGTGTTGAGCGACACCTTGTCGGCGCCGGACCGCAGCAGCCGGTTGACGTCCTCGACCGAGCGCACCCCGCCGCCGACGGTGAGCGGGATGAACACCTGCTCGGCGGTCCTGCGTACGACGTCGAGCATGGTCTCGCGCTCACCGGACGAGGCGGTGATGTCGAGGAAGGTCAGCTCGTCGGCGCCCTCCTCGTCGTAGCGCTTCGCCAGCTCGACGGGGTCGCCCGCGTCGCGCAGGTTCTCGAAGTTGACGCCCTTGACCACACGTCCGGCGTCCACGTCGAGACAGGGGATGACTCTTACCGCTACGGTCATGCTCGCAACGCCTCGATTTCGATCTCGACCAGCATTCTCGGGTCGACCAGGCCGGCCACCCGTACTCCCGTGCAGGCGGGACGCACCTCGCCGAACACCTCGGCGATGGCCCGCCCGACGAGGTCGAAGTGGCGCTGATCCACCACGTAGTAACGGACCATGACGACGTCCTCGCGGGTCAGCCCGCCCGTCAGGACGGCCGCGAGCGCGATGTCGATCGCGGTCAGGCTCTGATGGTAGGCGTCGCCGACGTGGCGTACCTCGCCGTCGACCGTGGCCGTGCAGCCGGAGACGATCACCCGCTCTCCGACGACCACGGCGCGTGCGTAGCCGTACTTCTCCTCCCAGATTCCACCCGAGAACACCCTCGGCCCGATGCTGTGCATGCTGACGCTACCGACGCTCATTCCGCCCCCTCCCGGCGAAGTCACCCGCGCACCGCGGCAAGCGCGTTTTCCAATGTGAACGCGTGAGCGTACAGGGCACTGCCCACAATGGCGCCCTCCAGTCCGTCGGGGACGAGAGAAGCGAGTGCGACCAGGTCATCCAGGCTGGAGACGCCGCCGCTGGCGACCACCGGCTTGTCGGTACGGGCGCAGATCCGGCGGTAGAGGTCGAGATTGGGGCCCTGAAGCATGCCGTCCTTGGTCACGTCGGTGACGACGTAGCGGGGGCAACCGTCGGCCTCCAGCCGGTCGAGCACCTCCCACAGGTCGCCTCCCTCCTCGGTCCAGCCGCGGGCGGCCAGCTTCGTGCCGCGCACGTCGAGACCGACCGCGATCTTGTCGCCATGCTCGGCAATGGCCTTCCGGCACCAGTCGGGCTTCTCCAGCGCGGCGGTGCCGATGTTGACCCGGCGGCAGCCCGTGGCCAGCGCGGCGGCCAGCGACTCGTCGTCGCGGATGCCGCCGGACAGCTCCACGTTGACGTCCAGCCTGCCGATCACGTCGGCGATCAGCTCCCGGTTGCTCCCCCGGCCGAACGCGGCGTCCAGGTCCACCATGTGAATCCACTCGGCGCCCGCCTCCTGCCAGGCCAGCGCGGCGGCGAACGGCTCGCCGTAGCCCTTCTCGGTCCCGGCCACGCCCTGGACCAGTTGAACAGCCTGGCCGTCGATGACGTCCACGGCGGGCAGCAAGACGAGCGACATTCAGATCCTCCGGTCGAAGGCGAGGGTCACGACAACAGGTACGAGCAGCACGGACAGGACGAGGACGGCGAAGCTGGCGAAGAACGACCCCCACAGCAACCAGACGACCGCCTGGACGAGCAAGAACCCGAGCGCCACCAGGGCGTTCTGGGCCCGCTGGCGGCGCGCCAGCAGGCCGCCCTGGCGGTTGAAGCGCACCGGGCGCGGCGTGAGCCTGACGATCGAGCTCCGGAAGGCGCGGCGGCGGGCCAGGCGCGCCTGTCGCTCCTCGTTGGCCCGGATCGCGCGGGCCCGCTCGGCCTCGCGCTCGGCCCGGCGGCGCGCCCGCTCCTTGCTCACCGCGCCCGCTCCGTCACTCCAGAGAGGAACGCGGGGCCCTCACTCAACGGTGCCCAGCCAGTTTGTGAGCAGGGCCGCGCCGGCGTCGCCGGACTTCTCCGGGTGGAACTGGGTGGCCTTGAGCGGGCCGTTCTCCACGGCCGCCACGAACGGCACGCCGTGCTCGGCCCACGTCACGATCGGCTCGGCAAACCCCTCGCCGGTGCGCAGCTCCCACTCGCGCACGCCGTAGGAGTGCACGAAGTAGAAGCGGGTGGCGGCGTCGAGGCCGGCGAACAGGACGCTGCCTGCGGGAGCCTTGACGGTGTTCCACCCCATGTGGGGCAGCACGGGCGCGTCGAGCCGTTCGACGGTGCCCGGCCATTCGCCGCAGCCCTCGGTCTCCACGCCGTGCTCGACGCCCCTGGCGAACAGGATCTGCATGCCGACGCAGATGCCCAGCACCGGCCGGCCGCCGGCCAGGCGCCTGCCGATGATCTGCTCACCGCGGACGCTCTTGAGCCCGCTCATGCACGCCTCGAACGCACCGACGCCGGGCACGACCAGCCCGTCGGCGTTGAGCGCGGCGTCGAAGTCGGGCGTCACGGTCACCTCGGCGCCGACCCTGGCCAGCGCGCGCTCCGCGGAGCGCAGGTTGCCCGACCCGTAGTCGAGTACAACGATGTTCTTCTTCGTCACCACCACAGCACCCCCGCCGTGATCGCCATCGCCGCGCCGAGCGCGCAGACGACGGCACCGATCTTGAGTCCCTGCTTTGCCAGGGAGAACACGCCGCCGATCAGGAACAAGCCGATGAACACCATCACGCCGGCGAGGAGGTTGTCCGTCATAGGACGCCCTTGGTGCTCGGCACCCCGGTGGCGCGCGGGTCGAGCTCGGACGCCTCACGCAGCGCCCTGGCCAGGGCCTTGAACTGGGCCTCCACGATGTGGTGCGCGTTGCGCCCGTAAGGGACGTGCACGTGCAGGCAGATCGCGGCCTGGGCGACGAGCGACTCCAGGATGTGGCGCGTCATCGTCGTGTCGTAGTCGGGGCCGATCATCGGCGCCATGCCCTCGGGCTCGGTGTGCACCAGGTAGGGCCGCCCGGACAGGTCGACGGTGACCTGGGCGAGCGACTCGTCCAGCGGGCACGATGCGCTGCCGAACCGCCTGATGCCGGACTTGTCGCCCAGCGCCTCGCGGAACGCCGTACCCAGCGCGAGCGCGGTGTCCTCGATCGTGTGGTGGGAGTCGATGTGCAGGTCGCCCTCGGTCTTGACGGTCAGGTCGAACAACCCGTGCTTGCCGAGCTGGGCCAGCATGTGGTCGAAGAAGCCGACCCCGGTGGCCACCTCGACCCGGCCGGTGCCGTCGAGACCGACCTCCACCAGGACCGAGGTCTCTTTCGTAACGCGCTCGACGCGGCCTACGCGACTCACAGGACTCCTTCCAGGGCGGCGCGGAAGGCCGCCATCTCCTCGCCGGTGCCGATCGTGACACGCAGCCATTCGGGCGGGCCCACCTCGCGGATGAGCACACCACGCTCCAGCAGTCCCTCCCACACCTTGCGCCGGTCGGGGAACCGCCCGAACAGCACGAAGTTGGCGTCCGAGTCGGCCACGGCCAGGCCCTTGGACCGCAGCCAGGTCACCGTCTCGTCACGCTCGCGCCGCAGCGCGTCCACCGTGCCCAGCAGCTCCGCGCGGTGGCGCAGCGCCACCCGCGCCGCCGTCTGCGTGAGGGTCGACAGGTGGTACGGCAGCCGCACCAGCAGCAGCGCCTCCACCACGGCCGGGTGCGCCGCCAGATAGCCCAGCCGCGTGCCCGCCATGGCGAACGCCTTGGACATCGTCCTGGTGACGATCAGCCTCGGGTGGCCGGGCAGCAGCGTGAGCGCCGACGGCGTGCCCTCGCGGGCGAACTCGGCGTAGGCCTCGTCCACCACGACCATGCCGGGGGCGGCGGCCAGGACCGCCTCGATCGTCTCGATCGGCTGGGCGGTGCCGGTCGGGTTGTTGGGCGAGGCGAGGAAGACGATGTCGGGCCGGTGCTCCTCGATCGCTGCGACGGCCTTGCCGTGGTCCAGCGAGAAGTCCTCCTCGCGGCTGGCCTGGATCCACTCGGTGTTGGTGCCGCCGGTGATGATCGGGTGCATCGAGTAGGACGGCTCGAACCCGATGGCGGTGCGGCCGTGGCCGCCGAACGCCTGCAGGATCTGCTGGAGCACCTCGTTGGAGCCGTTGGCCGCCCACACCTGCTCGGTGCTGAGGCCGTGCCCGAGGTAATCGGCCAGGTCGGCGCGCAGGGCGGTGGCGTCCCTGTCGGGGTAGCGGTTGAGCTCGCCCGCCTGGGCCCGGACCGCCTCGGCCAGGTCGGCGACCAGCTCCGGGGAGGGCGGGTAGGGGTTTTCGTTGGTGTTGAGCCGGACCGGAACGTCGATCTGGGGTGCGCCGTACGGCGTCTTTCCCCTCAGGTCGTCGCGGATGGGCAGGTCGTCCAGGTTCACTCGGGGGTCTCCGTGGGCACTCGCCAGTCGAAACGGGCGCGGATAGCGGCGCCGTGTGCGGGCAGGTCTTCGGCATCGGCCAGGACCGACACGTGGGCGGCGGCGTCCGCGAGGGCCTCGCGGGTGTAGTCGATCACGTGGATGCCGCGCAGGAACGACTGCACCGACAGGCCGCTGGAGTGGCAGGCGCAGCCGCCCGTGGGCAGGACATGGTTGGACCCGGCGAGGTAGTCGCCGAGCGAGACGGGCGCGTACGTGCCGACGAAGATCGCCCCGGCGTTGCGGACCCGTGCGGCGACGGCGGCGGCGTCGGCGGTGTGGATCTCCAGGTGCTCGGCGGCGTAGGCGTCCACCACCTTGAGGCCGTCGTCGAGCGAGCCGACCAGCACGATGCCGGACTGCCGGCCGCCCAGGGCCTCGGCGATGCGCGCGGAGTGCCTGGTCGCCGACACCTGTCCCGGCAGCTCCTTCTCCACGGCCTCGGCCAGCTCCGGGCTGGTGGTGACCAGCACGGCGGCGGCGATCGTGTCGTGCTCGGCCTGGCTGATCAGGTCGGCCGCCACGTGGACCGGGTCGGCCGTCTCGTCGGCCAGGATCGCGATCTCGGTCGGGCCTGCCTCGGAATCGATGCCGATGCGGCCCTTGAGCAGCCGCTTGGCCGCCGCGACCCAGATGTTGCCCGGACCGGTCACCATGGTGGCCGGCGCGCACTCCTCGGTGCCGTAGGCGAACATGGCCACCGCCTGCGCGCCACCGACGTTGTAGACCTCGTCCACGCCGAGCAGCGCGCACGCGGCCAGAATCGTCGGGTGCGGCAGCCCGCCGAAGTCCTTCTGCGCCGGGCTGGTCACCGCCAGCGAGGCGACGCCGGCCTCCTGGGCGGGGACGACGTTCATGACCACACTCGACGGATAGACGGCGCGGCCGCCGGGGACGTAGAGGCCCACGCGGTCGACCGGCACCCACCGCTCGGTCACGGTGCCGCCGGGCACGACCTCGGTGGTGACGTCGGCGCGCCGCTGGTCGCGGTGGACCAGCCTGGCCCGCCTGATCGACTCCTCCAGCGCCGCCCTGACCCTGGGGTCGAGCTCGCGGAGCGCGCGCTCGATCTCCTCGACGGGGACGCGGGTGGTGGCGATTTCGACGCCGTCGAACCGGGTCGTCAGCTCCCGTACCGCCGCCACGCCGCGATGGCGCACGTCGTCGCAGATGGGCCGCACCTTCTCCAGGGCGGCCTCGACGTCGAGCTCGGCGCGTGGCAGCACGTCGCGCAGGTTGTCCGGCAGGGAACCGCGCATGTCGATACGGGAAATCACGCCAACAGTCTACGGAGTCCGGCCCCTGAATCTCGTTCTGTCCACACTGCGGGACACGTTTCCTGATCACTCCCCGGGCACTCGACGGCCGCGGGAGCGGCAGTCGTCTCTGCCGCTCCCGCGGCCGTCGTCACCCCGGACCGGGCCTGCCGGGGCGGACGCCGTGGCCGCCACGGGGGCGCGGCCACGGCTCTGAAGAGCTTCTGAGCCATCCCCTCTGCCCGCCGGGCATGTCTTTGTAACATCACACGCCGGAATACTTTATGCAGTCAAATATTACGCTAAGTTATCTTTGCAGGTGAGCACTCCGGCGTGCACGGCTACTGCGCCACCGTCGCCGAACTCGGCGAACACGGCGTCGACCTGGCCGAGTTGGTGGAGGACACGCGGCTTGACCATCTGTAGACCCCCCTCCACCACTGTCGATCAAGCGGACGGGGTACGGCATGCACCATGGTGCGGCTGCCGACGTACGCGCCGATGCTGGCCCAGCTCGGCACCCTGGCTTCGGTACAGGGCCCGGGCTGGGCGGTGGAGATGAAATGGGACGGCGTGCGGGCACTCGCCTACCTCGAGGGCGGCGGCGTCCGCCTGATGTCGCGTAACGGCAAGAACATCACCCCCGCCTACCCCGAGCTGCAGCTCATGGCCGGCGCCACCGGAGGCCGCGCCGCCGTCGTCGACGGCGAGATCGTGGCGTTCGACGAGGCCGGGCGGCTCAGCTTCGAGGCTCTGCAGCCCCGTATGCACCAGCGCCACGCGGCCGTCGCGGCCGAGCTGGCCAGGACAGTGCCGGTGACGTTCATGGCGTTCGACATCCTGCACCTGGACGAAACCAGCTCGATCTCACTGCCCTACACCGAGCGCAGGGAGTTGCTGGAGGGCACGTTCACGCCCGGCTACCGGTGGCAGGTGCCCACCTGGTTCGCCGACGACGCCAGGCACGCCTTCGACTCCTCGCGGCAGCTCGGGCTCGAAGGGGTCGTGTGCAAGCGGATGAGCTCGCCGTACCGGCCGGGCAGGCGCAGCGGCGAATGGACCAAGGTCAAGAACGTCAGCACCGTCGAGGTCGTGATCGGCGGCTGGCAGCCCGGCGGCGGACGGCGCTCGGGGATGATCGGGTCGCTGCTGCTCGGCGCGTACGACGAGCACGGGCGGCTCCTGTACGTCGGCCACGTCGGCACCGGCTTCACCCAGGCCATGCTGCGCGACCTGCAGGAGCGGCTGGCACCGCTGGAGCGTCCCGGCCCGCCGTTCGACCAGCCCGTGCCACGCGAGCACGCCCGCGACGCGCGATGGGTCGAGCCGCGCGTGGTCGGAGAGGTCCAGTACGCCGAGGTCACCGGCGACGGGATGTTGCGCCACCCGTCGTGGCGCGGGCTCCGCCCCGATCGCGAGCCGGACGAGACCGACGCCGCCGAGATCCTGCGCCAACGGCGCGGCGGCGACGCCGCGGCCGGCTGACCGCCACCCATCGCGGACCCGCCCCCGCTCGCCTGGATGGACGCTTCGCCGCCGATCCCCGCGACCGAGGTGTACGCGTCACGACACGAGCACGCCAACTACTTTGCGTCTCCAATTCATGACATACAGTGATCGGAGCCATGGATCCGATCTGCTCAGGGGGACGCTGTGCCGGGAACTCTGGTCACGACACTGACCACGCTGGCCGGCGTGGCGTTCGCGCTGCCCGCCGCGGCCGACCGGCCGCCGCCCGCCGCCCCGGCACAACCGCCCGCCGCCCCGGCACAACCGCCCGTCGTCCCGGCACAACCGCCCGTCGTCCCGGCGCACGACCAGAGCTGGGGCGCCGAGTCCTCCCCGCTGATGCGCCCGGAACAGGCCGTGCGCTATTGGACGCCGGGCAAGCAGGCCATGGCCGGCGCCGCCGACCTGCCGGAGAGCCTGGCGAGCCCGGCGGCGGCTCTGCGACGGCTCACCGTGCCCGCGGGCAAGCGGCTCACCCCCGGCGGGGACGCCAACGGGTACGCGCCGGTGCGCCGTCCGTACACGGGCGCCGAGCGCAGCAGGATCATCGGCCGGCTGTTCTTCGTCAACGCCGGCGGGCGCGGCGACTCCTGCAGCGCCTCGGTCGTTCGCTCGGCCGCCGGGCTGCTCGTCATCACCGCCGCCCACTGTGTGTACAGCGTGCCCGAGGGCGCCACGAGCGGCCACTGGCACACCAGCTTCGCGTTCGTGCCCGCCTACGACGGGCGGGCCGCCGGGGAGCGGCAGCGCGAGCCGTACGGGCAGTGGGGCGGGCGGCGCGCGTGGAAGCCCGACGCCTACACCGGGACGAGCGGCGGCGACTGGAACTCGCCCTACGACGTCGCTCTCATCGAGGTGGGCGCGAAGACCAAGGAGAACCGCACCCTCCAGGACGCCGTGGGCGCCTTCACGCCCATGCGCAGCCAGCGCGGCAGCCACACCGTCGTCACCGCGGGCTACCCGGGGATCCTCGGCAGGAAGCCGTACGACGGCCAAGAACAGCTCTGGTGCCTGGCCAGGACCCAGCCGGCCCGCGCGGCCGGCGCCGCGCCGGCGAAGCTGGAGACCGGCAACTGCCACCTCTCCAAGGGGCACAGCGGCGGACCCTGGGTGCTCGAGGGCACCAACGAGCTGATCGGCGTGTTGTCGGCCGGCACGGAAGACGGCCCGTACGAAGGCTTCTCCGTCGCCAACGCGCTCACCACCGAGAGCTACGGCGCGATCGTCACGAAGGCCGACCCCAGTGGCGTCTACGACGCCATGTCCGTCACGGCCACCGGGCCCGGGGAGCCGGTCCGGCCCGGCGGCGACGCGACCGTCACCGCCACCGTCACCGTCACCATGCGGGGCCTCATGGCGGCGGCGCAGGTGCCGGTCACCCTCACGGCGCCGCCAGGCGCCAGCTTCGGCGCGGTCAGCGGAGCCGCGTGCGAGCGCGCCGAACGCCAGGCCACGTGCGTGATCGGCGCCGTCAGGCCGGGCCGTCCGGCCACGATCTCGGCCCGGGTGCACGTCGCCCGCGACGCCAAGCCGCGCCTGCCGGTCAGCGCCCACGTCACCTCCACGCCTCTCGACCCGAGCCAGCGCGACAACACGTCCGTGTTCACCATCGCAACCCGGCGCTGACCCTCCCCGGACGGATCGGCCGCCGCAGGCCGTGGACGACGCCTCCTGGGCGTGTGGTTCACGGGGCGGGCTCGAGGGCGGGCTCCTTCAGCGTGCGAGCCAGCAGCCAGGCCAGGACCGGGAACACGATCAAACAGGCCAACGCCGTCCTGAGCGTGACCGCCTCCGCGACCGCCCCCACCAGAGGGCTGGCCAGGCCGCCCACACTCACCGCCAGCCCCAGGGTCACGCCGCTGGCCGTGCCCACCCGGCTCGGCAGGAAGTCCTGGCCCAGCGTCACGTGCAGGGAGAACGGGGCGTACAGGGCGATCGACGAAGCGGCGATGAAGACGTACGCGGCGGGTCCGGGCGCGAGGACCACGCCGGCGACTGCCGGGACGGCCGTCGCGTAGGCCAGGCGCATCGTGCGCACCCGGCCCCAGCGGGCCGCCAGCCTGCCGCCCAGCACGGTCCCGACGGCCCCACCGGCGAACAACACGAACAGCGCCACCGCTCCCGCCGCCCCGCCCCCCATGAACAGGGCCACGAAGGCGCTCAGGCCGACGTACACGACCGAGCGGAAGACGATCACCAGCGTCAGCCTGGTGAACGACGGCCAGTCGTCGCGGCCCGGCACCGGCGCCGAGACCCTGGCCTCCTGCCCGCGCCCGGCGAGCGCGCGGATCGCCGGAAGCGTCACCAGCGCCCCCAGCACGGCCGGGACCACCAGGAACGGTGAGGCGCCCAGACCCCACACCGCCAGCAACGGCGTCACCAGCACGGGAGCCGAGGCGAAGCCCAGCGTGCCGCCGAGCGAGAACCAGCTCATCCGCACATGACTGCCCGCGCTGGCGACCCTGGCCAGCCGCGCCGACTCCGGATGGTAAGCGGCCACGCCCAGCCCGGACAGCGCCACGGCCAGCCAGGTCAGTACGTAGGAGTCGGTGACGCCGCCGACCGCCACCCCCGACCCGGCCACCACCATGCTCACCGGGATCAGCCACGGCATCCGCCACTTGTCCGTCAGCACGCCGAACACCGGCTGCACGATCGACGACAGCAGCGTCGCCGCCAGCACCACGCCCGAGACGGCGACGTAGCCGTAACCGCGCTCGGCCACCAGAAACGGCACGAGCGCCGGCACCGCGCCCTGGTAGAGATCGACGGTGGCATGGCCGGCGGCGAGCATGGGGATCCTGTTCACCCCTCGATCATTTCCCGGCGCCTTCTGGCCCGCTTCCGATAAAATGCCAAATCATGCCGGAAATCCGCCATTTGCCCGAAGCGCCTACCGGACGACGGCCGCTCGCGCCCGGCGCCGGCATAGACGCGCACCGGCACAACACCCACCAGATCGTGTATGCCTGCCGCGGCGTGCTCTCCGTCACCACGAGCGCGGGCACGTGGGTGGCCCCGGCGAACCGGGCGATCTGGGTGCCCGCGGGCACCGTCCACGAGCACCGCGCCCACGGCGACACCGACCTGCGTCTGGTGGGCCTCACCGGCAACCCGCTCGCCCTCGACCGGCCGGCCGTCCTCGCCGTCGGCCCGCTGCTCCGCGAATTGATCATCGCGTACACCGATGACGCGTCCCCCACGCGAGACCCCCTCCCCGCGGACGGCGGGGAGCGTGGGCGGCTGCTGGCCGTGCTGCTCGATCGACTCAAAGGCGCCCCCGAGCAGCCTTTCCACCTGCCGGCCCCGGAAGACCCCAGGCTGGCGGCCGTCTGCGCGATCCTGCACCGCGACCCCGCCGACGGCAGCACCCTCGCACGGCTGGCCGCGCAGTCCGGCACCAGCGAGCGCACGCTCGCCCGGCTGTGCCGCCGCGAGCTCGGGATGAGCTTCCCGCAATGGCGCACCCAGCTCCGCCTGCACCACGCGCTGCTGCTGCTCGCCGACGGCCTCCCGGTGACCGCCGTCGCGCACCGGTGCGGGTGGGCGTCGGCGAGCGCGTTCATCGACGTGTTCAGGCGGGCGTTCGGGTACACCCCCGGCCGGGCCTTTACATTGTAGATTCGCTACAATCGTTGGTCGTGAGCAAATCGAAAGGCAACGGGGGCGGCACCCCGGCCACCATGGCCCTGACGAAGGCCAAGGCCGAGTTCACGCTCCACCCCTACGAGCACGACGCCGCCGCCCAGGCCTACGGCGAGGAGGCGGCGGACGCGCTCGGAGTCCCGTACGAGCGGATCTTCAAGACGCTGGTGGCGGAGGTCGAGAGCGGGCTCGCGGTGGCGGTGGTGCCGGTGGCGGGCAAGCTCGACCTCAAGGCGCTGGCGAGCGCGCTCAACAGCAAGCGCGCGGCGATGGCCGACGCGGCGAAGGTGGAGCGGGTGACCGGCTACGTCGTGGGCGGCATCAGCCCGCTGGGGCAGCGCAAGCAGCTGCCGACGGTGGTCGACTCCTCGGCGCTCGACTTCGAGACGATCTACTTCTCGGCCGGCAAGCGCGGACTGCAGATCGAGACCGCGCCCGACAACCTCATCACGCTCACCAGGGCGGTCACCGCCCCCATAGGCAAGAGCGCGTGACCGCCGTATTCCGCCGGCCGGCCGCACTTCGGTGCGGGTCGGCCGGCCCGCAGGCCGGCGTCCTGGGACAGGCGGCACGGAGTCGCCGACGGCGAGGCGGCCGCTCCGGGGCGGCGCGGAGATCGCGGCTAGTGGCGGCGGCGGCGTAGCGGCCAATCCTGGGAGGGCGCGGCCGGGCTCCGGCCGAGCAGCCACCGCAAGAGCTTGCGGTGGCGCTTGGCGAAGGCCCGGTCGCCGCGCCTCTTCTCGCGCTTTTCCTCCTCGGCCAGGGCCTCCTTCAACCCAGGCGTGTGGCCGCCGCCGAAGCGCCCCATGTTCGGCCCACGGAACCCCCGAGGCTCGACGCGGCGCAGCGCGGGCCCCATCGACTCCACCCAGATCGGCCCGGGCAGCGACGCGCCCTGCACCGAGCCGTAGTACTGGTCCCCGATCTGCACACCCTGCAGCGGGAAGCGGTACGAGCCCCGGATGTCCCCGACGCTGACCGCCGCCGCCAGCTGCGGCGTGTAGCCGGCGAACCAGGCCGAGGTGTAGCCGTTGTTGGTACCGGTCTTGCCCGCGGCGGGCCGGCCGAGGCTCTGCCCTTTCATGGTGCCCTTGTCGAACACCCCCATGAGCACATGGTTGACCGCGTCGGCGACCGGCCGCTCGATGGCCTGCTCGCAGGCCGGCGGCACGTGAATGCGCCGCCCGCTCCTGCCGACGATCTCCACGATGGCCAGCGGCCGGCAGTAGACCCCGCGGGCGGCGAACGCCGCGAACGACGCCGCCACCGTCACCGGGTCCATCTCGTTGACGCCCAGCGTGAACGTCGGCACCTCGCGCAGCGGCCTGCCGTCGGCGCGTACGGCGCCGAGCGCCTTGGCGGTCTTCACCACGTTGCAGAGCCCGACCTTGCGCTCCAGCATCATGTAGAAGATGTTCACCGACTTCCAGGTGCCGGTCTCGATGCTGTGCGGGCCGCCGGAGCCCTCGCCGCTGGCGTTGAGCACGCGAGTGTCAGGGTCGTTGACCGGCCGGCCCTTGCAGTTGCGGTAGCCCTGGCCGGGCACCAGCGCCCCGGGCGTCTGGAAGCCGTCGCCGAACCTCCACCCCTGCTTCAACGCGGTGGCCAGGGTGAACACCTTGAACGTGGACCCGGCCTGGAAACCCTGCCCGCCACCGTGCGCCACGTCGGCGGGCAGGTTGAAGGTGGTCCTGGGGCCGTTCTTGCGGTTGCCCGGGTTGCGGCCGAACTGCTTGCTGGCCGCCATCGCCCTGATCCGCCCGGTGCCCGGCTCCACCATGGCCTCGGCGGCCACCTCGGTGTCCTCGGGGTCCACGTGGCGGCGGATGGCCCGCTCGGCGGCCTGTTGCGCGATCGGGTCGAGGCTGGTCCTGATCACCAGTCCGCCCCTGGCCATCCTGGCCCGCCGCTGGGTCGCGGTGTTGCCGAACGCCGGATTGGACAGGAGCTCGTGCTTCACGTACAGGCAGTAGAACGGGTAAGCGCTCTGCTCGCAGCCGCCGGGCTCGGGCCTGAGCTTGAGCTCGAGGGGCGAGCGCTTGGCGTTGGCCGCCTCCTGCTGAGTGATCAGCTTGAGTCCGGCCATGCGGTCCAGCACGAGGTCCCGCCGCTCCCGCAGCCGCGCGCGTTGGGCGTCGCCGAGCGACGGGTCGGTCGAGTACGGTATCCGCACCGCGCCCGCCAGCGTGGCCGCCTGGGTGAGGGTCAGCCGGGAGGCCGACGTGGAGAAGAAGCGGCGGGCCGCCGCCTGGACGCCATGCGCGCCGGCGCCGAAGTAGGCGATGTTCAGATACCGCTCCAGGATCTCGTCCTTGCGGTACTTGCGTTCGAGCGCCAGGGCGTACCGCAGCTCGGTGATCTTGCGGGCCAGGTTCGGCGCACGGGCCCGGTCGCGCTCGGCTTCGCTGCGGGCGCTCTCCACCAAGATGTTCTTGACGAGCTGCTGCGTCAGGGACGAGCCGCCCTGCCGGATGCCGCCTGCCTGGGTGTTGGTGAGCAGCGCCCGCAAGGTGCCCCGGACGTCGAGGCCACCGTGCTCGTAGAAGCGGGCGTCCTCGATGGCCACGATCGCCTTGCGCATCACAGGGGCGACCGCGCGGAGCGGGACGGCCGTCCTGTTCGCCTCGTAGAACTGGGCGAACGGCCGGCCGTCCTTGTCCAGCAGCCTGGTCACCTGCGCGAGCGGCTCCTCGCGCGGGGCGGGCGGCAGGTGGACGAAGGTGTTCGCGACGTCCTTGGCCGCGAGGCCGCCCCCGCTCACCACGGGCGCGGCCAGCCCCGCCACGAGTACCCCGCCGACCGCCCCGGCCAGGCCGAGTCCGCCGACGGATTTCAGTACGGTCACGTAGAAAATCTGCAACCGCCCGAACGCCAGCAAACGCCCGGTTCCTACCTCTTTACTTGTCCCGGCGAATGTTCAGACCGAGGGATGCGAACTGCTGGAACGGCCGGTGGTAACCGCGCTCGATGTGGTGCACGCCGCGCAGCGTGGACGGCCCGTCGGCCACCGCGGCCGCGAGCACCGCCGAGAACCCGGCCCTGATGTCGGGCAGCGTCACGTCGGCGCCCCTGAGCCTGGACACGCCGCGCACGACCGC
Organism: Nonomuraea sp. 3N208; assembly: GCF_052245935.1. NCBI lineage: Bacteria > Bacillati > Actinomycetota > Actinomycetes > Streptosporangiales > Streptosporangiaceae > Nonomuraea > Nonomuraea sp. 3N208. The sequence goes on along the minus strand of NZ_JBQQBR010000002.1, from coordinate 263,861 downwards.
CGAGTGCCGGGCGTTGGTGTCGTGGTAGCGGCACGCGGGGCCGCCCAGGCACTGGTCGAACACCTCGATCTCGCAGCCCATCTTCTGCAGCGCGGGCACGTACACCAGGCGGTTCTCGAAGACCGTCTCGTGCAGGACGGACATGCCCTGGCTCTGAGTGAACAGCACCATGAGCGGCGTCTGCCAGTCCGTCATGAACCCGGGGTGGGTGTCGGTCTGCACGGCCGCCGCACGCAGGCCCTCCGGCGGGGCGGTGGCGCACAGGTACTCGTCGTTGATGTCGAACTGGGCGCCCATCCTGGCCAGCGTGGTGATGGCGGTCACCAGGCGGTCCTGCGGGCAGCCGTGCACCCGCACCTCTCCGCCGGTGACCAGGCCCGCCGCGAGGTACGAGAACGCCTCGATGCGGTCGCCGGTCAGCCAGGTGGAGGCGCCGCGCAGCCGTTCGACGCCCTCGATGACGATCCTGCGGTCGGGCGACAGCTCGATCCTGGCCCCCATCCGCTGCAGGAAGAGCGCCAGCTCCACCACCTCGGGCTCCATGGCGGCGTTCTTCAGCACGGTCTTGCCCTCGGCCAGCACCGCCGACATCAGCACCGTCTCGGTAGCGCCCACGCTCGGGTAGGGCAGCTCGAGCCTGGTGCCGTTGAGGCGTTTGGCCTTGGCGTAGATGCCGGTGTCGCCCACCTCCACCTCGGCGCCCATCGAGCGCAGGGCCTCCACGTGGAAGTTCACCGGCCGCCGCCCGATCGGGTCACCGCCGACCAGCGGGACGAACGCCTCCCCCGCCAGGTGCAGCAGCGGCCCGAGCATGAGGATGGGGATGCGGTTGAGCCCCGTGAACGCGTCGGGCACCCGCGGCTCGATCTCCGGGCCGCGCTCGATCCTGATCTCCGACCCGGAGATCCGAACGTGGATGCCGAGCGCCTCCAGCATGGCGGCGGTGATGCCGACCTCGCCCACTTCAGGGGCGTTGTGAATGCTGCTCTCCCCACTGCCGAGCATGGCGGCGACCATGTGCTTGGACACGCCGTTCTTGGAACCGCGTACTTCGACGTCCCCCCGGAGCGGACCGGACGGCTCTATCAACCAGACCTCTTCTTGCATCACGAAGCGAGCCTAACCGGGGGATACCATCAAGCTGATTCGGACGTACTTGTGAAGGGGAGTGGCGTGACGAGGGAAGTGCGCGCTTTTGCGGTAACTGTCCTCACACTCGCCACTTTGGGGCTCGGGGCCGGGCTGCTCTGGTCGGGCGTGTCGCCGAGAGCTCCGTACCAGGTCACGGAGCAAGGGCTGATGCTGGCCGACCCGTCCACGCAGGCGCTGATCGCGGCCGACGGCTGGTTCGCGGTGATCACGGGCGGGATGGGGCTGCTCTGCGGCGGGGTCGCATGGTTCGCCGGGCGGCGCTGGATGCTGCCGGTGTTGCTCGGGTTGTGCGCGGGCGGGATGGCGGCTGCGGCACTGACGTTCTGGATCGGGTCCACGTTCACGATCGGGGCGGTCGCGGTGGAGGCCGCGGCGGCGCCCGGGGTGAAGATCGTCCCGGGCGCGCTGAAGCTGACCGCCGACGGTGTGCTGCTGTCCTGGCCGCTGCTCGCGGTGGGGCTGTTCGGGCTGCTTGAGGGCATGCACGGATACCGGGAGTCGCCGCTGCGGCAACCGTACGGGGCGCCGCTCTAGAGTGGCGGGCGGCGCCGCCCGTGCTGTGTGGCCTGCTCGAACGCGCGGGCCACGCGCAGGACCCTGGCGTCCTCGAACGGCCTGCCGACGATCTGCACCCCCACGGGCAGCCCGTCCGGCGTGAACCCCGCCGGGACGGAAGCCGCGGGCGCGTGCAGGACACTGATCCAGTACGCCGAGCGCATCCACGCGAGGTAGTCGGGCAGCCGCTGCCCGTTGATCTCACTGACGTGCGGATGCTCGACCGGGAACGGCGGCACCTGGCTGACCACCGTGATCAGCACGTCGTAGGTGTCGAAGAACGCGGCCATGCGCTGGTAGAGGCGGCTGCGTGCCTGCTCGGCCCGGGCCAGGTCGGCCCCCGTGACCTTGCGGCCCTGCTCGACGTTCCAGGCGGTGTTGGGCCCGAGCCCGTCCAGCTCCCCGAAGGCCAGCGTGTAGTTCCAGGCCCGGTAGGTGCGGAAGGCGTCCTCGGCGTCCGACAGATCAAGCTCGACCTGCTCGACCCGCGCCCCGAGCCCTTCGAACACGGCAGGCGCGGTGGCGGTGACGGCGGCCGTCCGCGGGTCCACCGGCAGCCCGCCCAGATCCGGGCTCCAGGCGATGCGCATGCCCGCGACCCCCTCCTCCGGCTCCGGGGCGAAGACCTCCTTGATCGCGTACGGGGAGCGGCGGTCGAACCCGGCGATGGCCCCGAACATCAGCGTGACATCCTCGACCGTCCGCGCCATCGGACCGAGGACGGACAGGGTGTACCAGGCGTTGGAATCGGACACGACGGGCACCCGGCCGGGGGTCGGCCGCAGGCCCACGACGTTGCAGAAGGAGGCCGGATTACGCAGCGAGCCGCCCATGTCGGACCCGTCGGCCAGCGGCACCATGCCGGTGGCCAAGGCCGCGGCCGCTCCCCCGCTGCTCCCCCCGGCCGACTTGGCCAGGTCGTAGGGGTTTCTGGTGGCTCCGAAGACCTCGTTGACGGTGTGGGAGCCGGTGCCGAACTCCGGGGTGTTGGTCTTGCCGATGGTGATGGCGCCCGCGGCCCGGAGCCGCTGGACGATCAGGTCGTCCTGGCCGGGAACGTTGCCGGCGAAGAGCGGCGAGCCGTAGGTGGTGCGGATGCCGGCGGTGTCGACGAGGTCCTTGTGCGCGACGGGCAGGCCGTGCAGCGGCGCGTCCGGCTCACGCGCGTCCGCGCTCTTGGCCGCCGCCAGGGCCTGCTCGGCGACCAGGGTCACGATGGCGTTGACGCGGGGGTTGACGTCCTCGATACGGTCGAGGCAGGCCTGGACGACCTCGACGGCGCTCACCTGCTTGGTCCTGATCAGGTGGGCCAGCTCGGTCGCGCTGAGGTAGTGCAGTTCGCTCACTCTTGCGATCCTGCCCCACGCCCGGCGGCCGGGCGACGGCGAGGGTTGCCCACCGCCGCACCGCCGTATCGTCGAGATCAGGCCCCCAGGCAGGCCGGGCCGAGCAGCTGCTTGAGGTCGCCCATCAGGGCGGGCGAGGGGGTCACGCGCAGGCGGTCGTCAACGCGCATCACGGTCGTCTTGGGCCCGTTGTGGACCTGCAGATGGACCTCGGAGGTGCCCGGGTGGGTGGTGAGGATCTCCTTCAGCCGGCTCACGACCGGCGGCGTGCAGCGGGTCAGCGGCAGGCTCACCAGCAGGGGCCCGCCCGCCTCCTGCGTCAGGTCGGGCGCCGTCACCTCCATCGCGATGATCTTGCCGACGTCCTCCCGCTTGTCGATCCGCCCCTTGACGAACACGATCGCGTCCTCGGCCAGGAGCGTAGAACACAGCTGGTACGCCGACGGGAAGATCATCACCTCGATCGCCCCTTCGAGGTCCTCCAGCTGGGTCAGCACCCACGTGTCGCCCTTCTTGGTGACCTTGCGCTGCACACCGCTGAGGATGCCGCCCACGGTCACTATCTGCCCGTCGGGCCGGCTGTCGTCCTGGAGGGCGGCGATCGAGCAGTCCGCCCCGGCCGACAGGATGTGCTCGACGCCGAACAGCGGATGGTCGGACACGTAGAGGCCGAGCATCTCCCGCTCGAACTGCAGCAGCGTGGTCTTGTCCCACTCCCCCGGCGGGATCTGCACGTCGAACGTCTGGTCCTCGCCGCCGTCGATCGCGCCGAACAACGAGTCCTGGCCGATGGCCTCGTTCTTCTTGATGTCGATGATCGCGTCGACCGCCTGCTCGTGGACCATGACCAGGCCCTTGCGCACGTGGCCGTGCGAGTCGAAGGCGCCCGCCTTGATCAGCGATTCGATGACGCGCTTGTTGCAGACGAGCGCCGGCACCTTGCGCAGGAAGTCCTTGAAGTCGGCGAAGCGGCCCTTCTCCTTGCGGGCGGCGATGATGCCGTCGACCACGTTGGCGCCGACGTTGCGGATCGCCGACAGGCCGAAGCGGATGTCGGTGCCGCGCGGGGTGAAGTCGAAGTCGGAGTCGTTGACGTCCGGCGGGAACACCTTGATGCCCATGCGGCGGCACTCGTTGAGGTAGAGGGCCGACTTGTCCTTGTCGTCCTTCACCGACGACAGCAGCGCGGCCATATAGGCGGCCGGGTGGTTGGCCTTGAGGTACGCCGTCCAGTAGGACACCAGGCCGTAGCCGGCGGTGTGGGCCTTGTTGAAGGCGTAGTCGGAGAACGGCAGCAGGATGTCCCACAGCGCCTTGATGGCCGCGGCGGAGAAGCCGTTGTCCTGCATGCCCTTCTCGAAGAACTCGAACTGCTTGTCCAGCTCGGACTTCTTCTTCTTGCCCATCGCGCGGCGCAGCAGGTCGGCGCCGCCCAGCGAGTAGCCGGCGACCTTCTGCGCGATGGCCATGACCTGCTCCTGATAGACGATCAGGCCGTGGGTCGTGGACAGGATCTCCTTCAGCGGCTCCTCGAGCTCGGGGTGGATCGGGACGATCTCCTGCTGGCCGTTCTTGCGCAGCGCGTAGTTGGTGTGCGAGTTGGCGCCCATCGGGCCCGGACGGTAGAGCGCGAGGGCCGCGGAGATGTCCTCGAAGTTGTCGGGGCGCATGAGCCGCAGCAGCGAGCGCATGCCGCCGCCGTCCAGCTGGAAGATGCCGAGCGTGTCGCCCCGGGCCAGCAGCTCGTAGGACTTGCGGTCGTCCAGCGGCAGCTGTAGCAGGTCGATCTGCTCGCCGGTGGTGGACTCGATCATCTTCAGGCAGTCGTCGATGATCGTGAGGTTGCGCAGGCCCAGGAAGTCCATCTTCAGCAGGCCGAGCGTCTCGCAGGTCGGGTAGTCGAACTGCGTGATGATCACGCCGTCGGAGTCGCGGCGCATGACCGGGATGTAGTCGGTCAGCACCTCGGCCGACATGATCACGCCGGCGGCGTGCACCCCGGTCTGCCTGATCAGGCCTTCGAGGCCCTTGCCGAGGTCCATCGTCGCCTTGACGTCGACGTCCTCTTCGTAGAGCCTGCGCAGCTCGCCGGCCTCGGCGTAACGGGGGTGGTCCTTGTCGAAGATGCCCGCCAGCGGGATGTCCTTGCCCATGACGGCGGGCGGGAAGGCCTTGGAGACCTTGTCGCCCAGCGCGTAGGGGTAGCCCAGGACGCGGCCCGCGTCCTTGATGGCGGCTTTGGCCTTGATGGTGCCGAACGTGGCGATCATGGCGACCTTGTCGGCGCCCCACTTCTCGGTGACGTACCTGATCACGTCACCGCGCCTGCGCTCGTCGAAGTCGATGTCGACGTCGGGCATGGACACGCGCTCGGGGTTGAGGAAGCGCTCGAAGATCAGGCCGTGCGGGATCGGGTCGAGGTCGGTGATGCCCAGCGCGTACGCCACCAGCGAGCCGGCCGCCGAGCCACGGCCGGGGCCGACGCGGATGCCGTTGTTCTTGGCCCACATGATGAAGTCGGCGACCACGAGGAAGTAGCTCGGGAAGCCCATCTGGACGATGACCCGCAGCTCTTTCTCCGCCCACGCGCGGTGTTCGTCGTCCACTCCCTCGGGGAAGCGGCGCTCGAGCCCTTTCCAGACCTCCTGGCGGAAGTATTGCTCCTCGGTCATGCCGTCCGGGACGGGGAAGGTCGGCATGAGGTTCTTGTGCTCGAAGAAGCCGGCCGGGTCGACCTTCTCCGCCACCAGCAGCGTGTTGCGGCAGCCCTCCGCCCACAGGTCGGAGGAGTCGACCGCGCGCATCTCGTCGGCGTTCTTGATGTAGTAGCCGCTGCCGTCGAAACGGAACCTGTCGGGGTCCGACAGCTGCTTGCCGGTCTGGATGCACAGGAGGGCGTCGTGAGATGGGGCATCGGACTCGTAGGTGTAGTGCGAGTCGTTGGTGACCAGCGGCGGGATGTCCAGCTCCTTGCTGATCCTGGTCAGCCCGTCGCGGACGCGGCGCTCGATGTCGAGGCCGTGGTCCATGATCTCCAGGTAGAAGTTGTCCTTGCCGAAGATCTCCTGGAATTTCGCCGCGGCCTTGACCGCCTCGTCGTACTGGCCCAGCCGCAGCCGCGTCTGCACCTCGCCCGACGGGCAGCCGGTCGTGGCCATAAGGCCGTCGGCGTGCTCGGCGAGGATCTCGGCGTCCATGCGCGCCCACTTGCGGACGAAGCCCTCGGTGTAGGCACGCGAGCTGAGCTTCATCAGGTTGTGCAGGCCCGTCTTGTTGCGGGCCCAGATCGTCATATGGGTGTAGTAGCCGCCCGCTGAGACGTCGTCCTTCTTCTGGTGCGGCTCGCCCCACAGCACCGGGCGCTTGTTGTGGCGGATTTCCGGCGCCACGTACGCCTCGATGCCGATGATCGGCTTGATGCCGGCGCCGATCGCCTGCTTGTAGAAGTCGTAGGCGCCGTGCATGTTGCCGTGGTCGGTGATCGCGATCGCGGGCATGCCCAGCTCGCCGACCTGTTTGAACATCTGCTTCAGACGGGCGGCGCCGTCGAGCATCGAATACTCCGTATGCACATGCAGATGCACGAACGAGTCGGACGACATGGAGCGGCGCCTCCCGGTCTGAAGCTGTGTTTGGTGCGCTCTGACTCTAGTGGCCCGGACCGACATTCCGGGGCCGCACGGCGCGATCAGCCGGACCGGCGCCCCGGTCGCCGGCGCTGTGACCAGCACCGATATCGTCTCTGTTACGGGAAGTAGTGGAGGAGACACTCAGTGCGCACGCAAACGGACGAGGGATACACACACGCGCTGGGCAACCGGCAGGTCCAGATGATCGCGATCGGCGGGGCGATCGGGGTGGGCCTGTTCCTCGGCGCCGGCGGCCGGCTGGCCGCCACGGGACCCGCCCTGGTGCTCTCGTACGCCGCCGCCGGGCTCGCCGCGTTCTTCGTCATGCGGGCGCTGGGCGAGCTCGTGCTCTACCGCCCGGTGTCGGGGTCGTTCGTCGAGTACGCGGGCGAGTTCATCGGCCCGTGGGCGGCGTTCGCCAGCGGCTGGATGTACTGGGTCAACTGGGCGTTCACCGGCATCGCCGAGCTGACCGCGATCGCCACGTACATCTACTACTGGGCGCCGGCGTTCCCCCAATGGGCGACGGCGCTGATCGCGCTGGGGTTCGTGCTGACGGTCAACCTGCTGTCCGTCCGGCTGTTCGGGGAGCTGGAGTTCTGGTTCGCCATGCTGAAGGTCCTGGCGATCACTGTCTTCCTCGTGGTGGGGCTGGTGCTCGTGGTCTTCTCCGTCGGCCAGGCGGGACCGCACAACCTGGTCGCGCACGGCGGCTTCACCCCGACCGGGTTCCCGCTCGTGCTGATGAGCCTGCAGTCGGTGGTGTTCGCGTACGCGTCGATCGAGCTGGTCGGCATCACAGCGGGCGAGACGGCCAGGCCGCACGAGGTCATGCCGAAGGCGATCAACGGCGTGGTGTGGCGCATCGCGATCTTCTACGTGGGGTCGGTGGCGCTGCTGGCGATGGTGCTGCCATGGACCGCCTATCGCGCGGGCGAGTCCCCGTTCGTAACGGTCTTCTCCGGTCTGGGCGTCCCGTGGGCGGGCGACGCCATGAACCTCGTCGTGATCACGGCGGCGATGTCGTCGTGCAACTCGGGCCTGTACGCCACGGGCCGCATCCTGCGTTCGATGGCCATGAAGAGCGAGGCTCCGGGCTTCGCCGGGGCGCTCAGCACCCGGCACGTGCCGATCGGGGGCATCCTGTTCACCGCGGCGACGTTCCTGGCGGGGGTGGCGCTGTTCTACTTCCTGCCGGAGCGGGCGTTCAACATCGCCACGGCGGTCGCCTCGCTCGGCGTGATCACGACCTGGGGCGTGCTGGTCCACTGCCAGACCCGGCTGCGGCGGTCGGGGCACCGCTCGTCGTTCCCCATGCCGGGCTCGCCGTACACGAACTGGCTGACGCTCGGCTTCCTGGCGCTGGTGGTGCTGCTGATGCCGTTCGCCGACCGCGATCAGCGCGTCGCGTTCTTCCTGATCCCCGCGCTGGTCGTGGCCATCGCGCTGGGCTGGCTGGCCGTCAAGCGGCGGCGCGTGGCGAGCGCGGCTCGCTGATCGCCGGGTTACCCTCGATGGAGTCGCCGTTCCGGGGGGAGGCCGCGCTGCAGGAGTCGAGACGGCGCACCATCGTCCACATCGCCGCCGCCGCGGCCGTCGGCGTCGCGCTCGCGCTGGCGTGCCTGCCCTTGGGCGTCTACCCGAAGCTGGCCTGCGCCCTCCTGGACGCGGGCTGCCCTGACGGCGGGACGCCGCGCGGCGGGTTACCCCGGGTGGTCCGCCTGACGCCGGTGCAGGTCGCGCAGAGCGGCGCGTACATCGCGCTCGGCGACTCCTTCTCCTCCGGCGAGGGCGTCTACGAGCTGGACAAACGGCCGATCAACGACGGCGCCGACCGCTGCCACCGCGCCACCGGCTCCTACGTGCCGCTGGTCGCCCAGACCTACCGTTTCGGCGGCGGCACCGCCTTCTACGCCTGCAGCGGCGCCACCACCGGCCAGCTCTTCTCCGGCCAGTGGGGCCACCAGCCGCAGATCACCCGCGTGGGCCCGGCCGCGAGCCTGGTGACGCTGAGCATCGGAGGCAACGACGCCGGCTTCACCAAGGTCCTGACCGCCTGCATCGCCAAGCTGCCGTGGTCGTCGGCCTGCGTCGACCAGGACGCGGCCGTCGCCCACCGCATCGAGCGGCTGCGGGCCGACATGTCCAAGGTCCTGCGCGAGCTGCGCGTCCGCGCGCCCAACGCGAGGATCATCGTGCTCGGCTACCCCCGGCCGTTCCCCCGGGATCCCGTGGCTTCCGTGGACAACCTCACCGTCGAGGACCAGCGATGGCTCAACGGGGTGACGCGGCGGCTCAACGACACGGTGGGGGCGGTGGTGGCCGAGTTCGACCGGGCGATCGCGGCCTTCGAGGGGCCGGGGAGCGTCGAATACGTCGACGCCTACGAGGCGTTCACCGGGCACGAGGTGGGGCGGCCGCAACCCTATCTGAACGGGCTGCACATGGACATGGAGGAGCTCAAGGTCAACGCCCGCAGTTACCACCCGACGGGCGACGGCTACCGCCGCTTCGCCGATCTGATCACCAAGCAGATCGCCGCCGGCCCGGGGCGCCCCATGAACAACTTCCACCTCGCCACCCCGTGACACCGTGCCCGCGTCCCTCGACTCACGGTGCCGCGCGTTCCTCGGCCAGGTGCAGGCCGGCCTCGATCACGGCGTTCATGATGGGGGCGAGACGCGCCTCGCCCAGCGACGGTGCGCGCAAGGCCATCCGCGCCACCAGAGCACGTTCCCTGGCCATGTCCCGTCCCGCGAACCCGCCGACCGGCTTGATGCGTTGCACGATGCCCGCCAGGGCGGCGCGGTGCTCGAGGAGGGTGGCCAGGGCGGCGTCCACGCGGTCGATCGCCGCACGGCACTCCGGCAGCGTGGCGGGCGCCTCAGGGCGCAGCAGCGCGCCGACGACGGTCACGGCCTCCTCCGCCACACGCAGGGCCGTCAGCGGGTCCGCCGCCGATTCTGGGCCCGCGCTCTCGACGATCAGGCCGTCGGCGCCGGCCGCCACCGCGGCCGCCGACAGCCCGATGTCCCCGGAGACGTCGGCGAGAACGGGCCGGCCCGAGATCATCCGGGCCGCCCGCATCAGACCCAGGTCGGGGCGGCCGCCCTTGGCGTGATCGGACCGGCCGCGCTGGGCGTGATCGGGAAGGCCGCCCTCACAGAGGATCACCCGCCCGTCGCCCTCGCCCGCGCAGTAGTCGGCCAGGCCCAGCCACTCCTCCACCGGCGCCGACGCCCGCCGCTCGACCACCACCGGCAGCCCGAGCCCGGCCACCGCGCGTACCAGCGGGATGTCGCGCGTCCACGAGGCCCCCACCACCACGGCGTCCGCCAACTCGGCGATCGCCGGCAAATCGGCCGCCGAGTACGGCTCCGCCAGCGTGGCCCGATCCCGCAACACCTCATAGGCGTCCGCCCGCCCGCCATGAGCCCGCAGACTCACCCTGCTGCCGATCACCACGGCGGGCCCTTCGCCCACGAGCAGATCTCCAACGGCGACCGCGTGCCGTTCCAACGTCGATGACATCCTCGACTCCACATTCGGGCCGGCTCCCTGAAGCCGGCGGATAAAAACCAAAAAGGCAGAGACGGGCGTCTCTGCCTTGTGCCGACTCCAGGTGGTCGCTAGCCGCCGACCGGCCCTCCCGGAGCCGGCTCGGTAAACGCGTAGCGACAAGTCATATTCAGCACCCTACCCCACCCCTCCACCTGCTGGACGATCGTTCTCACATGGCGGACTGGCCTTCTGGCGAGTCGCCGTTGATCCCTCGCTATGGGAGTATTTCTTGGCCTAGAGGGAGGGTTTGAGGCCGTTGATGTCGGATCGGAAGCAGGACGGACGTCGCATCGCCGGCCGCTACCAGCTGCAGGAACCCATCGGCAGGGGCGGGATGGGCATCGTCTGGCGCGCCCACGACGAGCTCCTTGACCGCACCGTCGCCGTCAAGGAGGTCAGATACGCGGCCGCCTTGGGCGAGGAAGTGCAGCTCCTGAACCGGCGCACGATGCGCGAGGCGAGGGCGGCGGCCAGATTCGAGCATCCCAACGTGATCGTCGTGCACGACGTGATCGAGGAGGACGGCCGTCCCTGGATCGTCATGCAGCTCGTCCAGTCGCGGTCGCTGGGCGCCGTGATCAAGCAGGACGGGCCGCTGCCCCACAAGCGGGTGGCCGAGATCGGCCTGGCGGTGCTGGACGCGCTGCACCGCGCCCACGAGGCCGGCGTGCTGCACCGTGACGTCAAGCCGGAAAACGTGCTGCTGGCCGACGACGGCAGGGTCGTGCTCACCGACTTCGGCATCGCCACGTTGGAGACCGAGACGCAGCTGACCGTGACGGGGCTGGCGGGCACGCCGGCGTTCATCGCCCCCGAGCGGCTCAAGGGCCTGCCCGCGCGGCGTGAGTCGGACCTGTGGTCGCTGGGCGCCACGCTGTACACGGCCGTGGAGGGCCGCTCGCCGCACGAGCGCGGCATGGCCCTGGCGACCATGCACGCCGTGCTGACCGACGAGCCGGATCCCGCGCGGAACGCCGGCCCGCTGGCCGAGGTGATCAGCGGGTTGCTGCGCAAGGAGCCGGTGCAGCGGCTCACGCACGAGGAGGCTACGCGCCAGCTGCGCGGGGCCATCGCGCAGTCGAGCCCGCCGCCGACCGCGCAGTTCCCCGCGGCACAGCAGCTGGAGGTGCCGTCGCCGGCCAAGCCGCGTAAGCCGACCGTCCCGGCCAAACCGCGCAAACCGCCGTACCAGTCCGCGTCACGCCAGGAACCGGCCGAGGACGACACCCCGACCGACCCCAACCTCGCCCCCGTCCCTGCGGCCGTGCCTGAGACCGGCGCGCGGCTCACCCCGGCGACCGGCGGCCCGAGACCGCCCGGCGAGTCCACGGTCGACGCGGGCAGGGCCGACCCGCGGCGCCTCGGACCGATCATCGCGGCGGCCGTGGCGGTCATGCTCGTCGCCGGCGTGGGCGGCTACCTCGGCCTGCGCTCGGCTCCCGAGGACAGCACACCGGACCCCGACAGGTCGCAGCAGGCCGCCGTGGTCACCGCGACGCCCTCGCAGGCCTCACCGAACGCGTCCCAGCCGCCTTCGACGGCGCCGTCCGCGTCGCCGAGCCCCTCCGCCACCGCCAGTCCCAGCCCGAGCCCCAGCCCGACCAAGTCGGCCGACCCGCTGCCCGCCGGCTGGAAGATGTACAAGGACAAGAAGATGGGCTTCTCCATCGGACTGCCCAAGGGCTGGGACGTGTTGACCCGCAGCGGCAGACAGGTCAAGTTCAGGGGCCCGGGGGCGGCGCCCAACGCGTACCTCATGATCGAAGAGGCCGCGAACCCGGGCACGGACCCGTACAAGGACTGGAAGAAGCAGGAACCCTCACTCAAGAACAACTTCGGCGGCTACAAGTTGCTCGATATCAAGAAGGTCGACTACATGAAGGCGGCCGCCGACTGGGACTTCACCTGGAACACCAACACCGGCAAGACCCGCGTACGCAACCGGGGCTTCGTCACCGACAACGGGCGGGCCTACGCCATCTACTGGCACACGCTCGACAGCCACTGGAAGAAGGACTACGACCTCTTCGAGGGGTTCTGCGCGACGTTCAAACCGGCCAAGTAGGCTTTCGACGTGCAGGTCAGCAACCGTTACAGGCTCATCGAGCCGCTCGGCGAGGGCGGGATGGGCGTGGTCTGGCGTGCCTACGACGAGCTGCTCGACCGCACGGTGGCGATCAAGGAGGTCCGCTACGCGGGCGTCGGCGAGGCCAAGCGGGCCGAGCTCAACCGCCGGACCATCAGGGAGGCCAGGGCGGCGGGCCGCCTCGACCACCCCTCGGTGGTCGTCATCCACGACGTCGTCGAGGAGGACGGCCGCCCGTGGATCGTCATGCAGCTCGTCCGCTCCCGCTCGCTGGGGCAGGTGGTGCGCGAGCAGGGCCCGCTGCGGCCCGGACAGGTCGCGATGATCGGCGCGCGGGTGCTGGACGCCCTGCGGGCCGCGCACGCCACCGGGGTGTTGCACCGCGACGTGAAGCCGGAGAACGTGCTCCTCGCCGATGATGGCCGGGTCGTGCTGACCGACTTCGGCATCGCCTCGCTGGAGGCGGAGGCGGGGCTGACGGCGAGCGGCGGGCTGGTGGGCACGCCCGCGTACATGCCGCCCGAGCGGCTCAACGGTGAGCAGGCCAGGCCGGAGTCCGATCTGTGGTCGCTGGGCGCGACGTTGTACGCGGCGGTCGAGGGCGAGCCGCCGTTCAGGCGTGACTCGTGGGCGGCGACGGTCGCGGCCGTGCTGCGTGACGAGCCCGAGCCGCCGGCGCGGGCCGGGGCGCTCGCACCGGTCATCATGGGGCTGCTGCGGCGCGACCCTGGCACGCGGATGCCGGCGGAAGAGGCCGCCCGGTTGCTGCACGAGGCCGCCGTCAACGCCTCAAGCGGCGGTGGCCAAGCGCCCGCCGCAGCCACTCCACAAGGCCCTCGCCAGGCGCCTGCTTCGCACGGCCGTCGTCGCGCGGCAGGCCGCGGCTCTCATCAGACGCCCGCCGGCCATCCGACGGCCGGCGGTGGGTGGCAGGCGACGAGCGAGAGTCAGTCGTACCCGACCGCGGGCGAGCCGTATCCCACCGTCCGGGAGCGGCACCGCCGTGGGAAGGCGCTGTGGATCACGCTGTCCGCCGTGGTCGGGGTGGCGGCTCTGGGCACGGGGGGCACGCTGCTCTACTACAGCCAGACGGCGCCCACGCCCACCCCCACCCCCACCGCCACCGCCACCGCCACCGCGTCGGCGACGCCCGCCCAGACGGTGCCCGCCGGATGGCGGACCTTCACCAGCCCGGCGGGCCGGTTCTCGATCGCCATGCCCCAGGGATGGCAGGCCAAGAAGCACTCCACCAGGGACAGCGTCTCCATCAAAGGCCCTGACTCCCCCGGGACGATGGTCGTGGAGTGGACCACTCCTGAGGTCCGCTGGAAGTCTCCAGAGCAGGCCTGGCTCGCCCTGGAGAAGGAGATCCAGGCCAAGGGCGAGTTCCAGGGATACACCCGCATCGGCATCACCCCGGTGCGCTACCGGGGCCGCGCGGCCGCGGACTGGGAGTTCACCCGGATGCGCGGCAAGCAGCTGATCCACGTGATCAACCGCGGCTTCCACACCGCCGGCGGCCGCCCGTTCGCCCTCTACTGGGAGACCACGGACGTCCGCTGGAGCCGGGACAAGCACTACTTCACCAAGTTCGCCAGGACGTTCAAACCGCTGTGAAGGAGCAGGCGCATTTCTTCCGGCACCCGGCGGTGCCGGAGACGGACCTGCTCAAGGCCCGCTACGTCACCCACCGCTTCTCCCGGCACGTGCACGACGGCTACGCCATCGGCCTCATCGTCACGGGCGTCGAGGAGTTCGACTACCGGGGCGTCACCCATCGGGCGGGCGCGGGCGAGCTGGTGCTGGTCAACCCGGACGCCGTGCACACCGGTCAGGCCGGCGTGCCCGGCGGGTGGTCGTACCGCATGCTTTACCCGTCGATCGACGCGCTGGCCGGGATCGCGGCCGAGCTGGGCGCGCCGTACGGGACGCCGCACTTCGCCGAGCAGGTGGTGCGTGACGACCCGGTGGCGGCGCTGCTCGGCCGGGCGCACCAGGCGGCCGAGCGCGGCGACGCGCTGGCCGCCTCGACGCTGAGTCGCACGTTGTTCGCCCGGCTGCTGACCCGCCACGGCGCGCCGCGGCCGCCCGCGGCGCTGCTCGGCGAGGGCGGGCGGGCCGTGCGGGAGGCACGCGACCTGCTGCACGAGAGCCTGGTGGACCCGCCGACGCTGGAGGATCTGGCCGGCGCGGTGGGGGCGCGGCCGTTCGCGCTGCTGCGGGCGTTCAAGGACGCGACGGGGCTGCCGCCGCACGCCTACCTGACCTCGCTGCGGGTCCGCCGGGCGCGCCACCTTCTCGAGTCGGGGGTGCGGCCGGCGCGGGTGGCCGCCGAGGTGGGCTTCACCGACCAGGCCCATCTGACCCGGCATTTCCGCCGCATCGTGGGCGTACCGCCCGCCGCCTACCAGCGGGCCGCAGGAACGTACAAGACTGGCGACTCCCCCACCGCCTAGCCTCTCGCCCCATGGATCCGACAACACATCGTTCCGCCGCCGTGCGGGACGGTCTGGGCGTGGGCGTGGCCGTGGGGTTGTCCGGGCTCGCCTTCGGCGCCGCCGCGATCATCGCGGGCCTGACCGTGCCGCAGGCGTGCGTGCTGAGCCTGCTGACGTTCACGGGCGCCTCGCAGTTCGCCCTGACGGGGGCGGTCGGCGCGGGCGGCGACCTGGTGGCCGCCACCGCGGGCGCGCTGCTGCTCGGCGGCCGCAACACGCTGTACGGCCTGCGCCTGGCCGGCCTGCTGCGGGACATACGCGGCCCGCGCCGGCTGCTGGCCGCGCACGGCGTGATCGACGAGACCACGGCCGTGGCGCTCGCCCAGCCGGACGAGCGGGCGGCACGGGCCGGATTCACGGCCACGTTCGCCAGTCTCTACGTCACCTGGAACCTCTGCACGCTGGCGGGGGCCTACGGCACGTCTTTCCTCGGCGACCCGGGGGTGCTGGGGCTGGACACGGTGGGCCCGGCCGCGTTCCTGGCCATCCTGTGGCCCCGGCTGGCGGCGAGCAAGGAGCTGCGCCTGCTGGCCGCGGTCGCGGCGGCGATCGCGCTGTGCGCCACCCCGTTCCTGCCGCCCGGCGTGCCGGTGCTGCTGTCCGCCGCTGCCGTGCTGGTGGTGATGGCGCGATGACGCTGTGGTGGGCGATCGCCGCGGTCTGCGCCGGCTGCTACGCACTCAAGCTGGCCGGGCTGGCGGCACCACGACGGGTGCTGGACCATCCGGCGGTGCGCAGGTTCGCCGAGCTTGTGCCGGTGGCGCTGCTGGCCGCGCTGATCGCGGTGCAGGTGTTCACGGAGGCGGGCGGGCTGCGCTTCGATCCGGCCCGCACGGCGGGGCTGGGGGCGGCCGTCGTGGCGCTGCTGCTGCGGGCCCCGTTCCTCGTCGTTCTGGCCGCGGCGGCGGTCGTCACCGCGCTTGTCCGGATGCTTCTGGGGTAGTCGCCGTGCATGTCCGATTCAGCAGGGACGATCGGCGGGAGATATCGCCTGCTCAGGACGATCGGCAAAGGCGGCATGGGCACCGTGTGGCAGGCGCACGACGAGGTGCTCGGCCGCGACGTGGCGGTGAAGGAGGTGTTGCCGCCTCCTGACCTGACGGGGCCCGAGCGCGACGTGTTCTCGGTGCGCACGTTCCGCGAGGCCAGGGCGGCGGGCCGGGTGGCGCACCCGGGCGTGGCGACCGTCTATGACGTGCTGGAGGAGCGCGGGCACCCGTGGATCATCATGCAACTCGTGCACTCGCGCACCTTAGGCGAGCTGATCCGCGAGGACGGCCCGATGCCCCCTCTCGAGACCGCGAACGTCGGGCTGCAGCTGCTGGAGGCGCTTCGGGCCGCGCACGCGGCCGGGGTGCTGCACCGCGACGTCAAGCCGGACAACGTGCTGCTCGCCGAGGACGGCCGGGCGGTGCTGACCGACTTCGGCATCGCCACCACTGAGGACGAGGCGCCCGTCACCAGGACGGGCATCCTGATCGGCACCCCCGCCTTCATGGCGCCGGAACGCGCGGCGGGCGGCTCGGCCAGGCCCGCCTCGGATCTGTGGTCGCTGGGCGTGACGCTGTACATGGCGGTCGAGGGCCACTCGCCCTTCCAGCGGGACAACGCGCTGGCCACGCTCGGCGCGGTCATGCACGCCGAGCCGGAGCCGCTGGCCCGGGCGGGCGTGCTCGCCCCCGTGCTACTGGGGCTGCTGCGCAAGGACCCGGGCGAGCGCATGACGCTGGAGGAGGCCGAGCGGCGGCTGACCGCGATCCTGGCGGGCGGCGTCCCCGAGCAGACGGGTCCCGTGCCCGCCGCCGTCACGACGGGGACCGCGGGGCGGCCGCGGCGCAGGCTGCCGCTGGCCGCGATCGGCGCGGGCGCGCTCCTGGTCGGCCTCGTCACGGGCGGCGCGGCCTGGTGGTCCAGCCGGCCGGACGACACGCAGCGCACTCCCCCGCCCACGCCCGTCGTGGTGACTACGATCCCGTCCCCGTCGTCGCAGTCGCCGGGGTCGGTCATGCAGACCTCGCCGCAATCCACGTACGAGCCGCCGGCGCCGCAGAGCACGCCGCCTCCCACGAGGGATCAACCCAGGACACCCGACCGCGAGAAGAAGAGCCCGTCCGAGGAGCCGACGGCCACCAAGTCCAAGAAGGACAAGGAGGAGACGCCGGCCGAGTCACCCGGCACGGTCGACGGATCGGACAACGGCACGGCGTCGGACGTGGACAAGAAGAAGGCTGGGAAACGCGGCTGAAGCCGGGCGTCAGGACTCGTCGCGGACGATGTCGAGCGCTTTCTGCAGGTCCTGCGGGTAGTCGGTGCCGAACGACATCCACTCCCCCGTGGACGGGTGCTCGAACCCGAGCGCGACCGCGTGCAGCCACTGCCGGGTGATCCCCAGCCGGGCGGCGAGCGTCGGGTCGGCGCCGTATAGCAGGTCGCCGACGCAGGGGTGGCGCAGTGCCGCCATGTGCACCCTGATCTGGTGCGTACGCCCGGTCTCCAGCTTGATGTCCAGCAGCGAGGCCGCGCGGAACGCCTCGACGGTGTCGTAGTGGGTGACGGAGGGCTTGCCGCCGGCCACCACCGCGAAGCGGCCGTCGCCTGACGGGTGCCGGTCGATGGGCGCGTCCACGGTGCCGCGGAACGGGTCGGGATGCCCCTGGACGAGCGCGTGGTAACGCTTGTCGACCGTGCGCTCCTTGAAGGCGCGCTTGAGCCGCGAGTAGGCGTGCTCGCTCTTGGCCACGACCATCGCGCCGGTGGTGTTGGCGTCCAGGCGGTGCACGATGCCCTGGCGCTCGGCGGCTCCGCTGGTGGCGATCGTGTGGCCGGCGCCGAGCAGCCCGCCGATCACGGTGGGTCCCGTCCAGCCGACGGTCGGGTGGGCGGCCACCCCGATCGGCTTGTTGACCACCACGATGTCGTCGTCCTCGTAGACGAGCGTCATGCCGGGCACCGGCTCGGCCACCGGCATGGGCGTGGTCACCGGCGGCGGCAAGGTCACGTCCAGCCACGCGCCCGCGTGCACCCGGTCGGACTTGGCCGGCTGCCGGCCGTCGACCAGCACCTCGCCCGCGCCGATCAGCTCGGCCGCGCGGGTGCGGGAGAAGCCGAACAGCCGCGAGAGTGCGGCGTCGAGCCGCTCGCCCTCCAGCCCGTCGGGCACGGGCAGGCTGCGCTGCTCAGTCATCCTTCTTCCCCTCCTTGGCCTCTCTGGAGCCGTCGATCTGCACGTTGCGCCAGGCCAGGATGACCGCGAGGATGCCGCCGCAGACGATCGCCGAGTCGGCGATGTTGAAGACCGGGAAGTAGTCGATGATGGGAAAGTGCCCGGGCAGCACTTCGATGAAGTCCACCACGTGCCCCTGGAGCTGCGTGGACCGGCCGAACCCCGACGGGTAGCGCAGCAGCCGGTCGGTGAGGTTGCCGAGTGCCCCGCCGAGCAGCAGGCCGAGCGTGATGGCCCACGCGCGGCTGCCCAGCTTGCGGGCGGTGCGCACGATGGCCACCACCACCGCCGCGGCGATCAGCGTGAAGATGAAGGTCATCCCGGTGCCGATGCTGAACGCGGCACCGGAATTGAAGATCACCCGGAACTGCAGGACGTCCTTGATGACGACCAGAGGCGCTTCGCCCTCAAGTGTCCGCAGCACCACCGTCTTCGTGATGAGGTCGGCGGCGTAGATCACGGCCGCGAGCACGATGAGGACGGCGAACAGACGACCCCGAGGTCTGCCTACCGGCGCTCCTCCTTCTGCTTGCAGGCCACGCACAGCGTCGCCCTCGGGAACGCCTGAAGGCGTTCCTTGCCGATCGGCTTGTGGCACGATTCGCACACTCCATAAGTCCCCGCGTCGATCCTGGCGATCGCACGTTCGTTCTGCGCGACCAGATCGCGCGCATTCAGGGTAAGGGCGATCTCGCGTTCGCGCTCGTACGTCTTGGCACCGGCGTCGGCCTGGTCGTCTCCGGCGCCCTGGGTGACGTCTCCAGAGGCTATCTCCGTCTCGTGGCGATGAATGTCCGCCTCGAGCTCGTCGATCTCCGTCTGGAGCATGCCGCGTACCTCGGCCAGCTCCTCCTCCGACCACATCGAAGGGGTAGCGGTCTGCGTGACTGCCGCCATGGCGTGCCTCCATTGCTGATCAAGGCCGTAAGGGTGCGGGCAGCTTAGGATCCTGATAACGGAACGGCAAACGACCCGCCGGACGGTTTACCTCCTGCGTACTATCCCGCCTCGCGCATCTAACTCCTCATCAGCCGCGTCCATTCCCACAACTTTGTTGCCGTTTACGCCTTCCGTACCGGAGTTGTGGCAGCTGCGGTGACGCCGCAGGGCGTCACCAGGGAAACCTGGAAGCCTTTGCCTCCACTCTGCGTTATGGTTTGAGACTGCAAGGCGTTGATGGGGCCCGACTGTGAGGGATATCACCCCGGAGCCGCCGGAAGAACGGCTCTCGCGAGCTCATTAGAACCGGCAGCAGATCAAATGAAGAGGGCCTCGCCCTGCGGGCGGGGTCAAGAAGGGTGGTACCGCGGAGCCGTTTCGGCTTCGTCCCTTCGCGCTTGTCCTGCCATATTGACCAAGCGTGGAGGCCCGCCCGAAATGTCTTCCCCAACCTTCCGCCCTCTTCCCGCGCAGGTCGACCTGCCCGCGCTCGAGCGCGAGGTCCTCGACCGCTGGCGGGACGGGAAGATCTTCGAGCGTTCTATCGAGCAGAACGCGGGCAACCCCGCCTGGGTCTTCTACGAGGGCCCGCCCACCGCCAACGGCCTGCCCGGCGTGCACCACGTCGAGGCGCGGGTGTTCAAGGACCTGTTCCCACGCTACAAGTCCATGCGCGGATTCAGCGTCCCGCGTAAGGCCGGATGGGACTGCCACGGCCTGCCCGTCGAGGTGGGCGTGGAGAAGGAACTGGGTCTGTCCGGCAAGAAGGACATCGAGACGTACGGCATCGCCGAGTTCAACGCCAAGTGCCGCGAGTCGGTGCTGCGGCACGTGGACGCGTTCGAGCAGCTGACCGAGCGCATGGGCTACTGGATCGACCTGTCGCAGGCGTACCGGACCATGGACCCGTCCTATATCGAGTCGGTGTGGTGGTCGCTGAAGGTCGTCTTCGACAAGGGGCTGCTGTTCCGCGACTTCCGGATCACGCCGTATTGCCCGCGCTGCGGCACCGGCCTGTCGGACCACGAGCTGGGCCAGCCCGGCGGCTACGAGAACGTCTCCAGCCCGTCGGTCTACGTCCGCATGCCGGTGACCTCAGGGCCGCTGGCCGAGCTGGGCGCGGCGCTGCTGGTGTGGACGACGACGCCGTGGACGCTGGTGTCCAACACGGCGGTGGCGGTGCACCCCGACGTGACCTACGTCGCGGCCCGCACCGCGGCCGGAGAGGTGCTCGTCGTCGCCGAGCCGCTGCTGCCGGTCCTGGGCGAGGGCGTCACCGAGGTGGCCCGCTACAGCGGCCGTGACCTGGAGCGCACCACCTACTCCCGCCCGTTCGAGCTGGTCGACATCCCGGACGCCCACTATGTGGTGCTCGGCGACTACGTCACGGTCGAGGACGGCACCGGCCTGGTCCACCAGGCGCCGGCCTTCGGCGCCGACGACCTGGCCGTGATCAGGCGGTACAACATGCCGGTCGTCAACCCGATCGGCCCCGACGGCCGGTTCCTCGACGACGTGCCCATGGTCGGCGGCCGGTTCTTCAAGGACGCCGACGAGGAGCTGACCGAGGACCTGCTGGCCCGCGGCCTGCTGTTCCGCGGCGGCCACTTCGAGCACGCCTACCCGCACTGCTGGCGCTGCCACACGCCGCTGCTCTACTACGCGCTCCCGTCCTGGTACATCCGCACCACCGCGGTCAAGGACCAGATGCTGGCCGAGAACGCGAACACCAACTGGTACCCGGACACGATCAAGTGGGGCCGCTTCGGTGAGTGGCTGCGCAACAACGTCGACTGGTCGTTGTCGCGCTCGCGCTACTGGGGCACGCCGCTGCCGCTGTGGGTGTGCTCGGCGGACGAGTCCCACGTGACCTGCGTCGGGTCCCTGGAGGAGCTGGGCTCGCTCGCCGGCCAGGACGTCTCGGCGCTCGACCCGCACCGCCCATACGTGGACGACGTGACCTTCGACTGCCCGACGTGCGGCGCTCTCGCGCGCCGCGTGCCGGACGTCATCGACGCCTGGTACGACTCCGGCTCGATGCCGTTCGCGCAGTGGGGCGAGCGAGGCAAGCCCGAGGGCGTCTACCCGGCGCAGTTCATCTGCGAGGCCACCGACCAGACCCGCGGCTGGTTCTACTCGCTGATGGCCGTCGGCACGCTCGTCTTCGGCCAGTCCTCCTACGAGAACGTGTTGTGCCTGGGCCTGATCCTGGCCGAGGACGGCCGCAAGATGAGCAAGCACCTGGGCAACATCCTGGAGCCCATCCCGCTGATGGACCAGCACGGGGCCGACGCACTGCGCTGGTACATGGCCTGCTCGGGCTCGCCGTGGGCGGCCCGCCGCGTGGGGCACAACGCCCTGGAGGAGATCGTCCGCAAGGTCCTGCTGACGCTCTGGAACACCTCGTCGTTCTTCACCCTCTACGCCAACGCCGAGTCGTGGTCGCCGGCCAGGCTGGCCGACGCCACGCCGCCGGCCGAGCGGCCGCTGCTCGACCGCTGGGCGCTCGCCGAGCTGCACCGCACGGTGGCCGACGTCACGGCGTCTCTGGACGAATACGACACCCAGCGCGCCGGCCGCCGCCTGGCCGACTTCCTCGACGACCTGTCCAACTGGTACGTGCGCCGCTCGCGCCGCCGCTTCTGGCAGGGTTCGGAGGATGCGTTCGCCACGCTGTACGAGTGCCTGGAGACGGTGCTGCGGCTGATGGGACCCATCACGCCGTTCGTCACCGACTACCTGTGGGACGTGCTGCGCTCGGCGCAGGCGCCCTCGTCGGTGCACCTGGCGTCCTGGCCGGAGGTCCGCGAGGACCTGCTGAACCCGGCGTTGTCCGACCAGATGGCGCTGGTGCGCCGCCTGGTGGAGCTCGGCCGCTCGGCCCGGGCGTCGTCGGGCGTCAAGACCCGGCAGCCGCTCGGGCGGGCCTTGGTGGGCGCGCACGGCTGGCCGTCGCTGCCCGGCGAGCTGCGCGGCCTGGTGGCCGAGGAGCTCAACGTCCAGACCATCGAGGACATGTCGGGCTTCAGCGCCGATCTCGTGTCCTACACGATCAAGCCCAACTTCCGGGCCCTGGGCAAGCGCTTCGGCTCCCGGACCAAGCTCGTGGCCG
The DNA here is from genome assembly GCF_052245935.1 of Nonomuraea sp. 3N208. Classification (NCBI taxonomy): domain Bacteria; kingdom Bacillati; phylum Actinomycetota; class Actinomycetes; order Streptosporangiales; family Streptosporangiaceae; genus Nonomuraea; species Nonomuraea sp. 3N208. The sequence goes on along the minus strand of NZ_JBQQBR010000002.1, from coordinate 241,760 downwards.
CCGCCGTGGCCGCCGCGGACGCGACCCGGGTGGCGCGTGCTCTCCGTTCCGGCGGCACGGTCATGGTGGAGGCGGACGAGCTGGGCGAGATCATGCTCGGCCCGGACGACGTGATCGTCAACGAGCAGCCCCGGACGGGCTGGGCAGTGGAGACCGGCGCGATCGGCACCGGCACCGGCGAGACCGTGGCGCTGGACCTGGAGCTCAACGACGAGCTGCGCCGCGCGGGGCTGCTGCGCGAGGTCATCCGCCTGGTCCAGGAGGCACGCAAGGCGACGGGCCTGTCCATCACGGACCGCATCGAGCTGTGGTGGACCACCTCGTCGGCGGACCTCGCCGCGGCCCTGCGTGCCGAGCCGCACGCGGTCGCCGAGGAGGTCCTGGCGACGACGGTCACGGAGGGCACGATGAACGACCTGCCGTCCCACGTGGATGAGGACCTGTCCTTGACCTTCCACCTCCGCCGCGCCTGACGGCGCCGGGGCGCGCCCACCATCCAGGCGCGCCCCTACGCCCGGCTTCGGGCTCACCGGCCAGGAAGGCGGGTGGTGACGGCCTGTACATGCCACCGGGGCTGCTGTCATGCGACGGGGGATGGCTACCCTCCACACTCGGGCCCCTCTCCGTCGAAGTCCAGGACGGGGAGCGTCGGCGATCGGCAGGCGGGTCGTCCAGCTTTCCGCGCCGCTCAGCCCAGGTAGAAGTCCCTGCGAGCGGCCACGAACGCCTCGATCGTCTGGGCTGGTACGCCTGTCACTCGTTCGACGTCGTCGGACAGGCGGTCGTAGCGGTTCTCGCGGTGCAGCCGGGCCATGGTGGCGATGTGCTCTTCGGTGTGCGGCGGCAGGCCCGCCTTCGCGAGCACCTCGGCCCGCCACCGGTCCAGCGGCACGTCCACATAGGACACCGGACGCCGCAGCGCCCGTGAGAACTCCTCGGCCATCTCCGTCATGTCGACCGTGCGTGGCCCGGTCAGCTCGTAGACGTGCCCGATGTGCGGAGCCGGGTCGCGGAGCACGGTGGCGACCACCCGGGCGACGTCGTCCACGGCGACGGGCGACGTGCGCCCCATACCGAACGGCAGCGCGATCGTGCCGTTCTCCCGGATCGACCGCGCCGCCAGCGTGGTGAACAGCGGATTGTCCAGGAACGACGTCGGCCGGATGTGTACCACCGGCAGGCCCGACCAGTTCAGTACCTGCTCCGCCAGCCAGTGCAGCCGCTGCTGGTGCGACTCCGCGGTGCTGGTGGCGGTCATCTGCGACACCGTCATCTGTGACATACCGACCAGCCCGGCCAGCTCCCCGTACTCCCGCGCCACGGTGGCCACCACGGTCGCGGCCAGCAGATGGTCCGGCGACACCGGCATCGCGAAGTACATCCGCCCGACACCCTCCAGCGCGGCCGCCACGCTCTCGGGCCGGGTCAGATCGCCGACGACGACCTCCGTGCCGACCGCACGCATGTCAGCCGCACGATCATCGTCGCGGCGGACCATCGCCCGCACCGGCACGTCCTGCGCACGCAGCCGGCCAAGAACTGTCCGGCCCACGCCACCGGCCCCGGCAATCAGAACAAGGTCACTGGCAGACATCGGTCGATCTCCTTAGAACGCCGTGTGACGGGACCGGACGCGCCGACCGCGAACCAACACGGTGCGCCGGGCAGCAGGATCCGCTTCTTGAGCAGGTGTACCCGCGCCCGAGCGGTGGGGTTCAGCCGATGGTGGCGAACCGCAGGCGGAGCGCGTCCGAATCCGAGCCGGGGCGCTCTGTCGACGTATATCCCGGTTACCCGGTCCGACGGATACGGTGAGGGCGCATCGATTCGCGACCGCCTCGTTCGTCGTACAGGTAGTCAGGCCAAACTGGCCTCAGAGCGATTGGATGTCCGAGATGGCGAAATACCTGCTCCTCATCTACGGGGACGAGCGGCTCTGGGAGGCGAGGTCCCCGGAGGAGATCAAGGAACTTAACGCCGGCCACGCCGCCTTCGCCGCGGCGGCCGGTGACGCGATACTCGGTGGTCACGAACTGGAGTCATCCACCACCGCGACCTCCCTGCGCGGCACCGTCAGTGGCCGGCCCACGCCGACCGACGGGACGTTCCTGGAGACCAAGGAGGTGCTGGGCGGCTACTACCTGGTGGAGGCGCCGGACCTCGACGCGGCGATCGCGCTCGCCGAGAAGCTGCCCGAGGTGTCCGCGGCGCACAGCGGGGTCGAGATCCGGCCGATCCGCGAGGCGAGCTGACCGCGTGACCGAACACGAGCGCGGTCCCGCCGCTGACGTCGACGTCAACGAGGCGATCGTGCAGGCGCACCGTCGCGAGTGGGCCAGGGTGCTCGCCGCGACGGTGCGTGTCGTGCGCGATCTCGACCTTGCCGAAGAGTGCGCGCAGGACGCGTACGCGCAGGCGCTGCGCACCTGGACCACCAGCGGTGTTCCTGCCCGGCCTGGCGCCTGGCTGACCACCGTCGCGCGCAACCGCGCGAAGGACCTGCTGCGGCGGCAGTCCGTGCTCCGATCGGCGCTACCGTCACTCGTTGTGGACGACGTCGTGGTCGGGCCGGAAGACCGTGACGACCCGCCGGTGGTCGACGACGACCGGCTACGCCTCATCTTCACCTGCTGCCACCCGGCGCTGTCCCGCGACGCGCAAGTGGCGCTGACCTTGAGGTTGGTGTGCGGCCTGTCCACGGCCGAGGTGGCCCGGGCGTTCCTGGTCCAGGAGTCCGCCATGGCGGCGCGGATCACGCGTGCCAAGAAGAAGATCAGCACCGCCCGGATCCCGTACCGCGTTCCCGCGCGTACCGATCTTCCCGAGCGGGTCAGCGCCGTCCTGGACGTGGTGCACCTGGTGTTCACCACCGGCCATGCCGCACCCGTCGGTGCGCAGCTCGTGCGCCAGGACCTGGTGGATGGTGCCATCCACCTCGCCCGCACGCTGTACCAGCTGTTGCCGGGCGACGGCCAGGTCACCGGCCTGCTCGCGCTGATGCTGCTCACCGACGCACGCCGGAACACCCGGCTGTCCGGCACTGGTCGCCTCGTCCTGCTCGCCGATCAGGACCGGACGCGGTGGGACACCCGGCAGATCGCTGAGGGCACCGCGCTGCTGGCGCAATCGCTGCGGCAGGCGCCGACGAGGTACGCCGTGCAGGCCGCCATCGCCGCCGTGCACGCCGACGCGGCGACCTGGGAAGACACCGACTGGACGGAGATCGTCGGGCTGTACGACGTGCTGCGCGGCCTGTGGCCGTCCCCGGTAGTCGAGCTGAACCGCGCCGTCGCGATCGGCTTCCGCGACGGCCCTCGGGCCGGCCTCGCCGCCCTCACCCCGCTGCTCAACGAACCGGTGCTGGCCACGTACGGCTACCTCAGCGCGGCCCGTGCCGACTTCTTGCGCCGGCTGGGGCGGTGGGAGGAGGCGACCGCGGCGTACGAAGAGGCCCTGGCCATGACCGACAACCTCGTGGAACGCGCATTCCTGACCGGACGGCTCGAGGAGGTCCGCGCTCACCTGACCTGAGCCCAACCGTCGAGGCGCGCGCCGCCCGTACATCGTTTAGTGCGCACCCTGGCCGACTACTGAACGCAGCGGCTCTACTGATACCTCATAGCGCCGTCGCTCCAGGCGAGCATCTCGCGGCTGCTCAGGCGACCGTTTCCCGGTCGTGCTGGCAGACCGAGCAGCTCGTCAGTCCGGCCGCCTCTGCTGCGGCGAGCGTCATCGTCTCCACGCCGGACTCGCCCGCACCCTTGATCAACGGGCAGGTGGTGCTGTGGTAACGGCGCGTGCCGACGATGACCTTCACCGTGCCGGGACGCTCGCCCTTGGAAGCGGCGGCAGGCTCGTCGCCGCCCTTGGAACCCGCGGCCTCGGTCTTGGCCCCTGAGGTCTGCGGTTTCGCGGGAGCACCGGTCCTGGGAGGGTCGGCCTTCGCACCCGTGCTGGACGCACCTGGCCCGGCGCCCGTGCCGGACGGCCGTTCCTTCGAGGACCTGGCGAAGGCGGCCGGCCCCGGGGGCAGCGGTCCCTTGGGCTTGGCCTCCGACTCGGCCGAGGAGGCGGGCCGCTCCAGCACCACGTCCTGCTCCGGCTGCGCGGGCCCGAACATCTTGGCGGCCCCGGAAGGACCCCCAGAAGGACGCTGAGACGGTCCAGCAGACCCTCCCGGCGCCCCCGGACCCCCTGGGCGGGAAGGCGCCGCAGAAGAAGGCACACGCGGCTGTGGAGCCGTGGACGGCCCAGAGTCGTCGTCCTCGGCAGGACTCTCGGACCACAGGGGCCTTCCAGGTTGCCTGAGGTTGGCGACCGTCTCTCCTGGTCCACCCCCGGGCGCGCCAGGCTGGCCCGGGCGGCGGAGGGAAGGCCCGGTCACGCCCTCGGGTGCCGAGGCCTTGCCCGCGCCAGGTCCGGTACGGTCCGCGGCGGACCCCGTCTGGTCGGTGGGCGTGTCGCCCTTACCTGTGGACGGGCCGCCCTTGGCGGCAGGGGTCCCTGTCTTGCCGGCGGAGGATGTGTCGGACTTATCAGCGGGAGTCCGGGCGTCGCCGGCGGGCCGGGAGGGCCCGGCACCAGGCTTGGAAGGCGCACTGCCGGATGCGGGTGACGTGCCGGACGCCTGTGACGGTTCGCCGGACGATGGGCGGTTCGTCGCGCCCGAAGACGGCGACTCGGACCTGAGCGCGTTCGGCGGCCGGAAAATGGAGGTTTGCGTCTCCGCCGGCTCGTCCTCGGATTCCGAGGCGGCGGAGGAGGAGTGGGCCTGGCCGGCGGATGCGGCGGCCGGCCTGCCGAACCACCCGGCGGCGCCTTCCTCGTGGGCGGCGGCGGGCTCCGGGCTGGGGGTGGAAGCCTTCGTGTCGGGCTTCGGCGGAGCGACCGGCGGACGCAGATCGCGAGTCTCCGCGGCGGTCTGGGCCCGGCTCTCCGGGGCGGTCTGGGCCCGGCTCTCCGCGGCGAACGCGGAGGGGGATGCCGCAGCAGCGGGCTCGGGGTCGGCGGCAGGCGGCAGCTGCCGTCCACCGAGCGCTGCGTCAGGAAGGCACGTGGTGCAGGGAGTGAAGCCCTCCTCGCGTGCCTCCTCGTAAGTGAGCTCCTCGTGCTCCCGCCCGGCCAGCTGACGGCAGCCGGCCACGTGGTAGCGCTTTCGTCCGGGGATCACCAGCACGATCGCGTCCGGCGCGACGCCGCCTGCCGCGGGGCGGCGCGGGGCGGCGGCCGGTACGGTCACCGTCCGCTGCGGCGGTTGCGGACGCGGCTGCTGAGGTGGCGGCTGGTGAGCCACAGGACCGGTCTGGTTGTACGGCAAGCCGGGCGGCAAGAGCCCTTTCGGAGGGGTGGCCGGCGCAGCGGCCCGCCCACCACCGGGGAAAAGCTCGTGACGCCGCAGGAAGGCCCCGATCACCAGGAACAGCGCGGACAGCACGCTGACCACGATGGACCACATGATCAGGAACGGCTTCGCCAGTACGAAGCCCGCGATCAGCAGCACGACTGCCGCGAGCACCAAACCAGCACTGATAAGGATCACAGAGGGCTCTTTCGAGTGACAGGTCCTACGCTCATTGACTCGGGAGCTCCGCTCCCTTCGCAGTGACCCGTTACTTTACCGGCGGTCGTTGTGCGGACCGTCACCGCCGGGGAAGACGCCCTGCGGGGCCTCGCCGCCGAACGGGTTAGGGCTGCCGGGAAGAGGCTGCTGGCCACCCTGCACGGCGTGCGACATGGCGGGAGCCTGACCCTGCGGACCACTGGACATGACCGGGAACCCACCGCTGCCCTCGGCCGAGACGTTGAGCTCGGCGAGCTGGTTTTCCAGGTAGAGCTTGAGCCTGCTGCGGTATTCGCGCTCGAAGCTGCGCAGCTCCTCGACCTTGCGCTCGAGCTCGTCACGGGTCTGCACCAGCGAGCCCATGGCCTGGCGGTGACGCTCCTGCGCGTCGCGCTCGAGCGTCTCGGCGCGGGCGCGCGCGTCGCCGATGACCTGCTCGGCCTGGCGGCGGGCCTTGGTGAGGATCTCGTCGGCCTCGCGACGGGCACGGGTGACCGTCTCGTCCGCCTCCCGGCGGGCGTCGGCGATGGCCTGGTCGGCGGTCTGCTGCGCGAGCGCGAGCACGCGGGCCGCGGTGTCCATGTTGTCCTCGGCGGGAGGCATGCTCATGGCCACGGGGACCGGCTGCTGCTGCACCGGCGGCGGCTCGGGGGCCCGCATGGGCTCCGGCTGCTGCGGCGCCATCATCTCCGGCTTGGGCTGCTCTTGAACCGGAGCGGATGCCATGGGCATGTTCATGCCGCCCGGCACCTTCCCGCGCAGGCACTCGGCCAGTTTCGCGCGAAGCTCCTCGTTCTCTTGGATCAGGCGGTCGAGCTCAGCCTCCACCTCGTCGAGGAAGGCGTCGACCTCTTCCTCGTCGTAGCCCGGCCGCAGCCGGGTGGTACTGAACTGCTTGTTCCGCACATCAGCGGGCGTCAGCGGCATTTTTTGGTCTCCTTGGCGCGCTTGGGGAGTCTGTCCGGAGGGACGGCAACCCGAATCACTTCAGCGCGGACACGAGTTGGATCACGACCGGCGCCACCGTCCCCGTCATCGCAGCGACCCGGCGATCTGGATCAAGATCAGGACCACGATGAACAGGACAGTGAAGCTTAGGTCAAAGGCCACCGTACCCAACCGGAGCGGAGGAATGAAACGGCGGAGGAACTTGAGTGGTGGGTCTGTTGCGGTGTATGTGGCCTCCGCCAGCACCAGGACGACGCCCGACGGACGCCACTGGCGGGCGAAGGCCTGCACCGTCTCAAAGATCATCCTGCCGATGAGCAGCACCAAGTAGAGAGACAGGACAACGACCAAGATCTGACCTATGATCCCCACGGCCCGGCCGCGCCTCCACTTCTGATGAGCCCTTCCGGTCTCGGCGAGACCCGGTTGGGTGCGATAGACATACAGAGACTCTAACTCTGATTGAAGAACCCGCGTTCCGCGATTCGGGCCTTGTCCTCGGCAGTCACCTCGACATTGGCAGGGGACAACAGGAACACCTTGTTGGTAACACGTTCAATGCTGCCGTGTAGGCCAAAGACGAGACCTGCCGCGAAATCAACGAGTCGTTTTGCGTCACTGTCAACCATCTCGGTCAGATTCATGATGACCGGAGTGCCGTCGCGGAAGTGCTCTCCGATGGTGCGCGCCTCGTTGTACGTCCGGGGATGTAGGGTCGTGATCCGGGCCAGATCCGTAGTCCGGCGCTCCAGGATCGTCGTGGCGGGTCTAGGCGCGGGAACCCCGGCGTCCGGCTCTTCGTCGCGGTCCTGGACCGCCACGGCCCGCTCCTCGCCGGTTCGCTGCGCCTCGTCGTCGTAGGCGTAGTCGTCCGGGTAGGTCTCATACCTCTCGTAGCGGTCGTCCTCCACGAGACCGAGGTAGACCGCCATCTTGCGCATCGCGCCGGCCATCGCTACGTCGTCCTCCTGCTCACGGTCGCCCTCGCTCGGGACCCTTCGCCGGGCTCCGAGGCGGTAGCCGTACCCCCTTGGAGCTCACCGCCGATCGACCTCTACCTGATCATGGACCTGAAGACCCACTTGAGGGGACATTACCTGACGTAGGGCTTGCGGCGACCGAGCAACGCCGTACCGACCCGCACGTGTGTCGCGCCGTAGGCGATCGCCTCCACGAGGTCCTCGCTCATCCCGGCGGAGACCATCGTGGCGCGGTGGTGCTGCTCCTGTACCCGGGTGGCGATGTCACGCAGTCTGGAGAACGCCTTGGCGGGCTCCTCGCCCAACGGCGCCACCGCCATGACGCCGCCCAGCCACAGGCCCTCGGCGAGTGCCACCTCGTCGGCGAGCTCGAGCACGTCGGCGGGCCGCGCGCCGCCCCTGGCCGGGTCGTCGTCGAGCGCGATCTGCACCAGGCAGCCGACGTTGCGGCCCTGGCGAACCGCCTCCCTGCTGATCGCCTCCACCAGCCTGACGCGGTCCACGGAGTGAATGACGTCGGCGTATCCGACGACGGAGCGGACCTTGTTCGTCTGGAGCTGGCCCACGAAGTGCCAGGTCAGCGAGAGGTCGGCGAGTTCGGCGGCCTTGGCCGCGGCCTCCTGGTCGCGGTTCTCGCCGATGTCGTGCACACCCAGCTCGGCCAGGATGCGCACGTCCTCGGCGGGCCGGGTCTTGGTGACGGCGATCAGCGTGACCTCGCCGCGGTCGCGGCCCACCGCGCGGCAGGCCGCCGCGATGCGCTCGTCGACCTCGGCGAGCCCGGCCGCGATCTCGTCCCTTCTCACGTGAGTCTCCCTCCCGATTCGGCTCTCGGCGCACATGAGCGCGCCGCTCCCGTATCCCTGGGGGAGCGGCGTCGGGTCTCCGTGTTACTTGAGGAAGTCGGGAACGTCGAGTTCCTCTTCCTGTTCCTCGAAGATCACGCGCGGACGTTTGGCGGGCTCCGACATGCGGGAGGTGATGGGCGTGGGCGGGTTGGCGGGCTCGGGCGCGGGCCGCGGGATCGAGACGGGGCCGGACGGCCCGTCGGCCGGTGGCTCGTCGGCCGGCTCGGCGGCCGCCTGCACCGGCTCCATGGGGCGCACGGGCTCGGGCCTGAACTCGCTCCGGGGCTCCGGACGGAAGTCCGCACGAGCCTCAGGACGGGGCTCAGGACGCGGCTCCGGCCTGAAGTCGGGGCGAGGCTCGGAACGCATCTCAGCGCGCGGCTCAGGGCGCAGCGCGGGCGGCTCCGACTTCACGCTGGGGGACGAGACGCTCGGCCGTACGGGCGAGGACACGGGCGGCGCGGGCGGCGGCGACGCGGCGGGGCGGCTCGCCGGACGTGGCAGCTGTTTCTCCGCCGGACCCGGCACGTCGTCGAAGCCGGCGGCGATCACCGTCACGCGCACCTCGTCGCCGAGCGCGTCGTCGATGACCGTGCCGAAGATGATGTTGGCGTCGGGCGCGGCCGCCATGGACACGAGCTGGGCGGCCTCGTTGATCTCGAACAGGCCCAGGTCCGAGCCGCCCGCGATGGACAGCAGCACGCCGTGCGCCCCGTCGATGCTGGCCTCGAGCAGCGGGCTGGAGACCGCCATCTCGGCGGCCGCCACCGAGCGGTCGTCGCCGCGGGCGTGGCCGATGCCCATGAGGGCCGAGCCGGCGCCGGACATGACCGACTTGACGTCGGCGAAGTCCAGGTTGATCAGACCGGGGGTGGTGATGAGGTCTGTGATGCCCTGCACACCGGACAGCAGCACCTGGTCGGCCGCCTTGAACGCGTCGAGCACGCTCACCTGCCGGTCGGAGATCGACAGCAGCCGGTCGTTCGGGATCACGATCAGCGTGTCGACCTCGTCGCGCAGCGTCTCGATGCCCGCCTCGGCCTGCATGGCCCTGCGGCGGCCCTCGAAGCTGAACGGCCTGGTCACCACACCTATGGTGAGCGCGCCGAGCGACCTGGCGATGTTGGCCACGACGGGCGCGCCGCCGGTGCCGGTGCCGCCGCCCTCGCCCGCCGTGACGAAGACCATGTCGGCCCCCTTGAGGACCTCCTCGATCTCCTCACGGTGGTCCTCTGCCGCCTTGCGCCCGACGTCGGGATTGGCGCCGGCGCCGAGTCCGCGCGTGAGCTCACGGCCCACGTCGAGTTTCACATCGGCGTCACTCATCAGCAGCGCCTGGGCGTCGGTGTTGATGGCGATGAACTCGACGCCCTTGAGTCCCTCCTCGATCATCCGGTTGACGGCGTTCACTCCGCCGCCGCCGATGCCGACGACCTTGATGACCGCGAGGTAGTTCTGCGGTGCTGCCACGACGAGGGGCCTTTCCGCTCGTTGACTTGCCATTTCGGTGCGGATCATCTCCGCTTTTGTCAGTTCGGATAACTCTCAACCTCAAGTTGAGATTTAGATTTATGTCAACCTGAGGATTGATACGGACAGTAGGAGCCCCCTACCTGGCGGGTCAACTAACCGCGCCGCAAGCACGTCCGGCGTGTCGCGGGCTGTCCGTTTCGCTCCGAAGTCGCGCCTGGTCGGAGCACTCCTCTGCCGAACCTCCGACTTTAGGCTCTCACGCCGCGACCCCCACCTCGCACAGGCTCGGCGATGCCCTTGCCAGACCCTGACACTCTTGATCACTTCAGTGTCACCACGTCCGGAGAGCTGACGTCGTACACCGTGGCCTTTTCGCGTTTGAGAAGCGAGGCCAGAATGCGGCCCTTCTCCTCGGGACGGTCGGGGCCGCCCCACACGACGCTTCGCCCGTCGGACAGCTCCAGGGTCACCCCTTCGGCCGTTCCCGCGCGCACCTGCCTGACCTTCGGGGCCACCTCGTCCGGAACCGCCTGGATGACCTGCAGCGCCGCCATCAAGGCCGGATCGCCCGCGGCGGGACGGTCGACCTTGAGCAGCGGCAGCAGCGGCGGGGCGGCGGACTTGACCTCGATCACCACAGCCTGCTTGTCCACGACGGCGAACTTGTCACCGGCGGCGATGACGGCGATGGGCTCCCGCTCGACCACCTCGATCTTGAGCGTGCCCGGCCAGACCCTGTCGACCTTCGCACTGGCGAGCTGCCTGATGCCCAGGACACGGCTCTGGACGCCGGCGAGGTCGACCGTGGCGAGCGGGTGGAGGTCCGCCACCCCGGCCTGCTGCTCGATGCGCTCACTGGGAACTGTGAGATTTCCCACGATCTCGATCGAGCGCACGCCGAGCACGGGCGAGAAGAACACCAGCCAAGCGGCCGTGCCCACCACCCCCGCGGTCAGCAGCACGAGGAACGCCGTCCGCGCCTTCATCGCCCTCCCACCGTGTCGGCACCGAACCTACGCCTGAGTACGGCGCGACGCCGCACGCCACGCCCAAACCCCGCTTCTCTCCCGCCGTCCGGGGTCGCGGTCCTTTGCGAGGAGAGGGGCACAGGAGTGCGGCAGGACCCCGCGTCGGCCCGTCCAGGGGCGCGGGACGTCAGGACAGGCGGGCGACGATGTGCGGGCCGAGCTCCGTGACGTCGCCTGCCCCCATCGTGAGCACGATGTCGCCGGGCCGCGCCCGCTCGGCCACCAACTCGGGCACCGTGGCCCGGTCCGGGGCGTACGCCACCCGCTCGTCCGGCAGCGGCACCCGCGAGGCCACCATCGCGCCGGACACCCCCGGCTCGGGGTCCTCCCTGGCGCCGTAGACGTCGAGCACGATGGCCTCGTCGGCCAGCCCGAGCGCCGCGCCGAACTCGTCGGCGAAGAACCGGGTGCGCGAGTAGAGATGCGGCTGGAAGATCGCGATGACCCGCCCGGTGCCGGAGTAGGAGGCGACCACATCGCGGGCGGCCCTCAGGTCGGCGGCCAGCTCGGTCGGGTGATGCGCGTAGCTGTCGAACACGGCGACCCCGCCGGCCTCGCCCTTGGCCTCGAAACGCCGCTTGGCCCCCGTGAAGGCCCCCAGGCCCTCTCTGATCTCCTCGAAGGGCAGCCCCAGCTCGTCTGCCACGGCGAGCGCCGCGGCGGCGTTGAGCGCGTTGTGCGCCCCGGGAACGGCCAGCCGTACGGCGCCCCGGCCCTCGATCTCGAACACGGTCCCGAACCCGTCGGGCCGGATGCCGCTCACGCGGTAGTCCTCCCCCTCGGCGCCGTACGTCTTGACCCGCAGCCCTCGCTCCCGCGCCTTGCGGGCCACCTCGGCCGCGCCGGGGTCGTCGGCGCAGGCGATGAGCAGCGAGCCGACCCGGTCGGCGAACCTGGCGAAGCTGTCGTGCACGGCCCGCGGGTCGCCGTAGTTGTCCAGGTGGTCGGCCTCGACGTTGGTCACCACCGCGATGTCGGGCGCCAGCATGAGGAACGACCCGTCGCTCTCGTCGGCCTCGGCCACGAACACCGTGCCCTGCCCGTCGTCGGCGCCGAGCCCCGTGGTGACGAGCTGGCCGCCCACGCAGTAGGACGGGTCGGCGCCGCACTTCTGCAGCGCCACGGTCAGCATCGAGGTCGTGGTGGTCTTGCCGTGGGTGCCCGCGATGGCCACGGCGGTGCGCCCGGCCATGACAGAGGCCAGCGCGGCCGCCCGCGGGATGATCCGCAGGCCCTGCTTGAGTGCCTCGCCCAGCTCCGGGTTGGAGTCCCGGATGGCGGTCGAGACGACCACGGTGTCGACGTCCCTGATGTGGGAGGCAGCGTGGCCGATGTGCACGGTGGCGCCCAGCTCGCGCAGCTCGGTGACCAGGTCGGAGCTGCGTGCGTCGCTGCCCGACACGCGTACGCCGCGCTTGAGCAGGATGCGGGCGATGCCGGACATGCCCGCGCCACCGATGCCGATGAAGTGCACGCGTCCCAGATCTTCGACGCGGACGGAATCGACCAGCTTCACGAGACTCATCGGGCTATCTCCAACACTTTCCTGGCAAGCATGATATCGGCGTCCTTGCGCCCCAGCCGGGAGGCGGCCTCCGACATGGCGGCGACCCGCTCGGGGTCGTGGAGCATGGGCAGCACGTTCTGGATGATCCAATCGGGTGACAGGTCGGCGTCGTCGACCATCAGGCCGCCGCCGCCCCGGGCGATGCGCTCGGCGTTGATGCGCTGCTCGCCGTTGCCGTGCGGCAGCGGCACGTACGCGGCCGGCAGGCCCACCGCGGTGAGCTCGGCACACGTCAACGCGCCGCTGCGGCACAGCGCCACGTCTGCGGCCGCGTAGGCGAGGTCCATGCGGTCGACGTAGGGCAGCAGGACGTATTGCGGGTCGCCGGGCGGCGGCTCGCGCTCTACGGTGTTCTTCGGGCCCAGCACGTGCAGCACCTGCACGCCCGCCTGGCGCAGGACCGGCGACGCGACCAGCGCGGCCTGGTTGAGCGATCTGGCCCCCTGCGAGCCGCCGAACACCAGCAGCGTGGGCCGGTCGTTCTCCAGCCCGAACCAGGAGCGGGCCTTGTCGCCCATCGACAGCCGGTCGAGGTTGACGATGTCGCGGCGCAGCGGCGTGCCGATGAACTCGGCCCTGGGCAGCGCGGCATCGGGAAAACCGGTGAACACGTGCTCGGTGAGCCGGGCGCCCAGCCGGTTGGCGAGACCCGGCCGCGGGTTGGCCTCGTGGACGACGATCGGCACGCCACGCCGCTTGGCCGCCAGGTAGGCTGGAGTTGCGACGTAACCGCCGAAGCCGACCAGGATGTCGGCCTTGACGCGGTCGAGTATGCCGGCCGTGGCGTTGATCGCGCCTGCGAGCCTGCCAGGAACAGTGAGCAGGCTCGGGGTGATCGCCCTTGGAAGCGGCACGGCCGGCACCAGCTCCAGCTCATAACCCCTGGCAGGCACGAGCCGCGTCTCCAAGCCGCGCTCGGTGCCGACGCAGGTGATGCCGATGCTGGGGTCTAGATGGCGCAGCGCGTCCGCAAGGGCGAGCGCGGGCTCGATGTGCCCGGCCGTTCCCCCACCAGCGAGGACCACCCTCATCTCGGTCACTCCCTAACGTGTCACTCGGCGTCTGGTCGTACCTCCCAGGCCAAGCCAGCTTAGGGCCCGGGCGGCGGGTCCGGGGCCACGGGCCGCCAACGCCTCCCGCGCACCCGGCTCGCGTTTGGCGAACGACAACAGCATGCCCAGCGCGGCGAGCGTGGGCAGCAGCGCGGATCCGCCGTACGAGACCAGCGGGAGGGGGATGCCGGTGATCGGCAGCACGCCGAGCACCGCGCCCATGTTGACGGTGGCCTGCCCGACGATCCAGGCCACCATGGCGGCGGCCGCCAGCCTGATGAAGGGGTCGCTGACCCGCACCGCGACCCGCAACCCCGCGTAGCCAAGCAGCCCGAACAGCGCCACCACCATCAGCGTGCCCATCAGCCCGAGCTCCTCACCGACGATGGCGAAGATGAAGTCGCTCTCGATGTGCGGCAGCCAGTTCCATTTCTGCCGGCTGCTGCCCAGCCCGAGCCCGAACCAGCTGCCCGAGCCCATGGCGATCTGTCCCTGCACGGCCTGGTAGCCGGCGCCCTGCGCGTCGGCCCACGGGTCGAAGAAGGCGCCGATGCGCGCCATCCGGTACGGCTCCACCTTGATCATGATGATCGCGGCCAGCATCGCGAGCGCCATGATGCCGCCGAACAGCTTGACCGGCGCCCCCACCACCCACAGCAGCGCCAGGAAGATCATGAACAGCACGAGCGTGGTGCCCAGGTCGCGGCCCAGCATGACCAGCACGGCCAGGATCGCGGTGCCCGGCATGAGCGGGATCAGCAACTGCCGCCACTCGATCCGGCCCTGCCGCGCCCGTCGGGCCAGCAGGTCGGCGCCCCACAACACGAGCCCGAGCTTGGCGGGCTCCGACGGCTGGATGGTGAGCTGGCCGATGTAGATCCACCGTTGCGCGCCCAGCTCGGACGAGCCGATGAACAGCACCATGACCAGCGCGATGATCGACAGCGCCATCAGCGGGTAGCCGGCCCAGCGGAAGAACTTGGCCGGCAGGCGCGAGCAGGCGTACATGAGGGGCACGCCGATCGCAGCCGACAGCGACTGCTTGATGAACCACGAGAACGGGCTGCCGGTCTTCTGCAGCGCTTCGATGCTGGAGGCCGACAACACCATCATCAGCCCGAGCGCGAGCAGCAGCGCGCTGCACATGATGATCAGGTAGTAGGTGGTCAGCGGCTTCTCGAGCAGCTCCTTCAGCGAGGCCAGCTGCTCGCGGAACGGGCTGCCCGGCCTGTGCGCGGCGCCCGGCCGCTCATCAGCTGTCGTGCTCACGTCGCCGCCTCAGCTCGTGTACGGCACGCGCGAAGGCCTCCCCTCGCGCTGGATAGCCGGCGAACATGTCCAGGGAGGCCGCCGACGGGGAAAGGAGCACGGTGTCACCCGGCGAGGCCAGGCGGGCGGCTTCTGTGACGACTCTGTCCATCGCACCAGTGTCCCGATCGGCGATGTCCACGACGGGGACATTCGGGGCGTGTCGCGCGATGGCTTCGGCGATCCTGGCGCGATCCACGCCGAGCAGCACCGCGCCGCGCAGCCTGGGGGCCGCCTGGCGTACCAGGTCGTCGACGTCGGCGCCCTTGAGCTGGCCGCCCGCCACCCACACGATCGACGGGTACGACGCGAGCGCCGCGGCGGCGGCGTGCGGGTTGGTGGCCTTGGAGTCGTCGACGTAGTCCACTTCGCCGATCCGGTCGACGTGCGACAGGCGATGCGGGTCGGGCGTGAAGTCCCGCAAGCCCTGGCACACCGCCTCGGACGGGACGCCGAGCGAGCGGGCGAGGGCGGCGGCGGCCAGCGCGTTGGCCACGTTGTGGGGCGCGAACGGCCGCACGTCCTCCAGCGTCGCCAGTTCCTCGGCCGCCTCCGCCGGATCCGCCACGAACGCCCGGTCCACCAGCAGGTCCTCGACGACGCCGATCTCCCCGCGCTTGGGCACTCTGAGCGTGAACCCGACGGCCCCCGGGTAGGGCGCGGCCAGCCGGGTCGCCTCGGGATCGTCGGCGTTGAAGATCACAGTGCCGGCGCGCTCGTAGATGCGGCCCTTGGCGGCGGCGTACGCCTCCATGGAGCCGTGCCAGTCGAGGTGGTCGGGCGCGATGTTCAGGATGGCCGCGGCGTGCGGGGCCAGCGTGCTCGACCAGTGCAGCTGGAAGCTGGACAGCTCGACGGCCAGCACGTCGTACGGCTCGCAGACGGCGCGTACCACGGGAAGGCCCACGTTGCCCACGGCCAGGGCCTTGCGGCCGGCGGCGAGCAGGATGGAGGTGAGCATGCGCACGGCGGTGGTCTTGCCGTTGGTGCCGGTCAGCGCCAGCCACGGGGCGGCCTGGGCCGGGCGCAGCCGCCAGGCCAGCTCCACCTCGCCGACGACCTCGACTCCGGCGTCCGCGGCCGCGGCGATCAGCGGGTGGTGCGGCGCCCAGCCCGTGGTGACGAGCCGGGTGACACCCTCCGGCAGCGCCATCTCCCCGAACCGGGCCTCGACGCCGAGCCTGGCCAGCTCCGCCGCGGCGGCGAGCTGCGGCTCCCCCGCCACGGCCTCCACGACCACGACCCGCTCACCACGCTCGGCCAGCACCCTGGCCACCGCGGTGCCGGAGACGCCGAGCCCGGCGACGCAGGTCACACTCACCTGGGCATCCATTCGACGTAGAACAGGCCGAGGCCGAGCGCCGCGCAGAGCATCGCGATCAGCCAGAAGCGGACCACGATCGTGGTCTCCGCCCAGCCCTTCAGCTCGAAGTGGTGCTGCAGCGGCGCCATCCTGAACACCCGTTTGCGGGTCATCTTGAAGAACCCGACCTGGATGATCACCGACAGCGTGATGATCACGCACAGCCCGGCGAGGATGATCAGCAGCAGCTGGGTGCGGGTGGCGATGGCCAGCCCGGCCAGCACGCCGCCGAGGGCCAGCGAGCCGGTGTCGCCCATGAAGATGCGGGCGGGCGGGGCGTTCCACCACAGGAACCCGATCAGCGCCCCCAGCACGGCGGCGGCCACGACGGCGAGGTCGAGCGGATCTCGTACCCAGTAGCAGTTGGGGCCGAGCTGATCGATGCAGTTGTTGCGCAGCTGCCAGTTGCCGATCAGCACGTACGCGCCCAGCACCACGCCGGACGCCCCGCTGGCCAGGCCGTCGAGACCGTCGGTGAGGTTCACCGCGTTCGAGAACCCGACGATCATGATGAGGACCCAGATGGTGAAGCCGACGAGGCCGATCGACGGGCCGATGTCGCGCAGGAACGACACGCGGGTCTCGGCGGGGGTGATGCCGTAGACGTTCGGCTGGCGTACCACCAGGAAGGCGAAGACGGCGCCGACGACGAGCTGGCCGAGCGCCTTGGCGCCGCTGCGCAGGCCGAGGCTGCGCTGCTTGTAGATCTTGATGAAGTCGTCGAGGAACCCGACCGCGCCGAGGCCTGTCATGAGGAACAGCACCAACATGCCCGACACGGTCGGCGGGGTGAACGTGGCGAAGTGGGAGGCGCCGTAGGCGAACAGGGCGGCCAGCACGAACACCGTGCCGCCCATGGTGGGGGTGCCGCGCTTGCCGTGGTGGGCCTGAACGCCCTCCTCGCGGATCTGCTGGCCGTAGCCGCGCCGCGAGAACAGTCTGATCGCCAGCGGGGTGCCCAGCATCGACAGGACCAGGCCGATCGCGCCGGCGATGACGATGTTGATCACTGGGCGGCACCCCCGAGCAGGAGCTCGGCGGTCCGCTCCAGGCCCATCGCCCTCGGCCCCTTGATCAGCACCGCGTCACCGGGGCGCAGCCACCGGTTCAACTCCGCCGCCGCCGCCTCGGCGTCGGGCACGTGCACGATCCGCGGCGGATACGCCGCTCCCCCGCCCCCAGGGGGCCCGCCTACCGCATGCTGGCGTCCCTGCGGCGTCGCGGGCGGCGAGCCCGCAGGCACCTGCCGGCCCTGCGGCACACCGCCGCCGGGCGCCTGCCAGCCGTGCGGGGAGGCCCCCTGCGGACCGGGCACCGGCGCGCCCGGCGGCGGCACCACTGGCGGAGACCCGGCGGGCCCCTGGGGCGCGTCCTGCCGCGGACCAGGCACCGGCGCGCCCGGCACCGCCGCCGGCGGAGACCCGACCGGCCCCTGAGGGCCGGAAAAGTGCTGCGAGCCGGCCTCATGGGCGTCAGAAGCCTGAGGACCGGAGATGGGCCACGGGCCGGGGCTCTGAGGGCCGGAGGCAGGCTGCGCGGCTGAGGGCTGAGTGGCCGGGCCGTGCGGGGCGCCTGGTGCGGGCGCGTGGGCGGCGGCGTGGGCACCTTCCAGGACCGGTTCGGCATCCGGGCCGGCCACGATGAGGCCGGCCAGGCCGGCGCCTCCGGCCATGCGGCCGAGCTCGGCGTTCAGCGCGGGCCCTTCGTCGCCCAGCTCCCGGAGCGCCGCGATGACGGCGAAACGCCGCCGCCCCCGCCCCAGCACCTCGAACGCCTCGAAGGCGGCCCGCATGGAGTCCGGGTTGGCGTTGTACGCGTCGTTGACCACGATCACCCCGTCGGCCCGGTCGGTGACCTCCATCCGCCACCGGCTGCGCGGGGTGGCCACGGACAGCTCCTCGGCGATCGTGGCGACGGGCAGGCCTAGCTCGTATCCGGCCGCCGCGGCCGCCAGCGCGTTCTCGACCGCGTGCGCCCCGTACAGCTTCAGCGACACGTGCGCGGACCCCGACGGGGTGCGCAGTGTGAAGGAGGCCCGCCCGCGGACGTCCACCACGACCCCCTCGGCCCGGATCGCCGCGTCCTCGCCCCGCCCGAAGTACGTGACGCGCGCGTCGGTGCGCGCGGCCATCTCCCGCACGTACGGGTCGTCGGCGTTGAGCACGGCCACGCCGGTGCGCGGCAGCGCCTCCACCAGCTCGCCCTTGGCCTTGGCGATGGCCTCCTTGCCGCCGAACACGCCGAGGTGCGCGGTGCCGACGTTGAGCACCACGCCGATCTTGGGCGGCGCGATGCGGGTCAGGTCCTTGATGTGGCCGAGGTTGCGCGCGGCCAGCTCCAGCACCATGAACCGGGTGCCGGCGTCGGCGCGAAGCACGGTCAGCGGGTGGCCGAGCTCGTTGTTGAAGCTGCCGACCGGCGCGATGGTGGGCCCGATCCGGGCGGTCAGCCGGGCCAGCAGGTCCTTGGTGCTGGTCTTGCCCGCCGACCCGGTCACGCCGATCACGGTGGCGCCAGGCAGCGCGGCGACCTGGGCGGCGGCCAGCTCGGCCAGCGCGACGGCCGCGTCGGGCACGATCACCGCGGGCGCGTCGACCGGCCGGGTGGCCAGCACGGCGACGGCTCCGGCCCGGATCGCCTGCGCGGCATAGTCGTGACCGTCGACCCGCGCGCCCCTGAAGGCGACGAACAGCGATCCCGGTTCTACGGCCCGCGAGTCGATCACGACGGGCCCGCGCACCACAGCGCGGGGATCGGCCATGCCCGACAGGGCGCCCGAGGTTATCTCGGCGATCCTGGCCAGAGGCAACGGGATCATTAGTGCTTCCTGCTTTCCTTGCGTGCGTCGATCGCCTCGGCGACCACTTCCCGGTCGTCGAAGGGGATCACCTCGCCTGACATGTATTGACCCTGCTCGTGACCCTTGCCTGCCACGACGATCACGTCGCCGCGCTGGGCGCCGGCGATCGCCAGGCCGATGGCGGCCGCGCGGTCGGGCTCAATGATCACATGAGCGCGGTCGTGCTGCGGAACGCGGAGCGCTCCTTCCATCATCGTCGCGAGGATGGCGAGCGGATCCTCCGAACGGGGATTGTCGCTCGTGAAAATGGCCACATCTGCCAACTGCGCGGAGATCTCTCCCATGATGGGCCTTTTGCCCTTATCGCGGTCGCCGCCGCAACCGAGCACGATCACGAGCCGGCCCGCGGTGACGGTACGCAGCGACCGGAGCACCGACTCCACGGCGCCGGGCTTGTGGGAGTAGTCCACGATCGCCTGGAACTCGTCCTCGCCGCTCGTGATCCGTTGCATGCGCCCGGGCACGCCGGTGAGCGTGCCGACGCCGTGCACCGCCGTCTGCAGCGGCACCCCCGCCTCGACCAACGTGACGATGGCCCCGAGCGCGTTGGCGACGTTGAACGGACCCGGCAGCGCGATCTGCGTGTCGGCCTCGACGCCGCCCGGGCCGACCACGCGGAACGCGCTGCCGTCCGCGCCGAGCCTGACCTCCAGCGCCCGCCACGCGGCCTCGGGGTCACCCTGCGCCGAGAACGTCGTCATCGGGACCTTCGCCAGGTCCAGCAGCTCACGGCCGTAGCGGTCGTCGATGTTGGTCACGCCGACGCGGCTCAGCTCCGGCTGGAACAGCCGCACCTTGGTGGCGAAGTAGTCCTCGAAATCCTTGTGGAAGTCGAGATGGTCCTGGGACAGGTTGGTGAACAGGGCCACGTCGAAGTAGACGCCGTCGATCCTGCCGAGGGCGAGCGCGTGGCTGGAGACCTCCATGGCGGCCGCGCCGACGCCCTCCTCGCGCATGAGCGCGAACAGGCCGTGCAGCACCGAGGCCTCCGGCGTGGTCAGCGTCGGCTGGAAGCGCAGGTCGCCCGCGTGGATCTCGACGCCGCCCACCAGGCCCGTCCGGTGCCCGGCGGCCCGCAGGCCCGCCTCCAGCATGAACGTGGTGGTGGACTTGCCGCTGGTGCCGGTCACGCCGAGGATCTGGATGTCGTGGGCCGGCTGCCCGTACACCCAGGAGGAGATCTGCCCGAGCAGGGCGCGCGGATCGGGCACGATCAGCACGGGCAGCCCGGTGGCGACGGCCGCGTCGCGGCCCTCCCTGTCGGTGAGGACGGCCACCGCGCCGCCGGCCATCGCCTCGGCGGCGAAGGCGGCGCCGTGGGCGCGGCTGCCGGGCAGCGCGACGTAGAGATCCCCGCGTCTGGCGTCGCGGGAGTCGATGGTGACGCCGGTCAGGGCGGCGTGTGGCGAGCGCGAAGTGCCCGAATCGGCATCGAGCATGGTCGCCAGCCCGGTCAGCGGGCGGGGCGGATTGGTCGTAGGACGCATAGACGACGGGGGACGCACGGCGGCAGCGTACCTTCCCTGGTCACTGTCCCGCGCCCGTACGCACCGGCGGCACGACGGAGCCTGTGGGAGGAATCTTCTTGCTCTTGATGGCGAACGTCATCACATCCTTGAACACGGGAGCCGCCAGCTGCCCGCCGAAGTGGCCGTTCTTCGGGTTCTGCAGCACCGACAACACCACCAGCCTGGGCTTGTCCGCCGGACTGAACCCGGCGAAGGAGGCAGTGTAGCCGTCGTAGCGGCCGAGCTCGGCGTCGTAGCGGTTGGCCGTGCCCGTCTTGCCCGCCACCCGGTAGCCGGGAATGGCCGCCAGCTGGCCGGTGCCCTCCTCGCCCACCGCGCCCTCCAGCATCGCCGTGATCTCTTTGGCCGTCGTCTCGCTCACCACTCTGGTCTGCTTACCAGCGGAAGCGGGAACGAACCTGCCCGAGCTGTCCGTGGCCCCGGCGACGATCTGCGGCTCGACCTTGACGCCGCCATTCGCGATGGTCTGGTAAACGCTGGCCATCTGCAACGCCGTCACCGACACACCCTGACCATAGGCGACGGTGCAGCTCTGGCTGCCCGACCATTTCTTGTAGTCGGGCAGCAGGCCGGCCTCGGCGCCTGGCACGCCGCCGCCCGGCTCGGCGCCGAAGCCGAAGGCCTTCAGCATCTGGTAGAGGCGCGCGCTGCCGACCTTCCGCGCCGCCATGATCGTGGCAACGTTGCTGGACTGGGCCATGGCCTGGCGGAACGTCATCGACTCCGCCTTGTGCGCATGGGCGTCACGCAGCACCTGGTCGGCGCACCTGATCCGGTCGGGCACGTGGAACACGGTGCCGGGGGACACCGCACGGGCCTCCAGCGCGGCGGCGGCGGTGATCACCTTGTTGGTGCTGCCAGGTTCGAACACGTCGGCGGCGGCCTTGTTGATCTGGCTGGACTGGGGAGCCTTGCGCCAGTTGTTCAAGTCGAGCTCGGGGGCGTTGGCCATGGCGACGATCTGGGCGGTCTGGACGTCCATGACGATCACGGTGCCGCTGTCCGCGCCGGCCTTGCGGACCTGCTCGCCGATCGACTTCTGGGCGGCCCACTGGATGTCGCGGTCGATGGTCAGCCGTATGTCCTGGCCGTCCACGGGGGCGGTGCGCTGGCTGCTGGTCATCGGGATGCGCTGGCCGTCGCGGCCGGTCTCCACCCGTTGCTTGCCGTCGCGGCCGCCCAGGAGCGTGTTCCTGGTCTGCTCGAGGCCGGCCAGGCCGCTGCCCTCGTCCCCGACGAAGCCGATGAGGCTGCCCGCGAGATCGCCCGCAGGGTAGAGCCTGCGGTAGGTCTTCTTGGCCGACAGCGCCGGCACGCCGGCCTGCAGCAGGCGGGTGGCCACGACGGGGTCGACGTCGGTGGCCAGGCGCTGGTAGCGGGTATCCGTTCTGGCCAATTTGGAAGCGATGTCCTGCTCGCTCTTGCCTAGCTGCCTCGCCAGGATCGTGGCGACCTTCGCGCGCACGTCGGCGCTGATCTTGGACGGGTCGATCGACAGCTCCCGGGCCTCCACGGTCACGGCCAGGTCATGGCCGTTGACGTCGGTGATCGAGCCGCGCTTGGCGGGGATGGTCTCGGTGTGCTGGCGTTGGTCCACGGCGGCGGCCTCGTACACCTTGGAGTCCAGGCCCTGCATCTGGATCAGCCGGCCCGCGAAGATCGACAGAACGAACGTCATGCCGATGAGGCCGATGTTGATGCGCCTGCGCGGGCTGCCCAGCCGCAGCACCAGCGGCGGCCTTGGCGGGCGCGGCGGCGTGGGGGGCCGCCGGGGTCCTCTGGGTGGCGGCACGTCTCCGCCGCGACGCGCCGCCACCCGCTCACGGCCGCGCACCTGCTCGGACCGGGGGCCCCCGGTCTGCGCGCGGCGCAGCGGCCCGTCTCCATACCTGTCGCGGCCGCGCAGGTCGTCCTCACGCCGCCGGAGGCCGTCGTCCTGCGGGGACCTTCTTCGGGGGGCGCCGTCCTGCCGCGAGTTGCTTCCGAGGCTCTCGTCTTGCCGGGAACGGCTTCGAGGGTCGTCGTCCCGTCTGTCACGGCGGCGGGGCTCGCCGGCGTCCGGCCGTGCGCCGTCACGGCGCACGCGGGGACCGCGCGCCGCCGCGTCGGACGGCGGGCCGCCGTCCCCGCGTCCGCGCCCCCGGTCGTCCGGCCCCTGGTCGCGCCCCCGGAGCCGGTCGTCCCGTCCTTGGGAGGGGCGACGGGGACGGTCGGCGTCCTCACGCCCCCGGGAGACAGGCCCCCGGCGGCGGCCGCCTTCGTCGCGGCCCTGAGCGTCGCGGCCCTGAGCGTCGCGGCCCTGAGCGGCGCGGCCCTGAGCGGCGCGGCCCTGAGCGGCGCGGCCCTGAGCGGCGCGGCCCTGAGCGGCGCGGCCCTGAGCGGCGCGGCCCTGAGCGGCGCGGCCCTTCGCGCGATCACCCTCGTCGCGCGGACGCCTGCGGACGCTTCCGTCGTCGCCTCGAGCGCGGGCGCCGTCGTCCTGGGCCCGGGGGGGATCCTCCTCCCGCCGGACGCGCGCGGGCCCGCCGTTCCTTGACCGGTCGGCGCGGTCCTGCCGGCCCCGGTCGGAGCCGCGGGACCGACGGCCGTCGGCCCCGTCCCGCCGCGCCCGGTCGGAGCCCTCCGAACGAGGGCGGTCGGCATCGGAGGGGCGGGCGCCGCCGGATTCGCCCGGAGCGTCGGCCGGGTCCTGCGGGGAACGGCCGCGGAAGGCGTCGTCGTGCCCGAACGGCAGGTCCAGAGGGTCGGGCCGCTTGCGTGGCGTGCTCGGCGGGTTCTCCGGCGACGCCGGGCGGCCCGCCCCATCAGAACGGGCACCGTCAGAACGTGCAGGGCCTCCTTGGCGCCCTGCACGTCCCGGGCCGCCCGGCGTACGACGAACGGCGCCGGGCCCTCCCTGAGAGCCGGCGCCGCCAGCGCCACGGCCGGGACCCTGCCCCCTGCCGCCTGAGTCCCTCACCGCTCCGTGTCCACCTGGCCGACCCGGTCACCGGCGCTGCTCCAGCCGTTGACGTCGTCCCAATCGGGATTCTGCCCCTGCTGCTCAGCGAGCTTGGCGATCGCGTCCGGCTGTGTCTTGAGCTGGTATTCCTGGTCGATCTTCTCTTTCTCCTGCCGAGCCACCGCGATCTCCTCGCGCAGCGTCCCCTCGGTGATGGCGTCCTGGGCCAGCATGGTGTTGAGCAGCAGCAGGCTGACCAGGCCGCCGGACATGAGCCCGACGACGAGCAGCACGAACGGCGTGCGCTGGCGGCGCGCGGACCGCCGCCGCGGCACGGGACGAGCACTCGCCTGCTCGGCGCCCGGCGCCTTCCCGCCGGTGTCGGGGCGCGTGTCAGGACGGGGCCGCGGCTTGGACTGGTGCGGCGCCCCATACCGGCGCGTGCCCGTCTTGGGCGCCGCGCGGCGGACGGGCGCAACCCGGCCGGTCTCCTGCTCAGTCGTCAACACGGATCCTCTCTGCCGCCCGTAGCCGGGCCGAGGCCGCCCGCGGGTTGCGGGCGAGCTCTTCTTCGCTTGGGAGCTCTGCTCCCCTCGTCAGCATGCGGAACCTCGGCTGGTGAGACTCCAGCGGGACGGGCAGCCCAGGGGGGCTGGTGTCCCTGGTTCGCGCCGTGAGGGCCTGCTTGGTGAGCCGGTCCTCGAGTGAGTGGTACGAGAGCACGACGACTCGTCCACCCAGCGTCAGCGCATCGAGTGCCGCAGGGAGCGCCGCCTCCAGGGCGGACAGCTCCGCGTTCACCTCGATGCGCAGCGCCTGAAAAGTCCTCTTGGCGGGGTTTCCCCCGGTGCGCCGAGTAGCGGCGGGAATCGCCTCGCGAACGATGTCCGCTAGCCGCTTCGTCGAGGTTATTGCCTCTTTAGCCCGTTCCTTAATGATCAGGCCCGCGACACGCGGAGCGAATCGTTCCTCGCCGTAGTCGCGCAGGATGCGGGTCAGCTCCGCGGCGGAGTACGTGTTGACCACCGTCTCCGCCGTCAGCTCCTGCGACGTGTCCATCCGCATGTCCAGTGGCGCGTCGTAGGAATAGGCGAACCCACGCTCGGCCTCGTCCAACTGCGGCGAGGAGACCCCGAGGTCGAACAGCGCTCCGTTGACCGTGGTGTGCCCTGCTTGGGCGAGCACCTCGGCCAGATCGCCGGAGGAGGCGTGGACCAGGGTGATCCGTCCTGCGTACGGGCTCAGCCTGCGGGTCGAGAACTCGATCGCGAAAGGGTCGCGGTCGATCCCGATCAGGTGCAGCGCCGAGTAGGTGGCGAGCAGGGCCTCCGAGTGTCCGCCGAGGCCGAGGTTGGCGTCGACGACGACGGGTGCGGGCCCGGACAGCGCGGGGCCGAGCAACTCCAGAACGCGCTCGAGCATCACCGGAACGTGACCGCCCGTGCCGACGTTGTCGTCCATCTCCAAACCCCCCTCTCGCGTCCTTGCTCGCGGATGACGCGGTTACCGGTCGATTGTGGTCATTCCTGGGTCCCCACCCGGCGCCGCCCGGCCAGGTCCCCATCCGCACCCTCTTCGTGGACGCCTGCCCTCTGACACCGGGGAAGGTGCATCAGTTGGCAGACAGTGGTTGCGGGTGGAGACCTCGCCGAACGACAACACCGACGGATCGACCGTGACTCCTACAAGATCCCTGGCAGCACCTCCTCCGACAGATCGGCGAACGCCTGCTCCTGATCGCTGAGGTAGGTGTCCCAAGCCCCCGCGTCCCAGATCTCCAGCCGGGTGTTGGCCCCGATGACAACGCAGTCACGCTCCAAGCCGGCGTACTGACGCAGGCTCTGCGGGATCGTGATGCGTCCTTGTTTGTCTGGCTTCTCGTCGGACGCACTGGCGAAGAAGACGCGGCTGTAGTCACGCACCGCCTTGGCGGTGACCGGGGCGGTGCTGAGAGCCTCGGTTATGCGCTGGAACTCCTCTACGGGAAAGACGTAGAGGCATCGCTCCTGGCCTTTGGTGATCACAAGACCCTCCGCCAGCTCCTCACGGTACTTAGCCGGCAGGAACAGCCGTCCCTTGTCGTCCAGACGCGGTTGATGGGTGCCGAGGAACATCGGCCCCACCTCCCGTGCCTCGTGAAGCGCTCAGCGCTGGTGCCCCGTGCTCTCCACTGCGCACCACCATACTCCACTTCTCCCCACCGTCAACTGATTCGAACCGTCTTCATCACTGGTTTCCGTTGCGTTACCGCAGGTCAGAGCGATGGAGCGGGGTGGAGCGCGGTGGGCGCCCGGCCAACCCTCATGGGCGTGTCGAGGGTTGAAAAGATCGCCGAAATAGGGGCTCAGGCCCTATGCGTAGGTCCCGGTGGAGGAAAGTGGAGCGGTTCGAGGGCCGGTCTGTCACGGGATTCGCACTGCTACGCGACAAGAACGGGAACATCGCCCAGGTTCCCTGGAATATCCACAAATGTCGCTCCAGAACCCGCAGCGTCGTAGGGTCGTAAGCACAATGAAAAGGAATGGCATGGCTCCCGCAAAGCAGCCCGGGACAGCCGTCGCACTTCTCATGGAGGCCTGGTGGCAGTAACCCATGACGTCCCTCCCCAGCTCGACGAGCTGGTCACCACAGCCCACCGGATCCGGGAAGCGATCGAATCGGTGATCGAGGGCAAGAGTGACGCCGTCCGCCTCACGCTGACCGTCCTTCTCGCCGAGGGCCACCTCCTGATCGAGGACGTCCCAGGAGTAGGCAAAACCATGCTGGCCAAGGCGCTGGCGCGTTCCATCGACTGTCCCGTGCGCCGGGTTCAGTTCACCCCCGACCTGCTGCCGAGCGACATCACCGGCGTGAGCGCTTATAACCAGCAGACCCGGGAGTTCGAGTTCAAGCCGGGACCCGTCTTCGCCAACATCGTCGTCGGCGACGAGATCAACCGCGCCTCCCCCAAGACCCAGTCCGCGCTGCTGGAGTGCATGGAGGAGCACCAGGTGACGGTGGACGGGGTGACGTACGGGCTCGACGCGCCGTTCATGGTGATCGCCACCCAGAACCCGATCGAGATGGAGGGCACCTATCCCCTGCCCGAGGCGCAGCGCGACCGCTTCACCGCCCGGGTGGCCATGGGCTACCCGGAGCCGACGGCCGAGCTGGAGATGCTCGACGTGCACGGCGGCACCTCACCGCTGGACAAGCTGCAGCCGGTGGCCACGACGGCGGAGGTGCGCGCGCTGATCGAGGCCGTACGCGGCGTCTATGTCTCGCAGGCGGTCAAGAAATACGCCATCGATGTGGTCGTGGCCACCCGCCACTCCCCCGACCTGCGGCTGGGCGCCTCGCCCCGGTCCACGCTGCAGCTGGTCAGGGCGGCCAGGGCGCACGCGGCGCTGTCGGGACGCGACTACGTCATCCCCGACGACCTGCAGGACCTGGCCGTTCCCGTGCTGGCGCACCGGCTGCTGCCCAGCGTCGAGGCCCAGGGTCAGCGCCGCCTGCCCGAGCAGGTGGTGACCGATCTGATCAGGCGCGTGCCGGTGCCTGAGACGCGAGGCCGTTAATGGATCCGCAGCGGAGCGAGGACATCCATCAGCGGCACGGGCTGAGTGAGGCGCGGTGAGGGCCGGGCTGCGGGCGCTGACCAGCAGAGGCAGGTCGTTCCTCGCCTCCGGGATCGCGGCGCTGCTGATGGCGCTCTTCCTGGGCGAGAACGACCTGTTCAGGATCGGGGTGCTGGTGACCGCGCTGCCACTGCTGGCCGCGATGGTAGTGGCGCGGACGCGCTACCGGCTCAGCTGCGCCAGGCGGCTCGACCCGCCCAGGGCCGAGGTGGGTGGGGACGCCACCGTGACCCTGCGGCTGGAGAACGTCACCAGGCTGCCGACCGGGCTGCTGCTCATCGAGGACACCGTCCCGTACGCCCTGGGCGTGCGGCCCAGGTTCGTACTGGACCGGGTCGAACCTCGGGGCGTGCGGGAGATCGACTATCGGGTGCGGTCAGACCTGCGCGGCCGCTACACCATCGGCCCGCTGTCGATCCGCATCGCCGACCCGTTCGGGCTCGTGGAGCTGACCCGCTCGTTCACGATCAGCGACACGCTCGTGGTGACGCCGCACGTGGCGGCGCTGCCGCACGTACGGCTGTCGGGCGAGTGGACGGGCGGCGGCGACAGCCGCACCAGGAGTGTGGCGGCCGCGGGCGACGACGACGTGGCGCCGCGCGAGTACCGGCAGGGCGACGACCTGCGTCGAGTGCACTGGCGCTCGACGGCCCGCCACGGCGAGCTGATGGTGCGCCGCGAGGAGCAGCAGTGGCAGAGCCGCGGCGCGCTCCTGCTCGACACCCGCAGGCACGCGCATCGCGGCGAGGGACCGCGCTCGTCGTTCGAGGCGGCGGTCTCGGCCGCGGCCTCCATCGGCGTGCACCTCGCCCGTGAGGGCCTCGGCCTGCGGCTGGTGACCGACCAGGGCGCCGAGCACCTGACGGACACCGGCCTGAGCTACTCGCTGCTCGACACCCTCGCCGTGGTACGGCACAGCCCGGCCCGCTCGCTGGAGATGGGCGTGTCCGCCCTGCGCCAGGGCGGCGGCGACGGGCTGATCGTGGCCGTGCTCGGCGCGCTGGACGCGGAGGAGGCGAGGGAACTGGCCAGGTTGCGGCACAGCGGCATCACCGGGGTCGCGGTCCTGCTCGACGTGGGCACGTGGGACGGCGGCGACCGGGAGACTGCGGAGAACCACCAGGCCGCGCAGACCGTGCTGGCCGGGTACGGCTGGCGCATCGTCCGGCTGCCGGCGGGCACCTCGATCGCGTCGGTCTGGCAGGGCGCAGCCAACCGCGGCAGGTTCGCGGTCAACCCGGCGGGAGGTGCGGCATGAGGCTGACGGTCGCCTCAGGCGTGGCCGCGTTCACCGCGGCCATGCTGCTCTACCCGCTCTTCGAGGGCGGGACGTGGTTCTGGTCGGCGCTGGGCGCCGTGCTCGCCGTGGTGGGGGCAGGCCTGGTGAGCAGCCGCCTGTCGCTGCCGGCGTGGGCGGCGACGCTACTGGCCGTGGCCGCGACGTGGATCTATCTGACCGCGTCGTTCGCCGCCGAGGAGGCCTGGGCGGTGTTCGTGCCGACCAGGGGCTCGGTGGTGGAGCTTGGCAGGCTGCTCGGCGTCGGGTGGGACGACATCCAGCGGTTCGCCGCGCCCGTGCCCACGACGGAGGGCATCACGCTGCTGACCGCCGGCGGGGTGGCGCTCATCGCGATCGCCGTGGACCTGTTCGCCGCGCGGCTGCGGCGGACGGCGCTGGCCGGGCTGCCGCTGCTGGCGCTGGCCACGGTCCCGGCGACGATCCTGCCCGACCCGATCAGCTGGCCGGCCTTCATCGTCGCCGCGCTCGGCTTCGTCGGCCTGCTGATCGCCGACGGGCGCGAGCGGGTGGGCCACTGGGGCCGGGCGGTGCTGGTGCGCCGCACGCGCATGGCGGCGCGGCCTGCCGCGGGACCGTCCGCGAGCGGCGCCCGTGCCTCCGCCGACACCAGCGGCCTGCGGCTGTCCGGCAAGCGCATCGGGTTCGCCGCGATCGCGCTGGCCGTGCTGGTGCCGGCCCTGCTGCCGGCGATGGAGCCGGTGTCGTTCTTCCAGTTCGGCGTGGGCGGCAGCGGCACGGGCGGGCGGGGCAACTCGATCAGCATCCCCAACCCGATCGCGAACCTGAAGGGCCAGCTGGACCTGCCGGAGCGGCGGACGGTCCTTACCTACGCCAACAACGACGACAAACCGCGCTACCTGCGGATCTACTCGCTGGACGCGTTCGACGGCCAGCAGTTCGGCATGACGCAGCCGAAGGGGTCTCCCGACAACAGGACGGACAACGGCCCGCTGCCGCCGCCACCCGGGCTCACCGGGAATCCGAAGATCAACAGCGTGCTGACCAACATTCAGATCAGCGACGAGATCTCCGAGTTGAAATTTCTGCCGCTGCCGTACCCGCCCAGGCAGGTCCAGGTGGACGGGGACTGGCGCGCCGACGTCAGCTCGCTGATGGTCTTCTCCACCCGCGACGAGGCCGCGGGACTGGAGTACGAGGTGGCCACCAGCGAGCCGGACCCGACCGCGGACCTGCTGGAGTCGTTGGACGGCAATGCGGACGCGGTGGACCAGCGCTATCTGCGGCTGCCCGACAACCTCCCTCCTGAGATCAGGGAGCTGGCCGACAGGGAGACCGCGGGCGCCACGTCGGACTACGACGCGGCGGTGAAGCTCCAGCAGTTCTTCACCAAGACCGGCGGCTTCACCTACACCCTGCGTACGCAGGGGCACAGCAGCTCGGCACTGCGGGACTTCCTGCTGCGTGACCGGGCGGGCTACTGCGAGCAGTTCGCCGCGTCGATGGCCGTGCTGGCCAGGCTGGTCGGCATCCCGTCACGGGTGGCGATCGGCTACACCGGCGGCACGAAGATCGGCAACCGGTGGGAGGTCAGCACGAGCGACTCCCACTCCTGGCCCGAGCTGTACTTCGAGGGCGTGGGCTGGCTGCCGTTCGAACCGACTCCTGCTGGGGTGCTCGGCCAGGGCAGCGCGCAGGTGCCTGCGTACACGCAGCCCGCGCCCCGCCCGACGGACTCGTCCGCGGCGCCGACGCCGGGGGCCACCAGTTCCTCGTCCGCCGACGACCCGCTCGACCCGCAGGCGCGGCAGAACACCCGCGCGCTCGACCGGGAGAGCCAGCTCATCCCCGGCGCCCTGACGCCGGAGGAGTCGATGCCGCTGATCGCCAAGATCGGCATCGGGGCGGGGGCGTTGCTCCTCTTCCTGCTGATCCCCGCCGGCGTGCGTCTGATCACCAGGAACCGGCGCGTGCGCACGCTGGGCTGGAAGGTGTCGCAGCCGTCGGACGAGCTGACGGCCAGGATCGTGTCGGGCGAGGGGGCCGCGGGCGGGCATCCGTCGGTGGCCGCGGCCTGGGCCGAGCTGGACGACATCCTGTACGACTACGGCATGGCCCGCCAGACCAGCGAGACCCCGCGGGCGCTCGCGCGGCGGCTGACCCAGCAGTACGAGTTCGACGCCGCGGCCGCGGCTGCCGTGTCGGCCATCGCGTCGGGGGTCGAACGGGTGTTGTTCGCCAGGGACCCCGGCCGGATCGAGCCCATGAAGAAGGACTTGCGTACGGTGCGGCAGGCTCTGGCGGCCACGGTGTCACGCGGGCGGCGAGTGCGGGCGGTGCTGATGCCCCCGTCGACGTTACGTGGGCTGCGGGGGCTCGGTGAGCGCCTGCTCGACGGGTTCGACCTGCTGGAGAACATCAGGCTGCGGCGTACGGCGGCCCAGAAGGGCTCCTGAGGGACGCAAAGACGGAGCGTGCGCCCATCCCCGTCGAGGGGACGGACGCACGCTCCGTCGTTTCTGGGACGTCGTTTTTGAGACGTTGTTCATGGGGATGTCGTTCGTGGAGCGTCGTTCCGGCACGCCGTCCGGGGACCCATCGCCCTGGCCGGTGCCGGTCGCCCAGTGGCCGGGGGCCTTGGCGCGCCCGGGGCCCAGGGAGGCGGACGCGAGGCCTGAGCCATCGCCGCCCCCAGGGAGGCGGGGCGCGGCGCCTGAGCGGTTCACGGGTCCGGGGACGCGAACGCGACGCCTGGGCCCGTCCATGGACGGCGGGCTTCGGCGTCGCGGGCGTTGTTAGACCCAGGCACGCCGCCTGGGTCATCTCCGGATCAGGGCATGACGCCCCGGGTCGTCCCGCCGGGGACCCGGCCTGATGTCCCGCCGGGTGGGCGGGATGCCGTCATGGCCGGGCCGACCGTGGGAAGGCCCGCTCAGCGCTCGTCGTGACGACGGCGCCAGCGCTCCTCCATGCGTTCCATGAAGCTGCCCCGGTTGCCCCGGCGGGCCTGCTTGCCCGGTGGCATGGCTGGGCCGGAGGACGGCGCCGAGTCACCGAACCCGTTCATGCGTTTCCAACTGGACAAGCCCCACAGACACGCGGCGAGCATGACCACGAAACCGCCGACGCCGAGGGGGATCAGAGCGCTGCCGCTCGACACCACGCCGACCATCATGATGACGACGCCGAGAGCAAAGCCGATGGAGGCCCTGATCAGGCGACGCTTGTAATGGCTGCGCGGGTCACTGATCCTTACGGTGTTGGCCCACTTCGGGTCCTCGGCGTAGAGGGCCTGCTCGATCTGGTCGAGCAAGCGCTGCTCGTGCTCAGAGAGCGGCACGGCGCCTCCCAAGGACGGCCCCAGGACGGGGAAGACGGCAACGGACGACACGGGGTGTCCGAACCTCGCGGTCGGTTATCCCCAGAATACGAGGCTGTAGACGTACGCGAAAGCAAACGTCCAACGCAGACCAAACCGGAGGTGACGTCATGGCTCCATTGTGGCCCATCTCGCCCCCCTTCCCCCAAAATCGTGACACCGGCGCGCCACAGAGTCCGGACATCAGCGTTATGTCTCTATTTCATCAAGCTTGCCACGTACGAGCGACGCCGGGAGCACCGCATCGGGACCGAATCTTCGGATCGCCTTGTCCATGGCCTGCTCGGCCTCGCGCCAGCCGGTCTCCCGCTCGCCCAGACCGAGCTGCCAGGCGGCCTCCTCGGTTGGCCTGAGGTTTTCCATCCTGACCCCTACCAGGCGCAGCCGCACCCGCTCCAGGCCCGCGGCCCGGTAGAGCTCGCAGGCCGTGGCGTAAATCACCTGAGCCACGTCCGTCGCCTCACGCAGCGTGCGCGAGCGGGTGATCGTGGTGAAATCGGCTCGGCGTAGCTTCACACTTACAGTTCTTCCCACGTGTCCGCCCTTACGCATTCTGGCGGCCACCCGCTCGGACAGGCGCAGCAGCTCCCGCCTGATCACCTCGGGGTCGTCGATGTCCGTGGCGAACGTCTCCTCGTTGCCGATGCTCTTGTCGGGCACGTGGGCGCTCACGGGCCGCTCGTCGCGTCCCCAGGCCAGCGCCGCCAGGTGACCGCCCGCGGCCTGGCCCAGCTCGCGCTGAAGCGTGGCGGGAGGCACTCTGGCCAGATCCCCGACCGTGCGGATGCCGAGACGTACGAGAGACTGCTCGGTGCGCTCGCCGACGCCCCACAGGGCCGACACGGGCAGCGGATGGAGGAAGTCCACGACCTGATCCGCGGGCACCACCAGCAACCCGTCCGGCTTGCACTGCTTGGAGGCCAGCTTTGCGACGAATTTGCTGCTGGCCACGCCCACGGAGCACGTGATGCCGTAGCGGTCGAGGACCTGCTCCCTGATCATGGCGGCGATGGCCGCGGGCGAGCCGAGCCGCCGCCTGGCGCCGCCGACGTCGAGGAACGCCTCGTCGGACGCGATGGGCTCGACCAGCGGGGTGATCGAGTGGAAGATCTCCATGACGCCCTTGGAGACCTCGGAGTATTTGCCGTGGCTGGGCGGGATGATCGTGGCCTGCGGGCACAGCCGGCGCGCTCTGCTCATCGGCATGGCGGAGTGCACCCCCAAGGCCCTGGCCTCGTAGGTGGCGCTGAGCACGACGCCGCGCCCGGCGGGCGAGCCCACGATCACCGGGCGGCCGCGCAGCTCCGGGCGCTCGAGCAGCTCGACGCTGGCGAAGAAGGCGTCCATGTCGACGTGCAGGATCGGGCAGCCGCTGTCATCGACCCCGGTCCGCGGAGCGGGGCCGATGCCGGTGATCTGCTTGCGAGACACGCCGCCGATTCTATCCGAACATGGATTCGATAACGAGGGCTAAGCCCGGTGTCCGAGGACGTGCAACTGTGTGGCGATGTCCCTGAGCACGGGATGGGTCGCGGCGGCCTGCTCCAGCGCCACGAGAGCCTCGGCGGCGCCCGGCTCACCGTCCACGAGCCTGCTCGGCACCAGGTCGGCGAAGACCCGCACCCCGTGGATCGCGCCGACGACGAACCCGGTCGCGGCCATCAGCTCCACGAGCGTCTCCGCGGTGAAGCGCCGCGGCGTCGGGTCGCGGTCGCCCCAGCTGCCGGCGGGATCGTCCAGCACCGCCCGCGCCTCGGCGAAGTGGCCGACGAGCGCCCGGTGGATGGCGCTGGCGACCGGGTTGGCGGCCAGCACACTCACCGCGCCGCCCCTGCGCAGGACGCCCGCGACGGCGGTCAGCGCGCTGATCGGGTCCTCGACGTATTCCAGCACGCTGTGGCACAGCACCAGGTCGGCGCTGTCGCGGTGGAGCAGCTCGCCCAGGTCGTCGGCGTCGCCCTGCAGGGCGCTGACGCCCACGCCCTTCTCCTTGGCCCGGCGCTCCAGCGCGGCCAGCGAGTCAGGGCTCGGATCGACGACGGTGACGGTGTGGCCCAATGCGGCCAGCGGCACGGCGAACCCGCCGGTGCCGCCGCCGGCGTCGACGATGTCGAGCCCTTCGCGGCCCGTGGCCGCCGTCCGCTCGGCCAGCACCGACCGCAGCGCGTCCCAGACGACGGCGGTCCGCACCGCCGGGGTCCTCGTGACGCCTTCAGCACGCAACGTCGGTTCGCCTCCCTTTCCCCCGCGAACTGCTTCTTCGCGCACGGCTCCTTCGTGTCCTCAGCGGACGGGCCCAGCCTACGCCGTGCGCGTGATCGCCCGCTCCACACCGGCGACACCCGGCCCGGGAGAGGGAGATCCTCAGCCTTGTTTCCGCATGTCGCCTACGACTCCCGCGACCTACGCCGCCCTCCGCACTTCGGCACAGGTCCTTGGGGGAGGCCGTCCTGCGGCGAAGCGGCACGCGGAAAGACCCGCCTACCCGTCGTATTCGGCCGCCAGCCGCTTCGGGGCACGCAGCCGCCAGGCGTCCGTCAGCAGCTCGCCCATCTGCTCGGGGCCCACCTGGCCGAGCCGGACCAGCACGATCGCGTATCCGTCGTAGTGGGGGGTGGTGCTGAACGTGGCGGGCTCGGCCGCAAGCAGTTCGGCCTTCTCCTCCTCGCTCGCGACCGGAAGCACCAGCATGTCGCCGTCTTCCCGCATCCTGGCGAACCACTTGCCGCTCACGCAGAACGCGGGGGTGCCGTACATGGTCTTCTCGCCCGTCTCGGGCAGTGCCAGCGCGATTCGGCGGATGTCATCTTCGGTCACCATGGGGTGGATGCTGGCACAAACAGAAAAGGGGCGCGTCGCGGCTGGTGACGCGCCACTTCTCCGTACGGGCGGGGGCGCCCGCATCACACGGCCAGGCTCCGCCGTGACGGCGCCGGACGCCTGACCGCGTGACGGTACACGTCCCTCGCCTGCGCAAGCCGTGTGCAGGCCGACGTGGTTGGAACGTACCCCGAACACGCGGCCGTGGCCCGCGGAAAAAGCTGTCTAAAGGGTGAGGCTTGGCTTGAGTTGCTTGAAGCGCGCCAGCAGACCGTTGACGAACTGCGGGGACTCGTCGGTCGAGAGCTCACCCGCGAGGTGCACCCACTCGCTGATGACCACGCCCTCGGGCACACCGGGCATCCACAGCAGCTCGTACGTGCCGCCGCGCAGCAGGTTGCGGTCGACCGCGGGCATGCGGTCGAGCGTCCAGCCCTCGGCGTACGTGGTGATCAGCTCGTCGATGCGCGCGTGATGCCTGGCGACGCCCTCGACGATGGTCAAGGTGTATTCGTTCACCGGGGGTTCCTGCCGCTCCACGCGCTCGGCGAGGACCTTCAGCGGATCCTCGCTGCGCAGTTCGGCCTCGAAGAGGATGTCGAGCGCCCGCCTGCGTGCTTTGCCGCGTGCCGACACCTCAGGCCCGGCCGAGGTATTCGCCGCTGCGGGTGTCTACCTTGACCTTTTCGCCGGTGGTGATGAACAGCGGCACCTTGACCTCGGCGCCGGTCTCCAGCGTGGCGGGCTTGGTGCCGCCGGTGGAGCGGTCGCCCTGCAGGCCGGGCTCGGTGTTGGCGATGGTCAGCTCGACGGCCGCCGGCAGGTCCACGTAGAGCGCGGAGCCCTCGTTGAAGGCCACGGTGGCCAGGGTGTTCTCCAGCATGTAGTTGGCGGCGGTGCCGACGGTGTTGCTGGGCACGTTGACCATGTCGTAGGTCTCGGTGTCCATGAACACGAAGTCGTCGCCGTCCTTGTACGAATACTGCATCTCGCGCTTGTCGACGTTGGCCACGTCGACCTTGACGCCGGCGTTGAAGGTCTTGTCGACGACCTTGCCGGAGAGCACGTTCTTGAGCTTGGTCCGCACGAACGCGCCGCCCTTGCCCGGCTTGACGTGCTGGAACTCCACAACGGCCCAGAGCTCACCGCCGTCGAGCTTCAGCACCATGCCGTTCTTGAGGTCGTTGGTCGTCGCCACTCGTTCTTCTCCCGGGTGCGGCCGCTCTACAGGACGAGCAGCTCCTTGGTCGTCTTCGTGAAAAGTTCCGGCCCGCCATCACGTGTCACGAGGGTGTCCTCGATGCGAACCCCGCCCCGGCCCGGAAGATAGACCCCAGGCTCGACGGTGATCGGAACTCGATCCTCTAGTCTACCGGTCCGCGAGGGGCCCAGGAACGGCTCCTCGTGGATCTCCAGGCCGACGCCGTGGCCCAGACCGTGCCGGAAGTGGCCGCCGTGGCCCGCGTCCGCGATGACGGTGCGGGCGGCCGCGTCCACGTCCCTGGTATCGGCGCCGGGGGTGAGCGCCTGCCGGCCCGCGCGCTGCGCCTGAGCCACTAGGTCGTAGATCTCGCGCTGCCAGTCGGCGGGCAGGCCGAGGCTGACGGTTCTGGTCATGTCGGCGTGGTAGCCGTGGTACCTGGCCCCGAAGTCCATGGTCACCAGGTCGCCGGCGCGCAACG
This sequence comes from Nonomuraea sp. 3N208, assembly GCF_052245935.1. NCBI lineage: Bacteria > Bacillati > Actinomycetota > Actinomycetes > Streptosporangiales > Streptosporangiaceae > Nonomuraea > Nonomuraea sp. 3N208. Next base: position 205,547 of record NZ_JBQQBR010000002.1, on the reverse strand, counting down.
GGCGATCCGTGGGGGCGTGGTGCGGGACCGCGCCGTTCTCCCCCGCGGCGACGATCGTGTCGAACGCGGGCTTGTCGGCGCCCAGCTCGGTCATGCGGTTGTCGAGGAGCCGGGCGAGGTCGCGTTCGGTGATGCCCGGGATGATTCTTCCCGATATATCGGCGAATGCCTGATCAGTGATCTCGCAGGCCGTACGGAGCAGCTCCAGCTCCCTGTCGTCCTTGATCGCGCGCAGCACCTCCACCACCGGGCCCAGCGGCACCAGTCCCTCGCCCAGCCGCCGGTACGTGGCCACGCTCATGCTCGCCGCCTCGATCCCGACGTCCGGCTCGGCGAGCCTGCCCGCCACGTCCGGCGCCTCGACCGCGGGCACGTCCAGCGTGCGGGCCTTGTCGATGTAGCGGTTGTCGGTCGCCAGCAGCGCCGACGCGTCCGCCCTGACGAGTACGGCCGCGTTCGAGCTGGCCAGGCCCGTGAGGTACCGGACGTTGACCGGGGAGGTGACGAGCAGGGCGGGGACCTTGTGCGCGGCCAGCAGCCCGGCGAGCCGCGCACGGCGCGCCGGGTAGTCGAAGGTCATTGCGTCAATGTACGCGTTAGCGGCAATGATGCTCACCTGTCCAAAATGCGCCAGTCATTTATGAAATCCGCCAAGGGTCCCGACGACTCCATCTCGCCCTGCTGCTGGGCCTGCTGCAGGTCCCGGTACACACCGGCGATCTTGTCGAGCGTCGCGTCCTGGCGCCGCTCATCGACCTTCCTGGCCGCCTGCTGGATCTTCTCCCGAATCTTGGCGGCGACCTTGGGGTTGATCCCGCCAGAGCTCTCCTGCATCGACACCGCCTCGTCGAACCTGTCCAGCCACGTGCCCCACCCGCCCGCTGGGATCACGTCCCCCAGAGTGGCCTTGGGACGCGCCGACTCGCTGGGCTGGTCGATGTCCGGCGGGATCGTGGCCACCACGTCTGGGGACGGATCGCCGGTCGGCGTCTGCGTGGGCGTCTCGCTGGGCGGCGCGAATGTGGTGGGCGTGGCGCTCGGCGTGATCACCGCCGCAGGGTCCTGGCGTGCCCCCGCCCACATCACCATGCCCACGGTCACCGCGACGATGACCGCCACGGCCACGCCGAGCTGCACGAAGAGCTTCCGGTTGGACGAGGGCGCCGCCGCCTCCAGCTCACCCGCCTGGTAGACGGCGGTATCACCGGCCCGAGCCCCGCCACCGCCGAACGGCCCGCCGGCGCCGGGTTCGGCCGGCTGATAGATCTCGGTGGCATTGTGCCCCGCGGCGACCACTGGGCCTGTCCCAACAGGCCCACCACCGTGCACAGCACCCGCGGGCCCGGCGTTGCCTGCGGACCGCGCGGGCCCGGTCACCACGCCGTCGCGGAAGGCGGCGCCGGTGACGGGCGTCGCGCTCGGGTTGGCGCGCGGCCGGGCGATGGCGGCCAGCGCCCGCCTGATCGCCTCGCCGCTGGACGGCCGTGCCGCCGGATCCTCAGCGATCATGGCCAGCACCAGCCGGTCCAACTCGGCGGGCACCTCGGCCCGGTATGCGCTGGGCGGCACAGGCTCGCCATCACTCACAGCGGCGCCACCAGCCACATCGGCACCGCCCCCTTCGATGGGCGGGCGGCCGCAGAGCAGCTCGTAGCAGACGCACCCGAGCGCGTACACGTCCCCGGAGGCCTGCGCCTTCCCCCCGGCGGCCCGCTCGGGCGCCACGTACCGGCCGTCGATCGCCGACGGTTCCTCATCACCGAGCCCGAATCCGACGACCTTGAGCACCCCGCTCCCGGCCCGCCGGAAACTGTCAGGATCGATCTCCCCGTGCACCACCCCGGCCCGATGCGCGGCGTCCAGCCCCGCCGCGGCCTGCCCGATGAGATCACACACGTCGACGATCTTCATGCGCCCGCCGGCCGCCAGTTCCTCGCCCAGGCTGAGCCCGGTGAGGTACTCCATCACCAGGAACGGGGTCCCATCGTGCTCGCCGACATCCAGCACCATGGCCACGTTCGGATGGATCACCTTGGCCACGGCCTGGGCGTGCCGTCTGAGCCTCTCGCGGGTGGCGGCCTCCGCGGCTTTGGCGCCGAGCATCTTCACGGCCACGACCCAGTCGGCCCGCGTGTCGTACCCCCGCCACACCTCGCCCATGGGCCCGCTGCCGATGAGCTCGTCAAGCCGGTACCGGCCGGCGACCGGCGTCGCGTCGGACATATCCCCGCCAATTACTCGAACATCAGGATTTGCGACCCACCATAGGGCCCCACTGCCCCCTCCGCCTCACAACCGGTCTCGACATAACGACTTTCGTTATTTACGATTATCGTTATGTCCACACGATGGTTGATCCGACTCCAGATCCTGCTGAGCTTCGGGCTCGTCCTGGGCTGCCTGGGCGCCCTGGCCGGTCTCGCCGCGACCGCCGGCATGGCCTTCTTCGGCACGCCCGCGGGGATCGGCATCCCGCTGCGCGTGTTCGACGTGCCGGCCGAGGGAATGGCGGCGCCCGGCGCCACGGTCGGCGACGCGACCGCCGAGGTGGTGGTCCGCCCGGAGGGCGCCGCACCGCTCGCCGGCCTGTTTTACCTGCTTCTGTGGGGTCCCGGCACGGCCACGTGGGTGCTCGCGCTGTTCACGCTGGTCCGCGCGCTGCGGCGAGCGACGATGGGCGACCGGGCGCTGTTCTCCGCCGCGACGGGCCGCGACCTGCGCAGGCTCGGCTGGATCCTGATCGCCGGCTCCCTCGTGTCGGCCGCGATCGGGATGGTTGCGGAGGCCATACTCTCCTCCATGCTGCTTGCGGAGACCCATCCGATCCATTGGCCGCCGGGCGAGGTGCTCGGGGCCGTTGTGGCGGGGTTCGCCGCGCTGGGCGTGTCGGAGATCGTACGGCGCGGCCTGGCCCTGCTCGAAGAGGTCGAGGCCACCATCTGATGGGTGAGCGCGCCATCAGGGTCCGCCTCGACGAGCTGCTCCAGGAGCGGGGCATGACGCTCACCGAGCTGTCACACCGCGTGGAGATCACCGTGGTCAACCTGTCGATTCTCAAGAACGGCCACGCCAAGGCGATCCGCTTTTCCACGCTGACCCGCCTGTGCGAGGCGCTCGACTGTCAGCCGGGCGACCTGCTGTCCTACGAGTAGGCCGCGCGGCGGCGATCAGGCCGGCCGTGCCGACGGGGGCCGGCCGGAGCCTCGGTGGGCGAGGATTCACCCCGCTAGCCGGCGATCTCCTTGATCTTCTCGATCAGCCGCACCCGGTCCTCGTGCGTCCTGCCGAGCGGCGTCACATTGAGCGTGGTCACCCCCGACTCTTTCAGCGCCTGCACCCGGTCGCGCACGAACCCCTCGCCGCCGATCAGTGACATCTTCTCCAGCAGCTCGCCCGGCACCAGCGCGGCCGCCTCGTCCTTCTTGCCCTGCAGGTAGAGGTCCTGAATCCGCTCGGCCTCCTTCTCGTAGCCGTAGCGCCTGGCCAGGTCGTTGTAGAAGTTCTTGCCCTTGGCGCCCATGCCGCCGATGTAGAGAGCCGCCATCGGCCGCCCGAACTCCAGGAGCCCCGCAACGTCCTCGCCGATCGCGAGCGCCGCCTGCGCGATCACATCCAGCTCGCCCAACTCGGGATCCCGCTTGGCCTGGCCCGCGGCCAGCGACGGGCCCCACACCTCGCCGGCCTTCTCAGGCACGTAGAAGATCGGCTCCCAGCCCTCGGCCAGCTCGGCGGCCAGCTCGACGTTCTTGGGCCCGATGGCGGCGACCACGATGGGGATGCGGGGGCGTACCGGATGGTTGATGATCTTGAGGGCCTTGCCGAGGCCCGTGCCCTGGTCCGGCGGGAGCGGCACCGTGTAGTTCTTGCCTGCGTGCTCCAGCCGCTCGCGCCGCCACACCTTGCGGCAGATCTCGATGACCTCCCTGGTACGCCCGAGCGGCGCGGTGTACGGCACCCCGTGGAACCCCTCGATCACCTGCGGCCCCGACGCGCCGAGGCCGAGCGTGAAACGGCCGTCGGAGACGTAGTCCATGCCCGCGGCCGTCATGGCCAGCAGCGTCGGCGTACGCGAGTAGATCGGCAGGATGCCCGAGGCGATCTCCAGCCGCTCGGTCTTGGCCGCGATGTACCCCATCTGGCTCACGGCGTCGAAGCTGTAGGCCTCGGCCACGAACACGATGTCCAGTCCGGCCTTCTCGTAGTCGGCCAGCTCGGCGACCGACTCCTTGAAGCCGCCCGAGTAGTTGAGTGCCATACCGATCCGCATGCCGGGCTCCCCATGAACCGAATGTTGTTCCGTTTCTATCGGGGAGCCTACAGCGTGTGCGTGTCGGCCTGAGAGCGGCTAGCGTCTCTGACTGGCCGAGCGCCCATCGTCAGCACTCCCTTGCGCCGGCGGCGTGCGCCGGACCGGTGGCGCATGTCCCCTCCGGACGCCGGCCCGGCCGGGGCCGAGGGGGAGGGTGCCCTGCGTCGCCAGATGACAGGGCACGCCATAACGATGAGTAACTGTAAAATCACGCGGGATCGCGAGTCGAACGAGGAGCCTGGTTCGGGTGCTGGGACGGGTTGTGGTGGTGTTGTCGGTCGTCGTGGCCGCGGGCCTGGCGGGGCACCAGCTGATCCCCGCGCTCGGCGGGTTCACGCCCGTGCTGGAGAGCCTGCTGCCGTGGATCGGGCTGTCCGTGCCGCTGCTGTTCGTGGGTGCCGCGCTGGCTCGTTCCACGCCGGCCGCCGCGGCGGCTCTGGTGCCGGGCGTGGTGTGGGCGGCGATGTTCGGCTCCACGCTGTTTCGCACGTCCCCGGGCGGGCCCAGTGACCTGGCCGTGGGCACGGTCAACGTGGGGGTGCGCAACAGCGCCTCGGGCGAGGCCGTACGCGCGATCGCCAAGGACCTCGACCTGCTGGCCGCCCAGGAGCTCACCAGCGGCGGACCCGCGGCCAAACAGCTCAGCAAGATGTTCAAGTACCACTACCCGGTCAGCACGGTGGGCCTGTGGAGCCGCTACCCGATCAGCGAGTCCAAGCCGCTGGACGTCGGCCTGGGCTGGCCGCGGGCCCTGCGCGCGGTGGTCGCCACGCCGAAGGGCAAGGTCACCGTCTACGTCATGCACCTGGCTTCGGCCCGGCCAGGGCACACCGCCTCCCGCGACGCCTCGCTCGCGCAGGCGCGCAAGCTCGTCGACGCCGACTCCAGCAAGCGGATCCTGCTGCTCGGCGACCTCAACACCGCCACCACCGACCGCGGCATGCGGGGATTGACCCCGCCGCTGACCGACGCGCAGAGCGTGGCGGGCGAGGGGTTCGGGTTCACGTGGCCGGCGAGGTTCCCGATCACGCGGCCGGATCACATCCTGTTCAAGGGGATGAAGGCGACCGAGGCGGGCGTGGCCCCGGCGACCGGCAGCGACCACCGGGCGGCCATCGCCTCATTCCGCCTGTAGCAAGCTCAGATCGGCAGGCGTGTCGATGTCGGAGGGATCGCCGTGCTCGTCGCACGGCACCTCCATGATCAGCTCGGGATGCGCCTTCAGGAACGGGCGGGCGCCGACGTCGCCCACGGCCCGCTCGGCCACCTCCGCGAAGTGCTCCCGGGCGATCAGCACGGGGTTCCTGCGCTTCCCCGCGTACGTGGCGACCGCCACGCCTGCGCCCGCGCCGATCAGCGCGCGCACCGCGCCCGGCCGGATCAGCGGCTGGTCGACCAGTGCGATCACGACGGCCTCCGCCTCCTCCGGCAGCGCGGCGAGGCCGACGCGCAGGGAGGAGCCCATGCCCGACGCCCAGTCCGGGTTGCGTACGGTGACCGCGCCGCGCACCTGCACGGTGGCCGCTCCCAGCACGACCACGACGGGGTGGCAGCCGCCCTCGTCCAGCAGTCGCACGCCGCGGTCGACCAGGCGCTCGCCCGCGTACTCGACCAGCGCCTTCGGCGTGCCGAGCCGGGCACCCTGGCCGGCGGCCAGCAGCAGCCCCGCGACCCTGCCGGATCTCATGGGGCCTCGTGGTGGATGCGGCCCTCGGTGGCGGACAGCGGCCGGCCCGTACCGCCCCAGCGCAGCTGGATCAGCTCGGCGGCGATCGACACGGCCGTCTCCTCGGGCGTGCGCGCTCCGAGGTCGAGCCCGATCGGGGACCTCAGCCTGGCCAGCTCCTCATCGGTGAGGCCGGCCTCGCGCAGCCGGTCGAGCCGGTCCTCGTGGGTGCGGCGCGAGCCCATGGCCCCGACGTAACCGGCGTCGGTACGCAGCGCCACCTCCAGCAGCGGCACGTCGAACTTGGGATCGTGGGTGAGCACGCAGATCACCGTACGCTCGTCCACCTGCACGGACGCCAGGTAGTCGTGCGGCCACTTGACCACGACCTCGTCGGCGTCGGGGAACCGTTTGGCGGTGGCGAAGATCGGCCGGGCGTCGCAGACCGTGACGTGGTAGCCGAGGAATTTGCCCACCCTGGCCACCGCGGCGGCGAAGTCGATGGCGCCGAACACCAGCATGCGCGGCGGCGGCGCGAACGAGTTCACGAACACCGCAAGATCGTCCAGCCGCCGCTCGCCCTGCCCGCCGTAGTGCCGGATGCCGGTCAGGCCCTGCGCGAGCATGCCGCGGGCGTCGTCGTCCACGGCCTCGTCCAGGCGTTCCAGGCCCAGGGTGCCCGACGAGCGGTCCGGCCAGATGATTCTGCGGGCGCCGACCTGGCCGGGGCCTGAGACGACGGTGGCCACGGCGACGGGCTCGTGCGCCTCAACGGACGCCGCTATCTCCCCCAATTCCGGAAATGTCTCAATCGAGATGGGTTCGACCAGGATGTCGATAATGCCGCCGCAGGTGAGGCCGACAGCGAACGCGTCGTCGTCGCTCACGCCGTACCGCTGCAGGACCGGGGCGTCGGCCTCGGTCGCCAGCTCGAACACCGCGCCCTCGACGCACCCACCGGACACGCTGCCGACCACCTCGTCGCCGCGCACCGCCATGGCCGCGCCCGGCGGCCGCGGCGCGCTGCTGAACGTGCCCACCACTGTCGCCAACCCGAACTTGAGCCCCGACCTCCACCACGGCAGGATGTCCCGCAGCACGTCACGCATGGGCGAGCCTTTCGCTGAGTTGCTCGTACGCGGCCAGGCTATGCCCGGCCACCAGGTCGTCGAGGTACGGCAGGGCGGCCCGCATGCCACCGGTGAGCGGCTGGTAGTCCTCGTACCCCTTGTGCGGGTTGACCCAGATCACCCGGTACGCCTGCCTGGCCAGCCTGGCCATCTGCGTGCCCAGCAACTCAGGATCACCACGTTCCCACCCGTCCGAGGCGATCACCGCGATCGCCCCTCGCGCGCTGAACCGGGAGAGATACTCCCTGAGTTCCTCCCCCAGCCGGGTTCCGCCGCTCCAGTCCGGTATGACCTTCGACACCTCGTTGAGCGCGGTGCCCGGGTCGCGGTGCCGCAACTCGGCAGTGATCGGGGTGAGCCTGGTGCCGACCGAGTAGACCCTGGTGGTCCGCGGCTCGCTCCTGACCAGCGCGTGGGCGAAGCGCAGCAACGTCTCGGCGTACGGGGCCATGGAGCCGCTGACGTCCACGAACAGCACCACCGTGCGGGGCCTGGTGGTGTGCCTCTTGTAACGGAGCCTGGCCACCTCGCCCTTCCTGAGCGCGTCACGGATGGTGCGGCGCTGGTCCAGGCTGCCCCGGTGGGCGCTCTCGAACCGGCGCGAGCGCCGCCGCGCCCGGCCGCTCCTCAGCATGGCCAGCATCCGGTGCACCTCGGCCCGCTCGGCCTCGGTCAGCCTGGCCACGTCGCGGTGGCGCAGGATCTCGGCCCGGCTGGCGGTCGCGGGCGCCGCCGTGCCGTCGTCGGAGCCCTCTTCGGCGTCTTCCCGGGTGGCCAGGTGCCTGGTGACGGTGGTCGTGCTCGTCCGGGCCATCGTCGCCCGCTGACCGCCGAAGTAGGCGGCGAAGCACCGGTCGTACCTGGGCAGATCGTCGGGCGTCGCGCACAACGTGAGCCGCCCGGCCCAGTAGACCTCGCCCTGGTCGGTCACGTCGAGGTGGTCGAGCGCCTGCACCATGCTCTGCGTACGGTCGTGATCGGCCCCCACCCCCGCCGCGCGCAGCGTCCTGACGAACCCCGTCACGGTGGCGACGAGCTCACTCATCGGATCACCCATGGGATCACGCATGGGAGAGCAGCCCGTTGCCGAGCACGTTCGCGACGTCCTCCCGATACTTCAACGCCGCCCCCAGCGTGGCCGCGGCCAGGCCCGGGTCGAGCTCCTTGGCCCCCAGCGTGAGCAGCGCCTCCGTCCAGTCCAGCGTCTCGGCCACCCCGGGCGGCTTGACCAGGTCGGCCTGCCGCAGCCGCTCGGCCGCCCTCGCCACCTGCGTGGCCAGCGTCTCGGTGCAGTCCGGCAGGCGCCGCAGCAGGATGGCGACCTCCCGATCGAAGCTGGGGTGCTCCAGCCAGTGGTAGAGGCAGCGCCGCTTGAGCGCGTCGTGCACCTCCCGCGTCCGGTTGGAGGTCACTACGACCACGGGCGGCGTCTTCGCCCTGACCGTGCCCAGCTCCGGGATCGAGATCGTGAAGTCGGACAGCACCTCCAGCAGGAACGCCTCGAACTCGTCGTCGGCCCGGTCGACCTCGTCCACGAGCAGCACGCTCGGCTGCGTCTCGATGGCTTTGAGCAGCGGCCGCGCGATCAGGAACCGCCGATCGTAGATCTCCCCCTCGAGCCTGCCCACGTCCGTGATCCCTGCCGCCTCCGCGGCCTTGAGATGGAGCAGTTGCCGGGCGAAGTCCCAGTCGTACAGCGCCTGGGCGGCGTCCAGCCCCTCGTAGCACTGGAGCCTGATGAGCGGCGCCTTGAGCAGCGTCGCGAGCGTCTTGGCCAGCTCGGTCTTCCCGACCCCCGCCTCCCCTTCCAGGAAGAGCGGCCGCCCCATCTTCAGCGCCAGGAAGGCGGCCGTGGCCAGTCCTTGGTCGGCCAGGTAGGCGTGCCGGTCGAGAAGCTCGATGAGCTTCTCCGGCGAGTCGATGTCCATTGCCTTGATTGTCCGCCGCAGCACGCCTTCAGGCTACGTCGCCACCCGGCTCGATGACATTCCCGCCGGTCGCCGATCGCTCAAAGTAAGCTGTCGATCACCAAGCGGAAGGCCGACAACGCTTAATTGTCGCGCGCCTCCCCGCGCTCCCGGATCAAGGCCTCCAGTTCGGCCGTGGCCCGGCGGGCGCGGGGCTTCTCGGAGCCCTGGATGCCCATGGCGCCGATGGTCCGCCCGTCCGAGAAGTCGATCTTCGGCCAGGGGTCCCCCACCAGCAGCGTGACCTCCAGGATCTCCGGCCACGTATACCGATGCGTACGGAGCGCGTTCACGATCGTGACGCCCTCGTCGTCGGCCTCCACCCGCACCCGCCCTAGCAAATGCAGCACGAAGGCCACCGCGCAGCCGAATGCCACGATCGCCACCCGGTCGGGCAGCTTGAACGGCTCCGCGATGAAGACGGCCATGACCACCGCCCCCAGCACGATCAGCAGGGCGAAGCCGTACGCGACGATCCTCGGCCGGCGTGGACGCCAGGTGACGGGCAGGGGTGGAGGCGGGACGGGCTCTGACACGAACGGAAACCTACCGCAGCTCAGCGGAGGTTCCGCAGGAGGAGGGCGGTCTCGAGCGCGGCGACGGCCGACTCATACCCCTTGTCCTCCTTGCTCCCAGGCAGGCCTGACCGGTCCAGGGCCTGGTCGAGCGTGTCGCAGGTGAGCACGCCGTTGCCGACCGGGGTCTCCTCGTCCAGCGAGATCCGGGTCAGGCCCGAGGTCACCGAGTCGCAGACGTAGTCGAAATGGGCAGTCTCCCCTCGGATGACCGCGCCCAGCGCCACCACCGCGTCGCAGCGGCGGGCCAGCGCCTGGGCGACCACCGGGATCTCCAGCGAGCCCGGCACCCGGACCACGGTGGCCCTGGCGCCGCTGTCGTCGCAGGCCTGCACGGCCCGCGCCACCAGCTGGTCGGTGATCTTGGCGTGCCAGCCGGCCGCCACCACCCCCACCGTCAGCCCCGAGGCATCGGGCGCCGTGACGCCCGGCCGTCCTTCCCCACTCATGAGGCCTCCGAGATGTCGTGGCCGAGGCGGTCGCGCTTGGCCATCAGGTATCGCTCGTTGTAGGGGTTCATGGCCACGGGCATGGGCTCGCGGCCGAGGACCTTGATGCCGTACCCGTCCATGCCCTTGAGCTTGGCCGGGTTGTTGGTGAGCAGCCGCACCGACTTGACCCCGAGGTCGGCGAGGATCTGCCCGGCGTTGGAGAACTCCCGCGCGTCCACCGGCAGCCCCAGCTCCACGTTCGCGTCGACGGTGTCGCTGCCGTTGTCCTGCAGGCTGTACGCCCTGAGCTTGGCCAGCAGCCCGATCCCCCGGCCCTCGTGGCCGCGCAGGTAGACGATCACGCCCCGGCCCTCCTGCGCGATGGCCGACATGGCGTTGTCGAGCTGCACGCCGCAGTCACAGCGCAGCGAGCCGAACACGTCGCCGGTCAGGCACTCGGAGTGCGCCCGGACCAAGACGTTCTCGCCGTCGCTCAGGTCGCCGTAGACGAGCGCGACGTGCTCCCCGCCGTCCAGAGCGCTGGAGTAGCCGTAGGCCCGCCACATTCCGTACACGTTCGGCAGCCGCGTCTCGGCGACCCTGGCGACCATGCTCTCGGCCCGCCGCCGGTAGTCGACGAGCTGCTCGATGGAGACCAGGGCCAGGTCGTGCTCGTCGGCGAAGCGGCGCAGCTCGGGCAGCCTGGCCATGGTGCCGTCGTCGTTGACGACCTCGGCCAGCGCGCCCGCCGCCGACAGCCCGGCCAGCCTGGACAGGTCCACGGCCGCCTCAGTGTGCCCGCGCCTGGCCAGCACGCCGCCCTCCTGGTAGCGCAGCGGGAAGATGTGCCCGGGGCGGACGAGCTCGTTGGGCTCCGTGGCGGAGTCGGCGAGCGTGCGGATGGTCTTGGCCCGGTCGGCGGCGGAGATGCCGGTGGTGACGCCGTCGCGGGCGTCCACGGTGATCGTGTACGCCGTGCGCATGCGCTCCCTGTTCTGGAACACCATGAGCGGCAGCCCGAGCCTGTCGAGCTCGTCGCCCTCCATGGCCACGCAGATCATCCCGCTGGTGTGCCTGATCGTGAACGTGCACAACTCCGGCGTGGCCTTCACGGCGGCGAAGATGAGGTCGCCCTCGTTCTCCCTGTTCTCGTCGTCGACCACCACGACGGGCTTGCCGTTGCGGATGTCCTCGATCGCGCGCTCGATCGGGTCGAGCTTGATGTCGCTCATTACGCCGCCGCCTCCGCCATGGCCAGCGGGGAGGACCGGTATTCGCGCAGCCACTTCACGAAACCGATGAGGACCAGGACGAAGAACACGCCGTACACGGCGCCGGAGACGACCAGCCCCGAGCTGAACGCCAGCGGCACCCCGACCAGGTCCACCGCCACCCACACGATCCAGAAGTCCACCAGCGCCCGGCCCTGGGCCCAGGTGGCGAGGGCGCTGCCGACGAAGATGTAGGCGTCGGCGGCCACCAGGAAGGCGCCCTCGGGCAGCGGGACGTGCGCCCCCCACGACAGGCCGGTGTAGAAGAACAGCACCCCGACCGCCGCCGTGCCCAGGAGCATGAGGGCGATCAGCACCAGACGCTCCCACCACTCGGCGGGCCTGATGGCCAGCTGCTTGCCGTTCTGCGTGCCGCGCCGCCACGCCCACCAGCCGTAGATCGCCAGGCCCGCGAACATGGCCTGCTTGAGCGCGTTCCCGGTGATGTGCGCGTTGATCGAGGCGATGAACAGCAGCACCGAGCCGGTGAACTGGACCGGCCATGTCCATATCGATTTCCGTATGGCGAGCAGGACCGTGGACAGCGCGGCGATGTTGCCGATCAGGTCCGTCCAGAGCACGTGTGTGCCGAATACGGTGAATCCGGCGTTCGCCCAGTTCACTGTCTGGCCACCAGCCTTTCCACATACTTCGCGATCACGTCGACCTCGATGTTCACCTCGTCGCCCATCTGGCGTTCGCCCATGGTGGTGAGCTTCAGCGTGGTCGGGATGAGGCTCACGCCGAAGCTGTCGTCATCAACCGTCGTCACCGTCAGGCTGATTCCGTCGATCGCGATCGAGCCCTTCTCGGCGACGTACCGGCTCAGCGGCTCCGGCAGGGAGAAACGCAGGTCGTCCCAGCTGTCGCCGGGGTCGCGGGACAGCAGCACGGCGGTGCCGTCCACGTGGCCCTGCACGATGTGGCCGCCGAGGCGCTGGTCGGCGCGTACGGCCCGCTCCAGGTTCACCGGCGAGCCCTCGGTGAGGCGGCCCAGGGAGCTGCGGTCGAGGGACTCCCTCATCACGTCGACCGTGAACACGTCGCCCTCGACCCGCACGACCGTGAGGCACACGCCGTTGACGGCGATCGAGTCGCCGTGCTTGGCGTCGGAGGTGACGATGGGGCCGCGTACCGACAGCAGGGCGCCGCCGCCGGCCCGGTCGATGGCGACGACCTCGCCTTTTTCCTCAATGATTCCGGTGAACATCACTGCTCCCTGCCTGGTTGTGCGATGGGCCGGGCAATTAGTCGTATATCCGGCCCTATGGGGGAAATTTCGTCAAATGTCAGGCGGTGCATCCGGCCGATCGTCTCCACCCCGGCAGCGCCGAGTGCGGCCCGCCCGGAGCCGAGCAACGCGGGCGCGATGTACGCGACCACCCGGTCGACCACGCCTTCGCGCAGGAACGCGCCGGCCAGTGTGGGGCCGCCTTCCACGAACACGCTGACGACCTCGCGCGCGGCCAGCTCGAGCAGGAGGGCGCGCAGGTCCAGGCCGTCTCCGTGGCGGGGCAGGCGCAGGAGCTCGGCTTTGAGATCGGTCGTGACGTCGTCGGCGACCGCGATCAGCGTCGGCGCCTCGTCGTCGAGGACCCTGGCGTCCGGCGGCGTCCTGCCCTCGGTGTCGACGACGACCCGCAGCGGAGCCCGAACACCCGCTGCCCCGCCGACGCCCGTCACGCGCCCGTCAGCCGCCGCCGAGTGCCCGGCACCCGCTCCGTCGCCACGCCCGGCGCCGTGGTGGACGCCTGTGGTGCGGTGGCCGGCGAGGGGTTCCACCGCGCCATCCCCGCGCACAGTGCCCGCTACGCGCCCGCTCCCGCTTGCCGCAGCACGTGCGGCGGCTGCCGTCGCGGAATGCTCACCGCCGGCGCCACCGCCATCGCCGGCGTGCGCGCCACCCCAGGAATCGGCATGTGCGCCAGAGCCGACGTCCAAGCCGGAGCCGGCACCGGCCGCACGGCCGGCGTTCAGACTCGCCGCACGGCCGGCGTTCGGAGCGGAGCCGGCGTTCGCGGCGAGACGCGGGTCGGCGGCGGGGCGGGCGGTGAGGCGGGGGTCATCGGACAAGACCGTGCCGATGCCCGCCACGATCGCGTCCGAGGCCGCCCGCCACCGGTGCACGTCGGCCCGCGCCTCCGGGGAGGTGATCCACTGGCTGGTCCCGTCCTCGGCGGCCGACCTGCCGTCGAGCGTGGCGGCGAACTTCCAGGTCACGTGAGAGCGCCCGAGCCGCGCGTAGGTGAGCCACTCCTCGTTGACCCGCTCGGCCGCACCCGTCAGAACGCCCATCGTCACGGCGACGCCGGCGGCCCGCAGCCGCACGGCGCCGCCCGCCGCCTTGGGGTTGGGGTCGGCGACGGCGACCACGACCCGCGCGACCCCCGCGTCGAGCAGTGCCGCGCTGCACGGCCCCGTCCGGCCGGTGTGGTCGCAGGGCTCGAGCGTCACGTACGCGGTGCCGCCCCTGGCCCGCTCCCCCGCCTGCGCCAGCGCCACGACCTCGGCGTGCGGACCGCCCGCGTACGCGTGGAACCCCTCGCCGGCCACTGCTCCGGCGGCGTCCAGCACGACGCAGCCCACGACGGGGTTGGGGCTGGTGGTGCCGTGTCCGTGCCCGGCCAGCTCGACGGCGCGCGCCATGTGCGCGGCGTCCCGCTCGGGTATCTCCACCCGGGTCTCCTACTCGCCAGTAGCTCCAAGCCACGGCGGGCCCCGGGGGACTCACGTGATGCGCGATGCACCACAGAAGGCATCCGGCGATACGCCGGACACCTCGCGCGCTACCTCCCATCCGGACTTTAACCGTCGGTCCCGGAATTTCACCGGATCAACCGGCCGATGGCATCGGCCGGGTCGCGGACTTTCACCGCCGGTTCGGAGTTTCACCGACCCCGGAGCACGCTAGCTCTCTTCGCTATCAGTGTGCCATGCCCGAAACAACGGACGCGACCGCCCCCACCCTTTTAACCAAGCGTCCGCTTCAGGCGGCGGTCAGCCGGTGCGCACGGCGGGCCGCCGGGGAGTAGCGGACCTGGGCGGGGACCAGGCCGAGCCCGGTGTGCAGGGTACGCAGCGTCGCGGTCGCCCACAGGTCGCCGACGGGCGTGGCGGGCAGCCCGTACAACCGTCTGGCCCAGCGTGGCAGGGTGGCGAAGGCAAGGATCATCAGCGCGGGCACGGCGGGCTTGAGCGGGAGCAGCAGACGCGGGAGCGGCGCGTTGAGCGACAGGCGCAGCGGATGGGCGGCCTCGGGTACGAAACGCAGCCCGGGACGCGCGGCCTCGATGTAGTCGTGCAGCTCGGCCACCGAACCGGGCACGTCCGCACCCTCAAGCCCGACGACCTCGGCGGCCCGCCGCCACTCGTGGACGAACGCGTCCGCCTCGTCGTCCGTCAGCCGCACGCCCGCCCGCCGGGCGACGGACAGGTAGGAGTCGACCTCGCCGACGTGCACCCAGCGCAGTGCCTCCGGCTCGTCCAGGCGGAACGTGGTGCCGGCGTCCGGGTCGTAGGCGGTCAGCCTGGCATGGATCTTGCGGACCCGGCGGCCGGCCTTCTCGACCTCGGCGCAGGTCCCGTACGTGCGCACGCGGACGAACTCGGTGGTGCGCACGAAGCGCGACCACGCCTCGTTCGGATCCATGAGCGCGGAGTTCTGCAGCACTCCGCGCATCGCCCGCGGATGCAGCCCCTGCATGAGCAGAGCCCGGATGCCGCCGACCAGGAGGATGGGCTCCCCCATCACCCGCCACGTCACCGAACTGGGGCCGAAGATCCCATGGTCGCCCATAAGTGAAGAATTACCCAGCTAGGGGGTGCCGTTAACGGACGATCTGGCGAACGGCTACCGGATCCTGGCCAGGTCGATCACGTAGAGGTCGTCCCCGACCGTGTAGCTGAGGCCAGCGCCTGCCACATCCTCTGCTCGTCGCCGCTGGGCAACTCGTCGTGGTGCTCCCGCTCAGGCGGGTCCCAGGCGAGTTGCTCGCGCCTGCGCAACCGCCAGCCGGCGATGTGCAGCCTGGCCATCGTGGTGCGCGCGTAGCTCTCCGGGTTGTCCTTCAGACGCAATCGATGCCAGGCGCCGCGCAGCTTGAGCAGCGCCTCCTGGACCAGGTCCGCCGCATCGTGCGGATTGCCGGCCAGCACGTAGCCGTAGCGCAGCAGCGCGTCGCCGCGTTCGGCGACGAACTCCGCGAAACGGGGATCGCCTTCCAACAGTTCTCGCCCTTCGTCGTTCCTTCTCCTCCGAGAGGAACAGGCTGCGGAAACTGTTGCACGCCCGTCGGAAAGGCCCCGCCAGACGGACTAAGGGGGATATTTCACGTCATGGCGCGGGTGGCGGTGGCACGCAGCTCGTCGACGGCCGCCACCGGGTCAGAGGCGCCGTAGACGGCGCTGCCGGCCACGAACACGTCGGCGCCCGCCTCGGCGCAGCGCCCGATGGTCTCGGCGTCCACTCCCCCGTCCACCTGCACCCAGATCCGCCCGCCGTGCCGCTGGACGAGCGCCCGAGCCCGGCGGATCTTCGGCAGCACGCCGTCGAGGAACTTCTGCCCACCGAACCCGGGCTCGACGGTCATCAGCAGCAGCATGTCGATCTCGGGGAGCAGGTCCTCGTAGGGCTCGACGGCGGTGGCAGGGTTGAGCGCGAGGCCGGCCCGTGCGCCGAGCGAGCGGATCTCGCGCAGCGTGCGGATCGGGGCCCTGGCCGCTTCCGCGTGGATGGTCACGCTGCCGGCCCCGGCCTCGGCGTACTGTGGCGCCCAGCGGTCCGGGTCGGCGATCATGAGATGGCAGTCGAGCGGCGTCGCGGTTGCCTTGCGCAGCGCCTCGACCACGGGCAGCCCGAGGGTGAGGTTGGGCACGAAGTGGTAGTCCATGACGTCGACGTGCAGCCAGTCGGCGTTGGGCACGGCGGCGGCCTCGTCGGCGAGCCTGGCGAAGTCGGCGGCGAGGATGCTGGGCGAGATCTGTACGGCCATGATTCTCCCGAGTCTAGTGAACGGCCTGCGCCTGCCTCACCCGGGACATCAGCCCGAGCTTGATGAACGTCAGCGGCGCCCCCAGCTGCACCCACAGTGCCAGCAGCGCGTATCCGCCGTACGTGACCACGCCGGTCTGGGGCAGCTCGCCCTGGACGTACCAGATGAGCACGGCCACGGCCGTGCCGAGCAGCCACCGGGCGGCGCGCAGTCCGAGCGGCCCGCCCGCGTCGAACCAGCCGATCCTGTACATGATCGACGCCCCGGCCAGCGTGCCGAACAGCACGCCCGCCATGGTGACGATCGTGATCAGACTCTCGGGCGCGATCCGGCCTGCCGAGCTCCAGGCCGCGGGCAGGGACCAGCCGGCGTACGGGGCGTTGGCCAGCGCGGCGGCGCCGATCAGCGCCCCGGAGAGCACGGCCGAGGCCGCCAGCTGCGCCCAGAGCTCCAGCCCGCGCCACCACGCCGTCAGCGGGCGTTCCAGCTTGTGCACGAGCAGCAGCACGGCCGCACCGAGGAGCACCCCGGCCACCACGTCCGAGATGAAGTGCACTCCCAGGTAGACGCGACTCAGGCAGACCAGCGCCGTGAGCGCGCCCGCCGTCCACCACGCCCACGGCCGTCCTGCGGTCACGGCCAGCCGGCCCAGGCCGGCGGTGCCGTTCTGGGCGTGTCCCGACGGCAGCCCGAAGGCCCCTTCGAGGGAGAGCGGGCGCACCCGGGGGTCGATCCAGTACGGCCGGGGCTGGTGGGCGGCCAGCTTGCCGATCGCGTTGGCCGCCGCTGACACCATGACCGTGAGGGCGAGCCGCAGGGCGAGTTTGGGGTCGACGCACCAATAAAGGACGGGCAGGCACAGCAGGAAGAACGTGTCCGTGCCGAACACGGACACGAGTTCCAACACCGGCCGTACCCAGTCCGGCCACTGCTGGAGCCAGATGATCGGCTCCAGCTCCGCTCTATGAAGGTCGTCCAGGAAATCCACGGCATCGATCCGACCACATCTGCCCACGGGAACGACAATTCAACCGACTGCATCCGTCCCGTGTAGAAGCAGGCGCGCGTCAGGGTCTCTTGCGGAGCAGGGCCAGGAACATGGCGTCGGTGCCGTGCCGGTGCGGCCAGAACTGGGCGTGCGGGCCGTCTCCCAGTCCGTCCACCTCGGGCAGGTAGTCCCGGGCGTCGAGCTGCTCGACATCGTCCCTGCGCCCGGTCACGTCCCCCACCACGACCCGGGTCTCGGCCAGGTGCGGCGAGCAGGTGACGTACGCCACGACCCCGCCGGGCCGCGCCGCGTCCAGCGCTGCGCCGAGCAACCGCCGCTGCAGCCTGCCGAGCTCGGCGATGCCGGACGGATCGCGCCGCCACCGCGCCTCGGGCCGTCGCCGCAGCGCCCCCAGCCCGGTGCACGGCGCGTCGAGCATGATCCGGTCGAACACGCCCGGCCGCCACGCGGGCTCCGTCCCGTCCGCGGTCACCACGGACGCGTGCCGGGTGGTCTGCCAGACCAGCCGGGCCCGGTGGTACTGCAAGTCGGCGGCGAGCAGCCGGGCCCCGCCCGGGAACCCGGAAGGATCACCGTGGGTGGCGATGGCGTCGAGCAGCCCTGCCTTGCCGCCGGGCCCGGCGCACATGTCGAGCCACAGCTCCTCGCCCTCCCGCTCGACCGGTACCCGGGTCAGGGCGAGCGCCACCAGCTGGCTGGCCTCGTCCTGCACGGCGGCACGCGTCCCGGCCACGGCCTCGATCCGTCCGGGATCGCCTTCGGGCAGGTACGCGGCATATGGGGAGTAGCGTCCCGGGGCGGCGCCCGCCTCCTCGAGCTCCTTGACCGAGCTGCGCCCGGGCCGTGCGACCAGCGTCACCAGCGGTCGGGCGTTGTCGGCGTCGAGCAGGTCGGGCAGCTCGCCGTCGCCGCCGAGCGCGTCGCGGAAGGCCGTGACGATCCACCGTGGATGGCCGTAGGCGACGGAGAGGTGGCCTACGGGGTCGTCGGCCGGGTCCGGCGCGACGATGGGCAGCCAGTCCTCGAGCGTCCTGGACGCGATCTTGCGCAGGACCGCGTTGGCGAACTTGGCCGCGCCGGGGCCGACGCGCAGGCGTACGAGGTCGACGGTGGTGCCGACGGCCGCGTGCGGCGGTACGCGCATGCGCAGGAGCTGGTGTGCGCCGAGCCGCAGGGCGTCGCGTACGTCGGGGTCGGGCGTGCGGTCGCTGCACAGCTCGATGATCGCGTCGTAGGTGCCGAGGCCACGCAGCGTCCCGTAGGCGAGCTCGGTGGCCAGCGCGGCGTCGCGGCCCTTGATGCCGCGGTCGCGGAGGAGGCGAGGGAGTAGCAGGTTGGCGTAGGCGTCGCGCTCGTCGACGGCGCGCACAACGTCGTAGGCGGCGTTGCGGGCGGGGTCGCGCGGCGGCCTGCTCGGCCCACGCGAACGTCCTCCGCCGCCGCCCGCGCCTCGGCCCGCACCGCTGCCCGCGCCTCGGCCGCTTGCCGCATCCCGGCCCGCACCGCTGCCCGCGCCTCGGCCGCCAGCCGCATCCCGGCCAGCACCACCTGCCGCGCCACGGCCGCCGCCAGGCGTACCGCGGCTTGCGCCGCTTCTGGCCGTTTGGTCCCCCCTGGTCCTCATACCGTCAGACTTCCCCGATCGGGTCACTCAAAGGTCTCTTTGCCCTCCGGGCGGACTCCCCGAGCCCACTCCACGGCCTCCATCAGCCGCTTGCCCTGCGGCTGCACCTCACCCAGCCGCACGGCGTCGGTGGCGGTCCCGACCAGCACGCTCGTTTTGGTGGCGGCGATCTCGCCGGGCGCCAGCCGCTCACCGGGAGCCGGCACGACCGGCCCCAGCTTGATCCGATGGCCCCTGAACTCGCTCCACGCGCCGGGGTTGGGAGTGCAGCCCCGGATCAGCCGGTCCACGTGCATGGCGGGCTTGGCCCAGTCCACCTGGGCGTCGTCGACGTTGATCTTGGGCGCGATGGTGACGCCGTCGGCCGGTTGAGGCCGGGCCTCCAGGGTGCCGTCCTCGACGCCGTCGAGGGTGGCGGCGAGCAGCCCCGCCCCGGAGACCGACAGCCGCTCCAGGAGGGTCCCGCTCGTGTCGGCGGTGCGGATCTCCTCGGTGACCACGCCGTAGACCGGCCCGGCGTCCAGCTCCTTGACGATCTGGAACGTGGTCGCGCCGGTGATCTCGTCACCGTGCAGGATCGCGTGCTGGACGGGCGCGGCGCCCCGCCAGGCGGGCAGGATCGAGAAGTGCAGGTTGATCCACCCGTGGCGGGGCACGTCGAGCGCGGACTGCGGCAGCAGCGCCCCGTACGCCACCACCGGGCAGCAGTCGGGCTCAAGCGCGCGCAGCCGGTCGAGGAAGGCCGGGTCACCGGCCTTCAGCGGGCGCAGCACCTCGATGCCCGTCTCCTCGGCGAGCGCGGCCACCGGAGACGGGTGGACCTTGCGTCCTCGCCCTGACTGGGCGTCGGGGCGGGTGACGACCGCCACCACCTCGTGCCGCGGCGAGTCGATCAAGGTGCGCAGCGAGGGCAGCGCCGTGTCCGGTGTGCCCGCGAAGACCAGACGCATGCTCTCAGAGCGCCCTTCCGCCGGTCGCGTGCGGCGAGTATTTGACCATCGGGGCGGACAGGCCGCTCCACTCGGCCTCGCGGACCGCCTTCATGGCCAGCTTGCGCTGCTTGGGGTCCATGCGGTCGATGAACAGGATGCCGTCGAGGTGGTCGGTCTCGTGCTGGAAGCAGCGGGCCATGAGGTCGGTGCCCTCCAGCACGACGGGCTCCCCGTGCATGTTGAAGCCCTTGGCGACGGCGCGGATCGCGCGCGGCGTCGGGAACGACAGGCCGGGGAAGGACAGGCAGCCTTCCTCGCCCTCCTCGTCGAGCTCGGAGGACAGGTCGAGGTCGGGGTTGATCAGGTGGCCGAGCTGGTCGTCCACGTAGTAGGTGAACACCCGGAGGCCGACGCCGATCTGCGGGGCCGCGAGGCCCGCGCCGGGCGCGTCCATCATCGTGTCGGTGAGGTCTTTGACCAGCTTGCGAAGCTCCTTGTCGAAGTCGACGACCGGGGCCGCCGGGGTGCGCAGCACTGGGTCACCGAACAGCCGGATCGACTGGATCGCCAAGGGGTCACTCCGTTTCTCGAGCTCTGCAAGCGTGGATCAGCCCAGTTTAGTGTGCTCGAGCGAGCGGGCCTTCATCGCGGCTTTGCGGGCCGCCTTGGCCACCGCCTGGTCGTCGTGGGCGGCGGCCAGCATGTCGAGCACGGCGATCGTGTCAGGGTGATCGACTCCGGGCATCTCGGCGACGAGCTTGATCAGGTCCTCTCCCGGCTCGGGCGGGTCGAGCCGGCCCGCGGCGGGGCCGGACAGATGCATGAGGGCGGCCAGCGAGTCGACCGCGATCCACGTGTGATCCTCGGGGCTGAGCGGCGGCGCCTCCAGGTCGCGGATGTGCAGCCAGGACGCGGCGTAGCGGCGCGTCATCGGGTGGCCGAGCGCCTGCCTGACGGGTGCCTCGGCCTCTGGGCCCAGCTCCTCCAGAATCGCGCCGACCGCGCCGCGCTGGCCGGCCGTGCCGGACGCCGCGATCTCGATCAGGTCGCGGGCGGCCGACTCCGGTGCGCGGCGCTCCAGCCAGCCGGCGACGGCGCTCTGCGTGGCCGAGCCCTTGACGAGCGCCTCGACCAGCTCGGCCGCCGAGAGGTCGGCGAACACCTCCACTTCCTCCGTCGTCGGCGCGTCGTGGCCTTCGCGCAGCAGATCGCGGCGGATGGCCCAGACGCCGAGCGGGGTGAGCGCGGTGCGGCCCGCGGCGGTCTGCTCGACCAGGCCGCAGTACGACAGCAGCGACAGCGCCTCGAGCAGCTCGGCGGGCAGCGCGGCGGCGATCCTGCGCATTTCGACGGGCCCTGGTGCGAAGGCGACCTCGTGGGATTGCAGGATGCCCCTGGCGAGGTTGGCGGTGGCCACGCCGGAGCGCACGGAGTAGATCGTGGCGAGCATCTCCGCCAGGTGGCCGTCGACCACGGCCGAGCCGGTCAGTCCGTCGTCGGCGCGGTCGAGCACGTCCATGACGACGCCGTCCCAGAACTCCAGCGTGGCCTCCACCGTGAGCTGCGTCGACAGCGGCCCGCGGGAGACCCGGCCACCGATGATCCGGAGCAGCCCGGTGTTGACGGCGACGATCCAGACGAGCCTTAGCCGGGCGGCGGGCAGAGCGAGCTGCTCGGCGGCGGCCGCCGCGTCGGCCTCGCGGAGGTGCCCGTCGGCGCTCACCTCGCGGGCGCCCGTCCACGTGGTGAGCCTGATGGCGTCGGCCACGATCGGCACGGCGGACACCGCCGCGGCCAGCTCGGCGTCCGGCGCCAGCAGGACCGGCGGGAAGGTCAGCGCTTCGTGCTCCTCCGCGGGAGGCTCCTCGGCCGGCCGTGGCGGCACAGCGGCCTGCTCATCGATCAGCTTGCGCAGCTCGGAGAGGTCGAAGACGTTGTTGGCCACCCACGAAACTTACTGCACAGCCGTCACATGAGCGTACTCAACGGATGGCGCGGGAGCGGGCTTTGAACGCGGCCTTGCGTGCCGCCTTGGCGACCGTGCCGTCGGGGATGGAGCGTCCGAGCAGCTCCAGGACCTCGACGACATCGGGGTGGTCGACCCGCCACATCTCCTCGATCATATGGGCGGGCGGGCCGGAGGCGGCCATGTTCTCGGCGAAGATCTCGGGGTCCTCCTCGGCCGCGGGCATGGCCAGGGCGAGCATGTCGACGCTGACCCAGAGCAACTCCTCCTGGGTGAGCTGCGGGGCGGACAGGCCGCGGGCGGCCAGCCAGTGGATGGCGTGCGGCCGCAGCTCCTGATCGTCGAGGTAGTCGCGGACGTGGGGCTCGGCTTCCGCGCCGAGCCGGTCGACGATGGTGATCGCGATGCCGCGGGCCACGGCGGGCGCGCCCGAGGCGGCGGCCAGCAGCTCGCCTGCGGCCTCGCCGGCCGTCCTGCCGCTCAGCCAGCGGCTGATGTCGTCCTCGGCGAGCTCGGCGGGCACGCCGTCGAGCAGACCCTCGATGAGGACGTGCGCGTCGGCGTCGGCCAGGTCCGGGGCTTGGGGGGCGTCGAGGCCGAGCGACAGGTAGTGCTCGCGCAGCGCCCAGACGGCCAGCGGGGTGAGCTCGGCGTCGTCGCCCTCGACTTTGATCATGCCGCACCAGGCCAGCCGGTCGAGCACGGCGGCCAGGTCGAGCCCGCCGTCGCCGGCGATCTCGTCGAGGTATTCGCCGATCACGCTGACGGGCACGCGTACCTGGAGCCGGTAGAGCATGTCGAACAGGTCGTAGAGACCCTCGTCGACTTCGGATGAGCCGGTGATCGCGCCGCGCGTGTCGCGATCGAGGATGCGGGCGACGGCCTCGGCCCATTCGCGCAGCGGCTCGCCGGTGCTCGGCAGCGGCCACTCCCGCAGCATTGGCACGGTCCTGAGCGCGGCGAGGAGCGCCTCGGGCGGGGCCAGCCTGGCGGGCGGCAACGGCGTGCAGCCCGGGCAGTCGCAGGGCGCGTCGTCCAGTTCAGAGCCCAGGTCGGGCAGCTCGCCGGACGGGATGGCGATCGACTGCTCGAGCGACTCAGGGCCGATGGCGCTGAACAGGCTCTTGGCCATGCCGAAGTTGGCGGGGTCGGCGAGCGCCTCGGGCATGCGCGGCTCGATGTCGTCGAGCCGCGCGCGCATCCGCGCCGCCCGTTCCTCGGGCACCGCGCCTGCCTCGCTGAGGTAGCCGACGAACGTACGGGCGGCGGCGATGGTCTCCTGCGCGCTCTCCGGAGGCGCGATGACCTTGCGCGGGTAGATGGAAAGGAGCAGCTCGTCGAAGGTTTCCGGAGTGAAATCGCCGAGTTCGTTGACGTTGAGGTAGTCGCTGGCGTAGTCGCAGAGCAGGCGGACCTCGTCCGCATCGACGTCGACTTCCCGCGCGCGCCCCCAGGCACGCAGGTCGTCGATGGCCTGGTTCACCCATTCGATCGACACATGGGCACGCTAACGGCTGGTCCCCAGATGAGCGAATCGGGGAAATGGTTTAAATCAGGTCGAGAGGGTCGACACTCACCCTCACGACATCTGGCGTCTTACGCGCCGCGCGCACCCCACTGGCCCCCTTGAGCGCGGCGGCCAGCGCGGCGCCACCGTTCCTGCGCACGCGGATCATGGCGCGTTCCTGGCCGGCGTCGTCCACGGGGACGGGACCGAGCACCTGGGCGTCGGCCGGGAGGCGTACCTCGTCGAGCATCTGCCTGACCGCACTCGCCGCGCCGGTGAGCGTCGCCATCCTGACCGCGGGCGGGAAGCCCAGCTCGGCCCGGTCGGCCAGCTCGCGCTCGGCGTGGGTGACGGCGTCCCACCGCAGCAGGGCCTGTACGGCGGGCAGCGCGGCGTCCGCCAGCACCACCAGCTCGGCGGCGGGGCGGAGGAGCGCGGCGGCGTTCATCCAGCGGCGTACGGCCTCCTCTCCGGCCCGCAGGTCGGCCCGGCCGAGCAGCGCCCACCCGTCGAGCAGCACAGCCGCCGCGTAGCCGCCTTCTGCCACGGGTTCGGCGCCGGGCGTGGCGACGACCAGGGCTCGGGTGGCGGGCACGGTGGCCAGCACGCCGTCGCGGCCGGAGGTGCGTACCTGGACCGAGGGGAAGGCCCTACCCAGCTCCTCGGCCGTGCGCCGGGCGCCGACGACCACGGCGCGCAGGCGCGGGCTGCCGCAGGAGGGGCACCGCCAGTCGGCGTCCACCCGCCCGCACCAGCGGCAGTAGGGGGCTGCGTGGCCGCCTCTCAGCGCGAGCGGCCCGTGGCAGATGGGCGCCGGCTCGTCCTGCGCCACCAGGGACGCCACGCCACCGCCCAACGGCCCTATGGACGCCGGGCCATCCAGCCTTCCAGGAGCCTCTGGCTCGCCCGGCGTAAGGCCTGGCTCGTCCGGCGTAAGGCCGCCGAACGGCCCGGCCAGCGGGAGTGCCGTCGGGGAGCCGGCCCCGGCGCCCCCGCGGGGCGGGACGGCCGCCGCCAAGAGGACCGGGGTCATGCGGGTGGGTGGAAGGGCGCAGCGGGCGGGGGCGCGGCAGTGGCGGCAAGCGAGCACGGGCAGGTAGCCGCGCCTCGGGACCTGGACCAGGACAGGCCCGCTCTCCAGCCCTTGGCGCAGGGCCCGCCACGCGAGGCTGGGCAGCCGGGCCAGGCGGGCGGCCTGGTCCTTGGCGAGCTCGGCGTCCTCTCCCGCGGGCCGTACGCGGGGGGCGAGGCTCCTGATCGTCGTGCGGGCCGCCACGATGGGCCTGGCCCATCGACCGGCGATGAGCTGCGTGGCCTCGGCGGTACGGGCGTATCCGCCGATCAGCATCGCCGCGCCGGTCCTGTGGGCTCTGAGGCCGAGGACCTCGCGGGCGTGGGGGTAGGGGGCCAGGCGCTCGGCGTGCAGGTCGTCTCCGTCGTCCCAGATGGCCACCAGACCGAGCTCGGCGACGGGGGCGAACATGGCGGCGCGGGTGCCGACGACGGCGCGTACCTGGCCCCTCAGCACCTTCAGCCACCGCCTGTAGCGCTCGGCGGGACCCAGGTCGGCGGTGAGGGCCACGTGCCTGCCGGGGCCGAGCACCCGTGCGAACTCGCCGTCGGCCAGCGCCACGTCCTTGCCGTCGGGGACGACGACGACGGCTCCCCTGCCCCCGTCCAGCGTCGCCCGCACCGCCTCGGCCATCGCGCCGGCCCACCCCGTGGCGCCGGGCAGGGCCGACCACACGGCCCGGGGCGCACGCCCGTTGCGCAGAGCGTCCAGGAACGAAGGGCCGGTCGGGTACGCATCCCAGGCGCTCCCGCCCTGCGCCGGTTCGGCCGGCCGGAGGGCGGTGTCCGCTCGGATCTCCGAGGCGGCCGGCGCGTCCGGCTTGGGCGTCTCCCCCTCGGCCCTGGCGTGGCGGGGCGGGATGGCGAGCCGAAGCACGTCGGTGAGGGAGCCGGCGTACCGGTCGGCGACCGCTCTGGCCAACTCGGCGATCTCCGGCGTCAGCACCCGCTCTGGGGACACCACACGTTCGAGCGGCGTCAGCCTGCCCTCGTGCTCGCTTTCCTCAACCCGCTCCAGCAGGAACCCGTCGGCCAGCTTGCCCGCGAACCGCACCCGCACCCGCACCCCTGGCTGGGCCGTCTCGTGCATGGACGCGGGGATCAGGTAGTCGAAGGCACGGTCGAGGTGCGGCAGGGGGTTGTCCACGGCCACCCTGGCCACCGGCCGCTCCGGAGCGGGGACGACGGCGCCCTTCGTGTCCTTCGACGACGCCGGGGGCCGCACGGCGTCGAGCGGCAGAAGGGCGTCGTCGGAGTCGGTCACGAATAACGTCTACCAGACGCCACCACCGGGAACGCCCGGACGAACGGCATGGCGCAAGCACCCACAAGCCCCGGACACCGCCAAAGCGACCGGTCCACCGACCCGAACCCCACCCCACCTGACGCCCGGGGTCGCTCGCGCCGCCTGACCCCGGTCAGACCGGCAAAGCCGAGAGGCGTCCCATCATGCGAAGGAGACGCCTCTGGGCGGCGGAAAAAGGGGGTTGTCAGAGGCCGGCGGCGGTCCTCAAGGCCTCGGCGCGGTCGGTGGACTCCCAGGAGAAGCCCTCACGGCCGAAGTGCCCGTAGGCGGCGGTCTCGGAGTAGATCGGCCGCAGCAGGTCCAGATCCCGGATGATCGCGGCCGGACGCAGGTCGAACACCTGCAGCACGGCGACCTGGATCTTCTCAACCGGCAGCTTCTCGGTGCCGAAGCACTCCACGAACAGGCCGACCGGCTGAGCCTTGCCGATCGCGTAAGCCACCTGCACCTCGCAGCGGTCGGCCAGTCCGGCGGCCACGACGTTCTTGGCGACCCAGCGCATCGCGTACGCCGCCGAACGGTCCACCTTGGACGGGTCCTTGCCGGAGAAGGCACCGCCACCATGCCGGGCCATGCCGCCATAGGTGTCAATGATGATCTTGCGGCCGGTCAGCCCCGCGTCACCCATCGGCCCGCCGATCTCGAAGCGGCCGGTCGGGTTGACCAGCAACCGATAGCCCTCGGTATCGAGGTCGAGGTCCGCGAGCACCGGATCGACCACGTGCTCCTTGATGTCCGGCGTCAGCATCTCCTTCAGGTCGATCTCGGCCGCGTGCTGCGTCGAGACGACCACGGTGTCCAGCCGCACCGGCCGGTCACCGTCATATTCGATCGTGACCTGCGTCTTGCCGTCCGGACGCAGATAAGGCACCGTGCCGGACTTACGCACCTGCGACAGCCGCTGCGCCAGCCGGTGGGCCAGCGTGATCGGCAGCGGCATCAGCTCGGGGGTCTCGCGGCAGGCGTAGCCGAACATCAGACCCTGGTCGCCCGCGCCCTGCCGGTCGAGCTCGTCGACGTCGCCGTCCACGCGGTGCTCGTAGGCGTCGTCGACGCCCTGGGCGATGTCCGGCGACTGGGCGCCGATGGACACCGACACGCCGCACGAGGCGCCGTCGAAGCCCTTGTAAGAGGCGTCGTAGCCGATCTCCAGGATCTTCTCCCGGATGACGCCGGGGATGTCGACGTAGGTCTCGGTCGTGACCTCGCCTGCGACGTGAACCTGGCCGGTAGTGATCATCGTCTCGACGGCGACCCGGCTCTTGGGGTCATCCTTGAGCATGGCGTCGAGAATCGCGTCACTGATCTGGTCGGCGATCTTGTCCGGGTGGCCCTCAGTGACCGACTCGGAGGTGAACAGGCGACGTGACAACTCAGTGGCTCCTCATGCAGCGGCTGCTGACGAATTTAAAGGCCCGGAACACAAACACATGCCAGGGCCTCGCCGAAGTCTAGCCCTACCCGGTGCCGGGTGGTGAAACCGACACTACCCCGTCACCGATCACAGGTCGGGGAGGGGATCGGGAGGCAGGGTCTCCGGAGCGAAGATCTCCGCGTCGGCGGCCGAGACCACCGCCGCGTACTCCTCGTCGAACTCGAACGCCACCGAGCCCAGCTCGATGATCGGTCCAGGCAGGATAGGACCCAGCCTGGTGTGCCGCGGGAACTCCGCGAACACCGACACCGGCCGGTCGCTCCTGAGCGTTCTGGTGGCCAGCACCGCTATGGACGCGTCCGTGACCACAATCAGGAAATGCCCCGTTCCCGCCGGACTTGAGGCTAATGCCGGGAAGACGTATTGGATCTCCCCTTGGTCCCCGAGCAATGTCCTACAACGATCCCTGACAGCGGAACCCACCGGCATTCTGTCCCCCTTCGACCCAAGTATCCGTAGGCGTCCGGGGGTGTTGCAACATCTGATCGGGTAATCGGTCTTGCACTATTTGTACGATCTACGCCTTATGCGTCATGCGCCGTCCGCGCTCAGCCGAGGCGTGCGGCGACCAGATCCCAGACGGCGTCGGCGACGTCTTCCTTGGGCCCGAGCGGCACCTCGACCGGCTCTCCGCCCGCGACGAGCACGGTGGCCGCGTTGTCGGGGGTGCCGAAGGCCAGCCCCTCCCCGACGCGGTTGACGACCAGCAGATCACAGCCCTTGCGTGCGAGCTTGGCCCGTCCATTGGCGAGCACGTCGTGTGTCTCGGCCGCAAACCCGACGATCACCAGCGGGTACGCCCCGCGTCCGGGTTGTGAGCCCTCAGCGTCCAGCCCGAGCTCGGCGCCACCGGCCCCCACGGCCGTTCGCCCAGTTTGCCCCTGCTCCTGGCCGCCCGATGTCGCACCGGCGCCCGATCCCACCTCGGCACGAACGCTGCCGTCCGCGTGCGGGAGCAGGTCGCCGCCCACAAGGGCCGCTCCGTCCGCCGTCCCCGCCCGGAGGGCGGCGTCCCGCGCCTGGCGGCGGCGCTCGCCCAGCTCGGCCAGGATGTCGGGGTTCTTGGCCAGATGGATGGGCTCCGGCTCCGCATCCGTCTTCTTGATCTTCGCCTCGTGCCGCGCCGCCGGCCGGAAGTCGGCCACGGCCGCGGCCATCACCACCACGTCGGCGTCGTCCGAGGCGGACAGCACCGCCTCACGCATCTGGGCCGCCGACTCCACCCGCACCACGGTGGCCCCGGCCGGATCGGGCAGCGCGACGTTCGCGGCCACGAGGGTCACCTCGGCGCCCCGCGCGACCGCCGTGCGGGCCAGCGCGTAACCCTGCAGGCCCGAGGACCGGTTGCCGATGTAGCGGACCGGATCGATCGCTTCGCGGGTGCCGCCGGCGGACACCACGATCTTGCGCCCGGTCAGGTCGCGCGGCCGGCCCCGCAGCACGCGGAGGCAGACCTGGAAGATCTCGGCGGGGTCGGGCAGGCGGCCGGGCCCCGTGTCGGCACCGGTGAGCCGCCCGACGGCCGGGTCGATCACGACGGCGCCGCGCTCGCGCAGGGTCGAGACGTTGGCGCGGGTGGCGGGATGCTGCCACATCTCGGTGTGCATCGCGGGCGCGAACACGACCGGGCACGTCGCGGTCAGCAGCGTGTTGGTGAGCAGGTCGCCGGCCAGCCCGTGCGCGGCCCTGGCCAGCACGTCGGCGGTCGCCGGCGCCACCACGACGAGGTCGGCCTGCTTGCCGATCCGCACGTGGGGCACCTCGTGAACGTCGTCCCACACCTCGGCCGACACGGGGTTGCCCGACAGGGCGGCCCAGGTGGGCGCGCCCACGAACTTGAGGGCTTCGCGGGTCGGGACGACCCGCACCTCGTGCCCGGACTCGGTGAACAGGCGCAGCAGCTCACACGCCTTGTACGCGGCGATGCCGCCGCTGACGCCGAGGACGACCTTCATCGAAGGGGTCAGACCGCGCCTTCGATGGGCTCGGCGTTGAGCAGGCCCTCGGAGACCTCGCGCAGCGCGATGGACAACGGCTTCTCCTGGGCGTGCGTCTCGACCAGCGGGCCGACGTATTCCAGCAGACCCTCGCCGAGCTGGGAGTAGTAGGCGTTGATCTGGCGAGCGCGCTTGGCGCCCATGATCACCAGGGAGTATTTGCTGTCGACGATGTCGAGCAGGGCGTCGATCGGCGGGTTGGTGATGCCCTCCGGCGCCGCGGTGGTGCCTGGCACGATGGTCAGACCTCTCGGTTGGTGGTTGTCGTGACCCCCTGAGGGTCAGTCATCAAGGCTATCAGCCGGTGGCACACATCTTGGACGCTCGTGTTGACCAGCGTCAGGTCGAACTCCGACTCGGCCGCCATCTCGATCCGCCCGGCCTCCAGGCGGCGTGCGATGACGTCCTCGGGCTCGGTGCCGCGCCCGCGCAGCCGCTTCTCCAGCTCCTCCCAGGAGGGCGGGGCCAGGAAGATCAGCAGCGCCTCCGGCATGGTCCTGCGTACCTGCCTGGCGCCCTCGAGGTCGATCTCGAGCAGGGTGGGCACGCCCTCGGCGAGCTTCTTCAGCACGGGCTCGCGCGGTGTGCCATAGCGGTTGCCCGCGAACTCCGCCCACTCGAGCAGCGCGCCGGCCTCCACCAGCCGGTCGAACTCCTCGCCGTCGACGAAGAAGTAGTGGACCCCGTTGACCTCGCCGGGCCGGGGCCTCCTGGTGGTCACCGAGACCGACAGCCACACCTCAGGGTGTGCCCGCCGGAACTCGGCGACGACCGTGGACTTGCCGACGCCCGACGGCCCTGAAAGGACCGTCAGCCGCCGTTCGCTCATGGGCAGGAATCCGACCTCCGCCCCCGATCCGAGCGCCTCGTGGGCACTGACATCGCCGGACCAGGACCTCTCGGTCACTTTCCTACCCCCCGTTGAACCTGCGCTTTCGTGTGGAACAGAGATTAGCTCTCGTTGCCACCGAACTCGCGCTCGAGGGAGGCCCTCTGGTTCGCACCGAGCCCCCGCACGCGGCGGGACTCGGCGATGGCAAGCCGCTCCATGAGCTGTTTGGCGCGGACCTTGCCCACGCCGGGGAGCGATTCCAACAAAGCCGACACCTTCATCTTGCCGATGACGTCGTCGGTCTGCCCATCCTTGAGCACCTCAGCCAGAGAAACCGCGCCATGCTTGAGCCGGTTCTTGACCTCGGCACGCTCTTTACGGGCCTTGGCAGCCTTCTCCAGGGCTGCGGCGCGCTGCTCAGGGGTCAGGGGAGGAAGAGCCACGCCGGGTCACCTCGAATTTCTGTCGATGTACTCGGACGGGAAGGGAAACTAGCTGGTCATCGCCCTCTTAGCAACGTCAAGCGCGGTTTCTCTCCCCACAAAATCCACTTCATCACTTTGCGTGATTGCAAAATAACACAGTGCTGATCAAATCGCCCTCACTTCAGGGTTCACGCGTCGGCGCGCGACGATGTCGCGAAACGCAACGATGATCACATTCCAGTCATCACCCAATGTCCGAAACCAGCCCCGGACCAGGCCCGAAATCCTGATCAAGAACCGCGCCAACAACATTTGGATCTTGTCCGCGAGACCCGCTATGATCTTGCAAGCAACCCCGCGCAAACCCTCGCGACGGGCCGCCCGCTCACCACGGCGTCGGTCAAGCACGCGTTCGTCACGGCGAGCAACCCGTGAGCCTTCACGATCGGCCATGACAGACGGCAACGGGGTACGGCGCGTGCGGGCAACGTGGCTTGCCGTAAAGGATCTTCTGTTGGGTACGGCCGGCACCTGGCGACAGACCCCAGCACGCAACGACCGCGCCTCCAAGGCGCGGAACACCGCTTACCGGGGCAAGGAAACGCCGCACGGCTCGGGCGCGCACGGCCCACGCCCCCCGGCGCAGAACCACTAAG
Organism: Nonomuraea sp. 3N208; assembly: GCF_052245935.1. Classification (NCBI taxonomy): domain Bacteria; kingdom Bacillati; phylum Actinomycetota; class Actinomycetes; order Streptosporangiales; family Streptosporangiaceae; genus Nonomuraea; species Nonomuraea sp. 3N208. The sequence continues at coordinate 174,447 of NZ_JBQQBR010000002.1, read as the reverse complement.
CGGGCCCGGAGGCGCGGGCGGCCGAACCGACGGCTGATGTAGGCGAAGTCGGTGTCGGGTCAGGAAGGGCGGTCGGTGTCGGGTCAGGAAGGGCGGTCGGTGTCGGGTCAGGAAGGGCGGTCGGTGTCGGGTCAGGAAGGGCGGAGGGAGGCGGCGATGGCGGCGGCGGCTGCGGCGCACGAGTCCGGGGAGCCCGATGGGGCGGCCGATGACGAGCAGGTCGGGCTAGGAGGCGCGGCGGAGGGACGCGGCGATGGCGGCGGCTGCGGCGCCCGGGTCCGGGGAGCCCGTGATGGGGCGGCCGATGACGAGCAGGTCGGCGCCGTCCGCCAATGCCTGCTCAGGCGTGGCCACCCGCATCTGGTCCTGCGTGGCCGCCCCGGCGGGCCGCACGCCGGGCGTGATGAGCGTGATGCCGCCCCCCACCTCGGCTCGCACCGCCGACACCTCGTTGGGCGAGCACACCAGCGCCGTGGCGCCCGCCTCCACCGACAGGGTGGCCAGGCGGCGCACCGCCTCGTCGGCGGGACCGGCAAGCCCGATGCGGCCCAGGTCGGACTCAGTGAGCGAGGTCAGGATCGTCACCGCGGCGATCTTGGTGTGGGGCGCGGATTCCACGGCGGCCCGGATCATGGCGGGTCCGCCGGCCGCGTGGACCGTGAGGATCGCAGGCCGCAGCCGGGCGACGGCGCGGGCGGCGCCGGCGACGGTGTTCGGGATGTCGTGCAGCTTGAGGTCGAGGAACACCTGCACGCCGCTGGCGCCCCGCACGGAGGCGATCACGTCGGGACCGTAGCGGAGGTAGAGCTCCAGGCCCACCTTGACCGTGCTGACGTGGGGTGTCACCAGGGCCGCCCAATGGGCGGCGGTCTCCAGGTCGGGAGCATCGAGGGCGACGGCGATCGGTGCGGGAGTCAAGGCGTGCTCTCCTCGGTTTCTGAAGTCAAGACGTGCTCTCCTCGGTTTCTGAGTCAAGGCGTGCGACCTCGAAGCCAAGGAGTCAATCGGTGCTCTCCCCGAACCGGGGGAGCCACGAGGCGCCCTCCCCGGCATCGCGAAGACATGAGGTGCCCTCCTGGAGCCACAACATGCCCTCCCCGGACGTGAGGAGCACTCAGGAGGCCGCCCTCGGCCTGGGAGGCATCAAGCCGTCCACCCCGGTGTTGGACCGGTGCTGGTCGATATGGGGCGGCGAGACGCGTCCAGGGTCGAGAAGGTGCGAGGGGCGCTCGTCGGTGCGTCAAGGCGTGCTCTCCTCGGTGTCGACGAGCAGGTGCCGGGGGGCGCTCCCCGGCGGCCGGTGGGCCAGCCCCACGGCGTCGGCGAGCCGCTGGAGCCCGCGAGCCCTCAGCAGGTCCTCAAGCTCGCGTTCGATGCGCAGGCACGCGTACGGGTCGTGGAACAACGCGGTGCCAACACCGACCACACAAGCGCCCGCCAGCACGAGCTGGAAGGCGTCCCTGCCGCTCATCACCCCGCCGATCCCGATCAGCGGCACTCCAGGCAGCGCGGCGTGGACCTGCCACACACACCGCACGGCCAGCGGCAGGACGGCGGGCCCTGACAGCCCGCCGGTGACGGCGGCGAGCGAGGGCCGCAGCGTCTCGGTGTCGATGGCCATGCCCAGCGGGTTGTTGATCATGGAGAGCGCGTCCGCGCCGGCGTCCACGCAGGCCCGCGCGACCGCGACGATGTCCGCCACGTCGGGCGCGAGCTTGGCCACGACCGGCACGTCGTAGCGCATGATGGAGCGCACGGAGGCGATCACCTCGGCCGCCGAGCTGCCCTCGCGGGCGAAGACCCGCCCGCGGTCCTCCATGTTCGGGCAGGAGAGGTTGACCTCCAGCGCGGTCACCCCGGGCGCGTCGGCGAGTCTGCGGGCCAGCTCGGAGTATTCGGCGACGGTGCCGCCGCCGATGGAGACGATGGTCTTGATCCCGCGCTGGGCCAGCCAGGGCAGCTCGCGTTCCAGGAACGCGTCGATGCCCGGCCCCTGCAGCCCCACGGCGTTGAGCATGCCCGAGGGCGTCTCGGCCATGCGGGGCGTGGGCCGCCCGGCGCGCGGCGCCATGGTGATCGAGCGGGTGGTGAGCGCCCCGAGCCGGTGCAGGTCGAAGAACTGGGCCAGCTCCCGCCCGGAGGAGGCGCACCCGGCAGCCGTGGTGATCGGGTTCGCCAGCTCCACATGCGCCAGAAATGTCCGCATATCAACTGACATGTCGTGCACCGCCTCCGGGGGCGCCGAGCGCGTCGAACGGGATCGTTCCCACGTCCTCGAAACGCACCCGCTCCCCCCGGAACACCGGCCCCTCAGCGCAGGCCCGGACCATCCTGGTGGCCCCGTCGTCCCCGATGACCGGTATCACGCACGTCATGCACACCCCGATGCCACAGGCCATCTGCTCCTCGACCGCCACCTGCACCGGGATGTCGAACTCCATCCCCACCGCCGTCACGGCCCGCAGGGTCTCCATGGGCGCGCAAGCATAGACGGCGTCGGCCCGCGTGTCGGCGATCACCGAGGGCAGCGCGTCGGTGACCTTGCCCCGCAGCCCGAGCGAGCCGTCCTCAGTGGTCAGCGTGGTGGTCTCGGCGATCCTGCGGGCTCGCATGGCACCGAAGACCCGCTCCGCCCCGGCCCCGCCCAGCACGAAGTCCACCCGGCAGCCCCGCGCCAGCAGCGCGTCGGCGAGCGGGAACAGCACGGCGGAGCCGTACTCGGCGCCCACCAGCACGCAGTGCACGGGGTCGCGCGGCAGCGGAAAAGGGCGGCCGAGCGGCCCCACCAGGTCGAGCGTGTCGCGGGCGCGCCGTTCGGCCAGCCAGTCCGTGCCGCGCCCGCCGGCGGTGAAGACGAGCTCGACCGTGCCGCCGTAGTCGGACTTGACGTCATGGATGGAGAACGCGCGGCGCGTCACCATCGACGTGTGGGCCCCGCCGACGGCCACGGAGACGAAGTGACCGGGGCGGAAGCGCTCGGCGATGCCGGGCGCCACCACCGTCAGCGCATGGTAGGCGTCGACCCGGCGCGTTGTCAGCACCGTGCCCGTCACCTGCACTGGAGTGCCGGCCAGTCGTCTTCACCTCCCGTGCGGGTGTCAGCCCCGGAGAGCCTGCGCGTGCTCCTGGAGAGACCGTACGCCGACGTCACCGCGCACGATGGCCTGGATGCCAGCCGCCGCCGCGGCGAGTCCCGCCACCGTGGTGATGCACGGGACGCCGCGCAGCACGGCGGCCGTGCGGATCTCGTAGCCGTCGAGCCGCGGCCCCGACTGCCCCGGGCTGCCGAAGGGCGTGTTGATGATCAGGTCGACCTCGCCGTCGAGAATGGCTTGCACGCTCGTAGGCTCACCTCCTGGCCCCGGTCCCTCGCTCTGCTTTCGCACGATCTTGGCATGGACGCCGTTGCGGCGCAGCACCTCGGCCGTGCCCTCGGTGGCGAGGATCTCGAAGCCCAGATCCGCGAGCGCCTTCACCGGGAAGATCATCGCACGCTTATCCCTGTTGGCCACGGATACGAACGCGCGTCCCTTCGTGGGAAGTTCGCCGTAGGCGCCGGCCTGCGACTTGGCGTAGGCGATCCCGAAGAACTCGTCGATGCCCATGACCTCGCCCGTGGAGCGCATCTCCGGCCCCAGGACGATGTCCACGCCGCGGAACCGGTTGAACGGCAGCACCGCCTCCTTGACCGCGATGGACGCGTCCATGGGCAGCGTGCCGCCGTCCCCGGTGGCCGGCAGCATGCCTTCCTCCCGCAGCTCGGCGATGGTGGTGCCGAGCATCACCCGCGCCGCCGCCTTGGCCAGCGGCACCGCCGTGGCCTTGGACACGAACGGCACGGTACGGGAGGCACGCGGGTTGGCCTCCAGGACGTAGAGGACGCCGGCGGACATGGCGTACTGGACGTTGAGCAGCCCGCGCACGCCCACCCCGCGGGCGATGGCCTCGGTGGCGGCGCGGATGCGCTTGATGTCGTGGCCGCCGAGCGTGATGGGCGGCAACGCGCACGCCGAGTCGCCGGAGTGGATCCCGGCCTCCTCGATGTGCTCCATCACGCCGCCGAGATACAGCTCGGAGCCGTCGTAGAGGGCGTCGACGTCGATCTCGATGGCCTCGTCGAGGAACTTGTCGACCAGCACCGGGTGGCCGCCCTCCTGGGCCGCCATGTAGGTGGTGAGCGTCTCGTCGTCGTACACGATGGCCATGCCGGCCCCGCCGAGCACGTACGAGGGGCGCACGAGCACGGGGTAGCCGATCTCGTCGGCGATCTCCAGCGCCTCGGCCACGGTCAGCGCGGTGCCGTGCTTGGGCGCGGGCAGGCCCGCCTCGGCCAGCACCCGCCCGAACGCGCCGCGTTCCTCGGCCAGGTGGATCGACTCCGGCGAAGTGCCCACGACGGGCACGCCGGCGTCCTTGAGCGCCTGCGCCAGGCCGAGCGGCGTCTGGCCGCCGAGCTGCACGATCACGCCCGCGACCGGCCCGGTCTGCTGCTCGGCGTGCACCACCTCAAGGACGTCCTCCAGCGTGAGCGGCTCGAAGTAGAGCCGGTCGGAGGTGTCGTAGTCGGTGGAGACGGTCTCCGGGTTGCAGTTGACCATGACGGTCTCGAACCCGGCCCTGGACAGCTCGAACGAGGCGTGCACGCACGCGTAGTCGAACTCGATGCCCTGCCCGATGCGGTTGGGCCCGGAGCCGAGGATGATGACCTTCTGCCGCTCCCCGGAGGGGACCTCGCTCTCCTCGTCGTAGGTCGAGTAGAGGTAGGGGGTCTTCGCGGCGAACTCGGCCGCGCACGTGTCCACGGTGTTGTAGACCGGGCGGAGGCCGAGCGCGTGCCGCAGGTCGCGGACCCGGGCCTCGTCGATGCCGCGGATCTCGCCGATCTGCGCGTCGCTGAAGCCGTGGTGCTTGGCCCGCAGGAGCACCTCGGCGGTCAGCTCGGCCGCCCCGGCGATCTCCCGCGCCTCCTCGTCGAGCAGGAAGAGCTGGTCGATGAACCACGGGTCGACATTCGTCGCCGTGAACAGTTCCTCGGGCGTGGCGCCGGCGCGGATGGCCTGCTGCATGGTGCGCAGCCGCCCGTCGTGCGGGGTGCGGCACGCCTCCAGCAGCTGGGACTTCTCCCCGGGCGAGCCCGCCCAGGTGAAGGACGAGTCCTTCTTCTCCAGCGACCGCAGCGCCTTCTGCAGCGCCTCGGGGAAGGACCGGCCGATGGCCATCGCCTCGCCCACCGACTTCATGTGCGTCGTGAGCGTCTCGTCGGCCCCGCGGAACTTCTCGAACGCGAACCGCGGCACCTTGACCACGATGTAGTCGAGCGTCGGCTCGAAGGAGGCCGGGGTCTCCTTGGTGATGTCGTTGGGGATCTCGTCGAGCGTGTAGCCGATGGCCAGCTTGGCCGCGATCTTCGCGATCGGGAACCCGGTGGCCTTCGAGGCCAGGGCGCTCGACCGGGACACACGCGGGTTCATCTCGATGACGATCATGCGCCCGGTGCGCGGGTCCACCGCGAACTGGATGTTGCAGCCGCCGGTGTCCACGCCGACCTCGCGGATGACCGCGATGGCGACGTCTCGCATGTTCTGGTATTCGCGGTCGGTCAGGGTCAGCGCGGGCGCGACGGTGACGCTGTCACCGGTGTGCACGCCCATCGGGTCGATGTTCTCGATGGAGCACACGATGACCACGTTGTCGTGCTTGTCGCGCATGACCTCGAGCTCGTACTCCTTCCACCCGAGGATCGACTCCTCCAGGAGCACTTCCGTGGTCGGCGAGGCGTCGAGCCCGGACCCGGCGATGCGCCGCAGCTCCGTCTCGTCGTAGGCGAAGCCGGAGCCGACGCCGCCCATCGTGAACGACGGCCTGACGACGAGCGGGTAGCCCAGCTCGTCCGCGGCGGCCAGGACCTCGTCCATCGTGTGGCAGATGACCGACCTGGCCGACTCGGCGTTGAGCCCGTGCTCGCGGGCCACCTTGGCGACGATCTCCTTGAACCGCTCGCGGTTCTCGCCCGCCTGGATCGCGTCGAAGTCCGCGCCGATCAGCTCGACCTCGTACTTCTCCAGCACGCCCGACTCGTGCAGCGCGACCGCCGTGTTGAGCGCGGTCTGGCCGCCCAGGGTCGGCAGCAGCGCGTCGGGCCGCTCCTTGGCGATGATCTTCTCGACGAACTCGGGGGTGATCGGCTCGACGTAGGTCGCGTCGGCGAACTCGGGGTCCGTCATGATCGTCGCCGGGTTGCTGTTGACCAGGATGACGCGGAAGCCCTCGGCTCGCAGCACCCGGCACGCCTGGGTGCCCGAGTAGTCGAACTCGCACGCCTGGCCGATCACGATCGGGCCCGACCCGATCACCAGGACAGACCTGATGTCTTCACGCTTGGGCACGGCTCATGACCTCGCAGAACTCGTCGAAATCGGACGCTGTGCGGCGTCGTGCTGCACGGACGCCATCACCGAGCAGAACTCGTCGAAAAGGTAGGCGGCGTCGTGCGGCCCGGCCGCGGCCTCGGGGTGGTATTGGACGCTGAAGGCCCGCCCGTCCAGCAGGCGCAGCCCCTCCACGCAGCGGTCGTTGAGGTTGACGTGGCTGACCTCAGCCTGCCCGTACGGGGTGTCGAACGGTCCGTCGAGCGGCGCGTCCACCGCGAACCCGTGGTTGTGCGCCGAGATCTCCACCTTCCCGGTCCGAACGTCCTGCACCGGCTGGTTGACGCCGCGGTGCCCGTAACGCAGCTTGTACGTCGACAGTCCCAGGGCCCTGCCGAAGATCTGGTTGCCGAAGCAGATGCCGAAGAACGGCACCCGGGCCTCCAGGACCTTCTGCAGGACGGAGACGTCCACGGTGGACGGGTCCCCTGGCCCGTTGGACAGGAACACCCCGTCCGGCTGGACCGCCATGATCTGCTCGAACGTGGCGTCCGCCAGCAGCACGTGCACCTCGCAGCCGCGCTCGGCCATCCGGTGCGGCGTCATGCCCTTGATGCCGAGGTCCACGGCGGCGACGGTGAACTTCTTCGCACCGATCGCCGGGACGACGTACGGCTCGGTCGTGGCCACCTCGGGCGCCAGGGCGGCGCCCTCCATGCGCGGCGACTGCCGCACCCGCTCGACCAGCTCCTGGACCGGCGCCGCGGGCGCGGTGAAGATGCCGGCGCGCATGGCGCCGCGCTCGCGCAGGTGACGGGTGAGCGCGCGGGTGCCCGAGATGGCGATCCCGACGACGCCCTGCTCCTTGAGGTAGTCGTCCAGCGAGCGGTTGGCCCGCCAGTTGGAGACGATCCTGGACGGCTCGCGCACGACGTAGCCGGCCACCCAGACCCGCCGGGACTCGGGGTCCTCGTCGTTGACGCCCGTGTTGCCGATGTGCGGCGCCGTCATGGCGACGATCTGCCGGTGGTAGGAGGGGTCCGTGAGGGTCTCCTGGTAGCCGGTCATGCCGGTGTTGAAGACCATCTCGCCGAACGTCTCGCCTTCGGCGCCGTATGGAGATCCGTGGAAGACGCGGCCGTCTTCCAGGACGAGCACCGCTGTGTTCAAACCAGCTTCCCTTCGAGTACGGTCGGCCTGCCGCGCAGGAACGTGGCCACCACCCTGCCAGGCAACGTCATCCCCTCGTACGGGGTGTTCCTGCTCTTCGACGCGAAGGCGGACGGATCCACCTCGGTGCGCACGGCCGGGTCGTAGAGCGTGATGTTGGCCGGAGCCCCGACCTCCAGCGGCTGTCCCTGCCCGGCCAGGCGGCCGATACGCGCGGGCGTGACGGACATGCGCTGGGCGACGCCCGCCCAGTCCAGCAGCCCGGTCTCGACCATGGCCTCCTGGACCACGCTCAGCGCGGTCTCCAGGCCGACCATGCCCATGGCCGCGGCCGACCACTCGGTCTCCTTGTCCTCGACCGGGTGGGGCGCGTGGTCGGTGGCGACGATGTCGATCGTGCCGTCGGCCAGCGCGGCGCGCAGCGCCTCGACGTCGGCGCGGGTGCGCAGCGGCGGGTTGACCTTGTAGATCGGGTTGTACGCGCCGACCGGCGACTCCTCGACCAGGTCGTCGGTGAGCAGCAGGTGGTGCGGAGTGACCTCGGCGGTGACGTTCCAGCCCTTGGACTTGGCCCAGCGGATGATCTCGACCGAGCCTGCGGTGGACAGGTGGCAGACGTGCAGCCGGGAGCCGACGTGGGCGGCCAGCAGGCAGTCGCGGGCGATGATCGCCTCCTCGGCGACCGCGGGCCACCCGGTCAGGCCGAGCCTGCCGGAGATGACGCCCTCGTTCATCTGGGCGCCTTCGGTCAGCCTGGGCTCCTGAGCGTGCTGGGCGACGACGCCGTCGAACGCCTTGACGTACTCCAGGGCGCGGCGCATCAGCACCGCGTCGTCCACGCACTTGCCGTCGTCGGAGAAGACCCGCACGCGGGCGGCCGAGTCGGCCATCGCGCCGAGCTCGGCCAGGTTCCTGCCCTGCAGGCCAACGGTGACGGCCCCGACGGGATGCACGTCGCAGTGCCCGAACTCGCGCCCGAGCCGCCACACCTGCTCGACGACGCCGGCGGTGTCGGCGACGGGCGAGGTGTTGGCCATGGCGTGCACGGCGGTGTAGCCACCGCGAGCCGCCGACTGGGTGCCGGTCTGCACGGTCTCGGCGTCCTCACGCCCCGGCTCGCGCAGGTGCGTGTGCAGGTCCACCAGCCCCGGAAGCGCAATCGTGCCCCGGCCGTCGACCGCGAGATCGTCTCCGTCCGCCTGGGGGTCGGCGGGCGTGATCGCGGTGATCGCCCCATCTGCGACCCGGATGTCGACGAGCTCCCCGCCCAGAATCCTGACGTTGCGAATAATGGTCACGCGCTCTCTCCCCCGAGCAGCAGGTACAGGACGGCCATGCGGATGGTCACGCCGTTGGCGACCTGCTCCACGATCGTCGACCGCGCCGAGTCGGCCACCTCGGCGGCGATCTCCATCCCCCGGTTCATCGGCCCGGGGTGCATGACGATCGCGTCGTCCGGCATCTTGGCGAACCGCTCCCGGTCCAGCCCGTACCGGCGGGAGTATTCACGCTCGCTCGGGAAGTACGCGGCGTTCATCCGCTCCTTCTGCACCCGCAGCATCATCACCACGTCCGACTTGGGCAACACCGCGTCGAGGTCGTAGGACACCTCGCACGGCCAGGTCCCGATCGACACGGGCAGCAGCGTCGGCGGGGCCACCAGCGTGACCTCGGCGCCGAGCGTGTGGAGCAGCAGCACGTTGGAGCGGGCGACCCGGCTGTGCAGGACGTCGCCGACGATCGTGACCTTGCGCCCTTCGAGCCCGCCCAGGCGGCGGCGCATGGAGAAGGCGTCGAGCAGCGCCTGCGTGGGGTGCTCGTGGGTGCCGTCGCCGGCGTTGACGACGCTGCCGCGCACCCAGGTGGCCAGGCGGTGCGGCGCGCCCGAGGCGCTGTGGCGGATCACGACCGCGTCTGCGCCCATGGCCTCGAGGGTGAGCGCGGTGTCCTTGAGCGACTCGCCCTTGGACACGCTCGACCCCTTGGCCGAGAAGTTGATCACGTCGGCGGACAGCCTCTTGGCAGCCGCCTCGAACGAGATGCGGGTCCGCGTGGAGTCCTCGAAGAACAGGTTGACCACGGTGCGGCCGCGCAGCGTCGGCAGCTTCTTGATGGACCGTTCCGTCACCCTCGCCAGCTCCTCGGCGGTGTCGAGGATGAGCAGCGCGTCGTCCTTGGTGAGGTCGCCCGCGGAGATCAGATGCCGGTTCACCTGGCGTCCCCCTTCATGAGCAGCACGGCGTCGCGCCCGTCGATCTCCTGCAGGTAGACCTTGACCTTCTCGCTCTTGGCCGTGGGGAGGTTCTTGCCGACGTAGTCGGCGCGGATGGGCAGCTCGCGGTGGCCGCGGTCGACCAGGGTGGCGAGCTGGACGGCGGTGGGGCGGCCGAGGTCGTTGAGCGCGTCCAGGGCGGCCCGCACGGTGCGGCCGGAGTAGAGCACGTCGTCGACGAGGACGACGATCTTGTCATCGATGCCGTCGGCCGGCAGCTCGGTGCGGCCGAGCGGACGGGCCGGCTTGAGCCGCAGGTCGTCGCGGTACATCGTGATGTCGATCGAGCCGACGGGGATCTTGACGCCTTCGAACTGCTCGATGCGGTCGCCGAGGCGGCGGGCCAGCGTGGCGCCGCGGGTCGGGATGCCGAGGAGGACGACGTCGCCTGCGCCCTTGGTGCGCTCGAGGATCTCGTGCGCGATGCGGGTCAGCGCCCGGTGGACATCCGGGGCTTCCAGGACGGCCCTGGGGTCGGACATGACGAAGCTCACCACCTTTCCCGCCTCACGGGACGGGTCTTAAAAGGGTGTTGGTCGGGACACACAGTACCAGGGGCTACCAGCAACAACGCGAGTGCCCTCCCGCGCCTCCCCGCGATGTCCCGGGTACATCAGGCCTTCCGGAGGGGATATCGCAAGGATGACATTCCACGTGGACTCGGAGGTCGGGCGGCTGCGGCAGGTCCTCCTCCACAAGCCCGATCTGGCGCTCAAGCGGCTGACCCCGGCGAACAAGGACGAGTTCCTGTTCGACGACGTGCTGTGGGTGCAACGCGCGATGGAGGAGCACGAGGAGTTCCAGCACGTGCTGCGCGAGCGGGGCATCACGGTCCACCTGCTGGACGTCCTGCTGCGGGAGACGGTCGACATTCCCGAGGCTCGCAAGCACATCCTCGACGCGGTCGTCGACGAGCGGTGGCTGGGCCCGGTGGGAATCGACGACGTCCGCAACACGCTCGACGCCATGGACGCGGCGACGCTCCAGCTCTACCTGACCGGCGGCATCACCAAGGGGGAACTGGCCGAGTTGGGCTGCGACCCCCAATCTGTGACATTCCACACCATGGGGGACGACGACTTCATCCTGCCGCCGCTGCCCAACCACCTGTTCACCCGCGACACCTCCTGCTGGGTGTACGACGGCGTGTCGATCAACGCGATGCGGAAGAAGGCCCGCATGCGGGAGACGGTCAACATGGAGGCCGTCTACATGTATCACCCGACGTTCGCCGCCGGGTTCAACCGGCCGGAGCACGGCGGCTTCCACTGCTGGATGCCCGGCCACGCGGTCGCGCCGGCCACCATGGAGGGCGGCGACGTGCTCGTCATCGGGCGCGGCGCGGTGCTCATCGGGATCAGTGAGCGCACCCAGCCGCAGGCGGTCGAGATGTTCGCGCAGCAGTTGTTCAGTGCCGGCTCGGCACACAAGATCGTGGCGCTGGACATGCCGAAGGCGCGGGCGTTCATGCATCTCGACACGGTGATGACGATGCTGGACGTGGGCGTGTTCACCAAGTACGCGGGCCTGGGGATGCTGCCGGCGTACACCATCGAGCCCGGCGGCACCCACAAGGAGCTCAAGTTCACCGACCACCCGCCGCAGGACATGCACAAAGCCATCGCCCACGCCTTGGACATGGCCGACATCACGGTGCTCACCGCGACGCAGGACGTGCGGGCCGCGGCGCGGGAGCAGTGGGACGACGGCTGCAACGGGCTGGCGCTGGAACCCGGCGTGGTCGTCGCCTACGAGCGCAACACCACCACGAACAACTACCTGCGCGACAACGGCATCGAGGTCATCACGATCAGGGGCAGCGAACTCGGCCGGGGGCGGGGCGGGCCGCGCTGCATGAGCTGCCCGCTCGAACGGGACGGGATCTGAGATGCGGGTCATCGTCGCGCTGGGCGGCAACGCGGTGCTCAAGCGCGGCCAGCAGCCGGACGCCGACGTGCAGATCGCCAACGTACGCACGGCCGTCAAGACGCTCGCCCGGCTGGCGGGCGAGCACGAGCTGGTCATCACCCACGGGAACGGCCCTCAGGTGGGCCTGCTGGCGCTGCAGAGCGCCGCCGACCCGAACCTGTCCAGGCCCTATCCGTTCGACACGCTCGGCGCGCAGACGCAGGGCATGATCGGCTACTGGATGCAGCAGGCGCTGCAGAACGCGTTGCCGGGCCGGCAGGTCCTCGCCGTGGTCACGCAGACGCTGGTGACGGCCGTGGACCCGGCCTTCGAGGACCCGGCCAAGTTCGTCGGCCCCGTCTACGACCGGGAGGAGGCGGAGAAGCTGGCCGCCGAGCGCGGCTGGACGGTCAAGCAGGACGGCCGGCACTGGCGGCGGGTGGTGCCCTCCCCCGCGCCGCGCCGGATCGTGGAGACCCGGCTGATCCACAAGCTCATCCGCGAGGGCGTGATCGTGATCTGCGCGGGCGGCGGCGGCATCCCCGTCGTCCGCGACGAGCGCGGCCGGCTGGCCGGCGTGGAGGCGGTCGTGGACAAGGACCTGACCGCGTCGGTGCTGGCCGAGGCGCTGGAGTGCGACGCGTTCCTCAGCCTGACCGACGTGCCGCGGGTGCTGCGGGGCTTCGGCACGCCGCACGCGAGCGAGATCGCCCACACCACGCCGCACGAGCTGCGGGCCCTGGAGTTCCCGGCCGGGTCGATGGGGCCGAAGGTGGAGGCGGCGTGCCGGTTCGTGGAGACGACCGGCGACATGGCCGCGATCGGGAGGCTGGACGAGGCCGAGCGCATACTCGGGGGTTCAGCGGGAACGATCGTGACACCCAACGGCAGGTGGCCGCTGACGAGCACGTTGTAGGGGGTGCTGGGTGACACTGGCCCAACGGCTCCTGCGCACCAAGCCGACCGAGCGCCTCGTGGCCGAGGGAGGCCACGGTGAGGGCGGCGAGTTGCGGCGCACCATGTCTCTGTGGCAGCTCACGTTGTTCAGCGTGGGCGCCACGCTCGGCACGGGGATCTTCGTCATCCTGGGGCAGGCGGTGCCCAAGGCGGGGCCCGCGGTGGTGCTCTCGTTCATTCTGGCGGCGATCACGGCGCTGTTCTCCGCCCTGTCGTACGCCGAGCTGGCCGGGACGATCCCGGTGTCCGGCTCGTCCTACTCCTACGCGTACGCGACGCTGGGCGAGCTGGTGGCGTGGATCTGCGGCTGGTGCCTCATGCTGGAGTACGCCGTGTCCGTGGCGGCCGTGTCCGTGGGCTGGGGCGAATACCTCAACTCGTTCCTGCGGTCGCTGTTCGGCTTCACGCTGCCGGCGGCGATCACCCGCTCCCCCGGCCAGGACGGCGGCGTGGTCAACGTCACGGCGATCCTCATCGTGCTGCTGGCGACCTGGCTGCTGCTGTACGGCGCCTCCGAGAGCGCCATGGCGAACGCGATCTTCGTGTTGATCAAGGTCGTGGTGTTGCTGTTCTTCTGCGTGGTGGCGTTCACGGCCTTCCGCGCCGGGAACTTCGCGCCGTTCGCGCCCATGGGGGTGGCCGGGATCACGGCGGCGGCCTCGCAGGTGTTCTTCTCCTACATCGGCTTCGACGCGGCCTCCACCGCGGGCGAGGAGGCGAAGAACCCCAGACGGGACCTGCCCCTGGCGATCATCTTCTCGCTGGCCATCGTGACCGCCGTCTACGTGCTCGTCGCGGTGGCCGCCGTCGGCGCGATGCCGTGGACGGACTTCGACCCGCGGACCACCGAGGCGAGCCTGTCCTACATCGCGGACCTGGCCTCCGGCGCCACCTGGCCCGGCCTGATCGTCTCGTTCGGCGCGGTCATCGCCATCGCCAGCGTCGTGCTCACCGTCATCTACGGCCAGACGCGCATCCTGTTCGCGATGTCCCGCGACGGGCTCATCCCGCGCGTGTTCCAGCGGGTCAACCCGCGCCGCCAGGTCCCGATCGCCAACACGCTCATCGTCGCCGCGTTCATCTCGGTGCTGGCCGGGCTGGTGCCGCTCGGCCAGCTGGCCGAGGCGACCAGCATCGGCACGTTGTTCGCCTTCGCCATCGTGAACGTCGGCGTGCTCGTCCTGCGTTACCGCAGCCCCGGGCTGCCCCGCAGCTTCCGGGTCCCGTTCTTCCCGGTCACGCCGGTGCTGGGGGCGATCTTCTGCGTGCTCGTGATGGCGGGGCTGGCGGGGGTCACCTGGCTGGCGTTCGGGCTGTGGATGCTCGGCGGCCTGGTCTGCTACTTCCTGTACGGCTACAGCCATTCCCGGCTGAATGCCGAGGTGCCTCGGTGAAGCTCGACAACGTGCTCGCCGGGTACATCCCCGAGCCGCGGGGCAAGGACGCTCTCGCACTGGCCCTGCTGCTCAAAGAGCAGGCCCCCGCGCATCTGACGGTGGCGGTCATTCAGCCTCCCGCCTGGTCCGCGCCAGGACGCGCCCGGGCCGAGCAGAGCGAGTGGCGGGCGTACCTCAAGGAGCAGGCCGAGGCGACGCTCACGCAGGCGCGGGAGCTGGCGGGCCCGGACACCGACTACTGGATCCACGCCCACAAAGGCAGCGGGGGCGGGCTGGTGGAGCTGGCGCGCAAGCGCGGCGCGGACGTCGTGGTGATCGGCTCCGCCTCCGGCGGCGCGCGGGGCCGCATCGCCGTCGGCAGCACCGCCGACCAACTCCTGCACTCCTCCTCCGTGCCCGTCCTGCTCGCTCCGCGCGGCTACGGCGACAAGCCGCCCGCCGCCTTCGACCGGCTCACCGTCGCCTACCGGCGCAGCCCCGGCTGCGACGCGGCGCTCAGGGACGCGGCCGCCGCGGCCGTGTCCCTCGGCATCCCGCTGCGGCTGGTCACGGTGGTCGTCCGCAGCGCGAGGCTCGCCAAGATCGAGAAAGAGATGCTCGAACGCCTGCGCGACCAGGCCGCGACGGACCTGCGCGCGGCGGCGCGTGGCCAGCCGCAGCAGCTGCACGTGGAGGTCGAGCTGCTCGAGGGCCGCACTGTCGCCAAGGCGCTCGGCACGACCTCATGGCTCCCCGGTGAGATGATCATATGCGCGTCGAGTGATACCGGGCCACTCAGGCGGGTGTTCCTCGGGGACATCTCGCTCAAGATCGTACGGGCCTCGACCTGCCCTGTCATGATTCTCACCCGCCGGTTCTGACTCGGCGGTCCCGATCGGCAAACTATGACGAAGTAGTGTTACCGCTGGGACATGAGGGGCTTATCTGGCGTTCCCTACCGGACCGGATTCGGCATCTTTTTTCCAATCAGCTTGACCTTAGGCGTCCACCCCTTTACCGTCACGGTGCGTAACCACACCTCGTGGCGATCCGGGGTAAACCCAAAGCCATGGCTACCGAAGGTGCCGAGCGTCGCACCGTACCCCCGGTGGCCGGGGCATTCGCCGCGAGGGAGCACAATCTACTGAGAGCTATACATACGAGAGCCGGGGGGCCACACGATGCCGTCTGAGTACGCAAAGTCGCTGGGTGCACGACTCCGCGCCATCCGCACCCAGCAGGGCCTGTCCCTGCATGGAGTCGAGGAGAAGTCGCGTGGCAGGTGGAAAGCCGTAGTCGTGGGCTCTTATGAGCGTGGCGACCGAGCGGTCACGGTGCAGAAGCTTGCCGAGCTTGCCGATTTCTACGGGGTCCCCGTATCCGAGCTGCTACCGGGCGGCGCCGCCCCGAGCCCGCTCGGCCCGACCCCCAAGCTTGTGATCGACCTGGAGCGGCTCGCGTCGCTGCCGAAGGAGAAGGCCGGGGCCCTGGCCAGGTACGCCGCCACGATCCAGAGCCAGCGTGGCGACTACAACGGCAAGGTCCTGTCGATCCGCCAGGAGGACCTGCGCTCCCTGGCCGTGATCTACGACAAGTCGCCCAGCGAGCTGACCGAGGAGCTCATCAGCTGGGGCGTCCTCGACGCCGAGGCCCGCCGGGCCGTCGAGTCGTTCTGAGGCCGCCACCCGACCAGACCGGCTCCCGGCCTTCGGGCCGCCGCGCGTCGGGGGTCGGCCGCCTCCCGCAGGTTCCCGCCTTGGGGTCGCCGCCTGACCAGGTCGGCTCTCCGGCCTCGGGTCGCCGCCTGACCTGAGGCCGGTCATCCAGCACGAAGGAGCTCGCCACGCGCCGGCGGGCTCCTTCGTCATGTCCGGCCACGAACGGCTCGACCGGCTTGAGCTGCTCGGCCGGTTGCCCACCCACGCCGTGCCGGTCAGGCCGGCACGGACGCCGAGCTCAGTGCCCGTCGAGCCCACATGAACACTGAGCTCAGTGCCCGTCGAGCCCACATGAACACTGAGCTCAGTGCCGGTTGAGCCCGCAGGGACGGTCCTCGGAGCCTATGAGCCCGCGCCGGCGAGGCCCCGCGTCGGCAGCTCAACCGGTGCCGGTTGGCCAGGCGTCGTTGTCGAGGCCGGCCGGGTCGGTCAGTCAACCGGCGAGGGGGACGCCGATCGGTAGTTGGGGCTGGACGGGCACGCCGAGCAGGTCTTCGACCGTGGCGACGAAGGTCTCCGCCTCAGCCATGATCTCTTCGGCGTCGGCCGCGCTGATCCTGCTGACCATGCCGGCTTCGGCGGCCGCACGCTTGGCGGCGCTCACCGAGAAGTAGGCGGCCCACTCGGCCAAGTGCGGCTCGGCCTCGGGCAACAGCTCCCATGCGCTGCGCAGCCTGCGCCTGCGGCCTTCCATGGGACGGGGGCGGGCGGCCAGGATCGCCGCCGCCGCTCGAAGGGCTGCCAGGTGGGCGGCCACATATCGGGATGCCGGGGTGCGAGCGCTGGTCGCCTCCGCCAGGCAGGAACGTGCGTCGGTCAGGTGTGCCCGAACCGCAGGCGACAGCCGGGGCCCGGGTGTGTCTCTAGGCCTTGGTGCCATCTTGCGCGCCTCCTTTGGAGTCGTGGGGCGGCCGGCGTCTCCGCCGGTGGAGCCAACACTTGCAGACGCCACCGACATTTCCGCCAGGCTGGCCGGACGAGGAGCTTCCCCTCTCCCCGTCCGGCCAGGACACGCCCACTCGTCTCCGCCGACGACGAGGACGTGCCCTTCGCCCGTGGAGCCTGGCCGCGGGGCTCGCTAGGGAAAGCGAACGGCCCGCGACCAGGTCCAGGTGACGTTGAGCCGCGAGCCTCACCGTCACTAGGTCGAACATAATTTCGATCACCATCGGTGTCAACCTGATCCACGAACATAGGTTCGATGGACATTAAGGGGAACGACCGACACGCCGCCGGACTCACCGAGCGGCAGGCCGCGCGGCATGCCCGCGATTTATCGGGGTCCGAGCGCGGGAAAGCCGTCGCCGCAGGGTCGGGTTGCGGCGACGGCGAGTGGTTCAAGGGGGGTGTCAGCGTGCAGACGTGTCAGGAGGCGGAGATGGCCCCCGACGGGCAGAGGGTCACGGCACGCCGTACGGCGTCCTCAAGCTCCGGCGGCACCGGGCTCTGCAGCACCACCACCGTGCCCTCGTCCTCACTCTGGTCGAACACGTCGGGCACCGTCAGCGCACACATGCCCGCCCCGATGCACACCGTCGTATCTGCCTTGATTTCCATGGTGACCTACCAAGTGACAGGGAGGCGGTGCACTCCATAGATGCTCATATGCGAACGCATCGGCACCTCCTCAGGCGTTACGGCCAAGCGTAGGCCAGGAAAGCGCCGCAGCAGCGCAGGGTAGGCGATGCGCATTTCGGCGCGGGCGAGCTGCTGACCCAGGCACTGGTGAATGCCGTGGCCGAACGTCATGTGCCCGCCTGCGGGCCTGGTGACGTCGAGCGTCTCGCCTCCCGGGAAGCGGGACGGGTCGCGGTTGGCGGCAGGCAGGCTGACGGCGACCGTGTCGCCCGCCTTGATGAGATTGCCCTCGATCTCCAGGTCCTCGAGCGCGAGCCGGAACGGGCCGAGGTGGATGATCGTGAGGTAGCGCAGCAGTTCCTCGACGCCGTTGTCCACCACCGACGGATCGTCCCGCATGGCGGCCAGCTGTCCGGGGTTGGTGAGCAGCGTGTACGTCCCCAGCCCGAGCATGTTGGCGGTCGTCTCATGCCCCGCCACCAGCAGCAGGAACGCGACCCCCGTGAGCTCCTCGTCGTTGAGGTCCCCGCCCTCGATGAGCCCGCTGAGCAGGTCGTCGCCGGGTTCCTTGCGCTTGCGCTGGATCAGCCCGTGCAGGTACCCCATAGTGCTGCCGAGCGCCGCCAGCGCGTCCTCGGCCTTGGTCTCGAGGTTGACCAGCACCTTGGCGTCCTCGTGGAAGCGGGCGCGGTCCTCGTACGGGACCCCGAGCAGCTCGCAGATCACCAGCGACGGGATCGGCAGCGCGAACGCCTGCACCAGGTCCACGGGCCCGCCGGCGGCCTCCATGTCGTCCAGGCAGGCGTTGGTGATCTCCTCGATCCTGGGTTCGAGCATCTTCATCCTGCGCACCGTGAACTGCCCCGTGAGCAGCTTGCGGTAGCGGGTGTGCTCGGGCGGGTCGGTACGCAGGAACATGCCGGGCGGCAGCCGGAACTCGCCTTTCTGGGCGAGCTCCGCCCTGGCGGGGATCGCCGGGTGCATCTTCTCGGGCCGGTTGGAGAAGCGCGGGTCCGCCAGCACCGCGCGGGCGGCCGCGTAGCCGGTGACCAGCCAGCCGAGGTGGCCGTCGGCGTACCTGAGGCGGTGTATCGGCGCTTGCCGGCTCAGCTCGGTGATCTCGTCGGGCGGGTCCAGTGGACGCTGGCGGTCGATGGGAAGGGTCAGATCGGACATGCCGTGGCTCCTTTCCGGGTTTGTCTCCCAAGAAAACCTCAATCAGTGCAAATTTTCAATGGATGAAGAAGATAACGTCATGCAGTAAAGTTCGCCCATGGCAGGACTGCGGGAGCGCAAGAAACAGCGCACGCGCCGGGCGCTGATCGAGGCGGCGCTCCGGCTGTTCGAGGCGAAGGGGTACGCCGAGACCACGCTCGCGGAGATCGCCGCCGAGGCCGAGGTGTCCACGCGGACGTTCTTCAGCTACTTCTCCAGCAAGGAGGACCTGGTCTTCTACGACGGCGACGAGCGGCTGGAGCGGGCGCTGGCGCTGATAGCGACCAGGAGACCCGAGGAGTCGCCGACCGACATGCTGCTCCGGCTCCTGGACGAGGGCATCGCCACGGCGGTCCAGCATGGGGAGCTCACGTTCGAGGAGGCGGCGCTTCGCACCCGGCTGGTCATGACGGAGCCGGCGTTGCAGGGGCGGGCACTGCTGCTGCTGTTCGACAGCCAGCTCAAGCTGGCCAGGGCGCTGCACGACGCCTTCCCCGGCGAGGTGGACATGGTCGAGGCGGCGGCTGCGGTCGGCGCGTTGTTCGGCTCGGTGAAACTGGCCGTGATGGCGAGCCTGGACAACGACCGTTCGATCGAGCAGGTATGGGACACCGCTCGCCGCGCAGGCATGCTCGCGCTGACCGGACTGCGTTTCCTCGACGAGAAGGCCGCTTCCCGGATACGCGCGGATCGGCGGGGAATGGCAAGCTGATGCCCCCGAGCGGAGAGGAGCACGCATGGCGCGAACCGGTCTCGTCCTGCTGGCGCTGGGGCCGGTCCTGGCGGCGGCATACGCGGCCGTCAATCACACCGCCATCCGCACGGCCGCGAAGGCACAGGTCGACGGGCCGGAGTGGGAGGGCGGCCGGGTCGGCGCCGACGGGCTGACGTCACTCGGCGTGGAGGCCTGGCGGCTGGTCTGGTGGACCGCCCTGCTGGTGGGCGTGGTGGCGCTCGCCTACGCGGTCATCGGGGCGCTCCTGCGGCGGCCCCGCCGGGGGCGCGCACTCCTGCTCGTGTTGTCGGGTTCCCTCATCGTTCCGTACGTGCTGGGGTTCGCGGTGGCGTTCCTCAATCCCGTACGCCTCCTCGCGGGCCTCTACGACGCCGCCGACTTCGCGGCCGGCGTGCCCTCCTGGCAGCCCGCCACGGCGTTCCTCATCTTGGCTGCCGGGGTGGCACAGGCGTTCGGGCTGGTGCTGGCGGCCCGGGAGGGCAGGCGCGCGGCCGCGACCGGGGCAATGACGGCCGGGGCGGCCGGCGACAAGGAGAACGCGCCCACGAGGCCGTGACGTCAGCCCCGCGGGCCCGGAGCCGGCCGCCGACACTATGGCCTCAACCCCCTCGCGCCGTACCGCGACCTCAGTTCTGGAGGTCCTCGAGGCCGGACTTCACCGTCGCCGCGATCACGTCCCGCGCCGGTCGCGGCTCCAGGAACGCGGGCAGGTCGCTGTGCCGGGCCTCCAGCACGCCGGCGTTGATGTTGGAGAACATCGAGACCGTGTGTCCCGCCCGATACGCCTCCAGCCCGGCCAGCATCGGCCGCACCTCGCTCAGGGGCACGGCCCGGTACTCGACGGGCCGCCCGAGCGTCTCGGCCAGCACCTCGGCGAGGTCGTGCCCGCCGACCGCGCTCACCCCCTCCAGCTCGTACGTCCTGCCCGCGTGCCGCCGCGGCACGCCCGCCGCCAGGTCCGCCCAGGTCTCGGCGGCCACGCGCACGGCCACGGCGGCCAGGTCGGCGCGGGCCACGACCGACAGCCGCCCGTCGCCGAACGGCGCCGTGAACACCCCGTTCCCGGCCGCGGACGCGGCCCCGGCCAGCGCCAGCCCGGCAGACAACTCGGCATACAGGCCGTTGCGCAGGATCGTGACGTCGAAGGGCGCCTCGGCCAGCCGCGCCTCGGTCCACCGGTGCGCGAGCGCGATGGTGAGCAGGTCGCCGGATGCGGCCAGGCTGGTGTACATCACGTGCTTGACGCCCGCGGCGGCGGCCGCCCGCACCACGGCGCCGTGTCGGGCCAGGACGACGTCGTCCTCGGCATACCCGGCCGATACGAACACCAGCACGTCCACACCCGCGAACGCGGCCCTCAGCGTCTCCGGCTGGTCGAAGTCGGCGTTCCGCACGGCGACGCCGTCGCCGGAGCTGCTCGCCGCGGCCACCTCCAGCCCGCCGGCCCGCAGGCCGTCGAAGATAGAACCGCCCAAAGCCCCGGACACGCCGGTAACGAGAATCATCTGAACCCCCATGATTGTTGTTCCGGTACCAGCATGGGCGGGCTCAGGCGCCCGCGGTAAGGAGGCACTCTCATGTCAGTCGCACACACGGACGTAACCCTCCAGGTCAGTGGGCCGTGCGGGGACGACGACTGCGGGATCCGCGACGTGCTCGACCGGATCGGCGACAAGTGGACGGTGCTGGTGATGGTGGAGCTGGCCAAGGGGGTGCGGCGGTTCAGGGAGCTGCACCGGGCGATTCCCGGCATCTCCCAGCGGATGCTGACATTGACGACGCGGCGGCTGTGCCGGGACGGGCTGGTCGAGCGCACCGCGTACGCGACGATCCCGCCGCAGGTCGAATATCAGCTGACACCGGTGGGCCGGAGCCTGGCCGAGGCCGTCGAGCGCCTGGCCGACTGGTCCAGAGAGCACAAGGACGCCATCGCCGCGGCCCGCGAGCACTGGGACGCCGTCCACCCCGGCGACGCGTGAGCGGCCGGCCCGGGCGAAGGGGATGAACCACCGCCCTCGCCGGTCGCGTCATGCGGGCGTCATGTCACGGGCGCTTGAATGAGCCCCGCACGTGGACGGGCACGCCCTTGCCGAGCATCCCGGGCACCACCTCGGCCACGTTCATCGGCATGCGCACGCACCCGTGCGAAGCCGGGTAGAGCGGCACCGACAGCGCCCCGTGGAAGGCGATCCCGCCGTTGAAGAAGATCGGGTTGTAGAGCTGGCCCAGGTACGACTTGTGCCAGCCGCTCTTGCGCCATGTCGTGCTGTAGTTGCCCGTCGGCGTCGTGGCGGAGCCGCAGAAACGCTGCTCCTTGCCCTGCCACGTGGTGGTCTCGCAGTACGGGACGCTGCTGCCCGACGAGATGTGGGTGATCAGCTTGGCCTCGCCGCCGACGTACAGGACCATGATCTGCTTGGTGAGGTTGACCTCGGCGCGGGTCGGCTTGCCCTTCTTGACCAACACCTTGGGGGCCTTCGGGGTCTCCAGGGCCTGCCACGTCCGCTTGGCGATCGTGCTGGTCGGCTTGATGCCGTTGACTTTCTGGAACGCCCACACGGCCGCCAGCGTCGTGCCTCCGTACCGGCCGTCGGCCTTGCCGGGCCGGTAGCCCAGCTCGATCAGCCGCTTCTGCAGCCAGGTGACGGCCTTGCCCTTGGCGCCCAGCTTGAGCGTCTTGCGCGGCACGCCGACCGGGGGCGTGACGGGGTCGGTGGCGGGCACGGATCGGGCGCCCGCCGCGATGGGGACGGTATGCGTGACGGCGGGCGACGCGTGCGTACGTTGCGGCGCCTGCGTCCCGCAGCCCGAGAGCACGACGGCTCCAGCCGTCAGCAGCGCAGCCATCCCAGGCAACCGTCTAGCCCTCACGCGTACCACCTCTCACACCATTCAAGAACGGATCAAAGGACCTTATACCAGTCACCACGAATGGGTAATCAAGCGGACAATCTGTTTAGAGTGTCTCCATGTCTGAGAAGTTGCCGGCGAATGCCGTAGTCGTGGAGTCCGCGCTACGTGCGCTGGGGGCGAACGGCGAGATCGTCGTCCTGCCCGAGAAGGCGCCCACGGCGGCCACGGCCGCCGCCCAGGTGGGCTGCGAGGTCGGGGCGATCGCCAACAGCCTGATCTTCGACGCCGACGGCGCCCCGCTGCTCGTGCTGACCAGCGGGGCGCACCGCGTGAACGTGGAGCTCATCGCCCGCACGGCGGGCGTCCAGCGGGTACGCCGCGCGACCCCCGAGTTCGTCCGCGCCGCCACCGGCCAGCCCATCGGCGGCGTCGCCCCGGTCGGGCACCCGGCGCCGGTGCGGACCCTGGTGGACAACTGGCTGAGCAAGCATGAGGTGGTGTGGGCGGCCGGAGGACACCCGCTGACGGTGTTCCCGACCACCTTCGACGAGCTGGTACGGATCACCGGGGGCACTCCGGTGGACGTCGAGTAGTGTGCGACGGGTGATCGAGTTTCGCGGGGCGGGCCCGGCCGGATTCACCGAGCGACTGGAGACGGTGATCGGCATTTACACGGCCGCGATGAACCCGCCCGAGGATCAGATCACCGGCCGCAAGGCCATCATGCGAAATCATGCGACATATCCCCATTTTCAGTGCTATTTCGCCCAATTGCGCGATTCATCCCCTTCGGGGGATATCCCCGAAACCCGAATCGTCGGCTTCGCGTACGGCTTCCGCGGCGCACCCGGGCAGTGGTGGCACGACGTGGTGTTCAGAGCGCTCACGGAACAATCGGGCCGTGAGGTGGCCAACGCCTGGCTGGGGCACGCGTTCGAGCTGGCCGAAATCCACGTCCACCCGGACTACCAGGGCAAAGGCATCGGCCGGGCGATGATCAGGACGCTGTGTGCGGGCCGCCCCGAGCACACGGCCGTCCTGTCCACCCACGACCAGCCCACCGCCGCCCGCCACCTCTACGCCAGCCTCGGCTTCACGGACCTGCTGACGAGGTTCGTCTTCCCGGGCGGCTACGAGGAGTACGCGATCGCCGGCCGCCCCCTGCCCCTGCCTTGACGGTGCCCCTGATGAAGCCGTGACTGATGGGTTTACTTCTGCATGCCGAAGGGCACCATCCATGACAGAAAGTGACGGACCCTTTACATGTAGTCGACCACCGTCCCCCGCCCGTCACCCGCCCGGTCCCCCTGCGGGCGAGTGGCGGGCTCACCACTTTCAAGGTCAACACGACGCCGTTACGGCGCCCGACCCCGTGCGGGGTCAGACAGCGTCTCCCTGGAGGCCCCCAGCCCTGGTCGGTGGGTGGGTGCCCCTGGGCGACCGTAACAGATGGGGGTTTTGATCAAACGTCGGCGGAGTGCCGCCGGGCGACCGTAACAAATCAAGCAGAAAGCGACACGGCGAGGCGCTGGAACACTTCGCGGGTGGCGCTGGAGCGGTTGAACGTGATGAAGTGAATCCCCGGCGCGCCCTCGTCCAGCAGCCGCTGGCACAGCTCCGCCCCGTGATCGATGCCCAGCCGCCGCACCGCCGCCGGATCGTCCGCGACCGCCTCGAAGCGCGCCGCCACGTCCGGCGGGAACGGCGCCCCCGACAGCTGCTCGGAGCGCGCGATCGTGCTCATCTGCGTCACCGGCATGATGCACGGGATGATCGGCGTGTCGCAGCCCCTGGCCGCCACCCGGTCCCGCAGTCGCAGGTAGTCCTCCGCCTGGAAGAACATCTGCGTGATCGCGTAGTCGGCCCCAGCGCGGCACTTGCGCACGAAGTATTCGGTGTCGGCCTCGATGGACGGCGAACGCGGGTGCTTGTAGGGGAAGGCCGCCACGCCGACGCAGAAATCGCCGGCCTGCCTGATCAGCCGCACCAGCTCCTCGGCGTAGAGCACGCCCTCCGGGTGCCGCACCCAGTCGCCGCTGGGGTCGCCAGGGGGGTCGCCGCGGACCGCCAGGATGTTGCGCACGCCCGCGTCGGCGAAGCGCCCGACCAGGTGGCGCAGCTCGCGGACCGAGTGGTTGACGGCGGTGAAATGCGCCACAGGCGTGAGCGTGGTGCCGTGGGCGATCCGCTCCACGATGTCGACCGTGCGGTCACGGGTGGAGCCGCCGGCGCCGTAGGTCACCGACACGAACGTCGGCCGCAGCGACTCCAGCTCCCTGATCGCCCGCCACAACTGCCGCTCGCCCTCGTCGGTCTTCGGCGGGAAGAACTCGAACGAGAACGTGCGGCCACCGGAAGCGAGCATGTCGCGAACGGTGGGAACACGATCGGGCCGGATAGAGGGTCGACCAAGCGCCATGGCCCAAGGTTACAGGCAGCCGCCCGGAACCACAGATCGCCGAGCGCTTAACGTCAGCCGGGATCGGCGCGCGATCGCCCGGCCACTAGTCTCAAGGCATGACCACTGACGCCGCGCGCATACACATCCTGCGCACGCACGTGGAACGGGCCCTGGGCGAGTTCGTCGAGCGACAGCTGCCCGCCCCCGGCGACCCCGATCTGGAGCCGCTGCGCACGGCCGCCGACGAGCTGCTGGCCGGCGGCAAGCGGCTGCGTCCCGCGTTCTGCTACTGGGGCTGGCGCGGCGCGGGCGGCACGGACGTGCCCGAAATCTTCACCGCGGCGGCCTCGCTGGAGTTGCTGCAGGCCAGTGCGCTGGTGCACGACGACGTGATGGACCAGAGCGACCTGCGCAGGGGCATGCCGGCCGCGCACCGCCGTTTCCAGGCGCTGCACGAGAAGGCCGGCTGGCACGGCTCTGCGGAGCAGTTCGGCGAGGGCGCGGCGATCCTCCTGGGCAACCTGCTGCTGCTCTGGTCGGGCGAGATGTGGCGCACCAGCGGCCTGCCCCGCGAGTCGCTGGAGGCGGCCCAGCCCGTGCACGATCACATGCGTACCGAGCTGATGTGCGGGCAGTATCTGGACCTGCTGGAGCAGGCGCACGGGGAGAACACGTTCGACTCCGCCCTGCGCGTGGCGCTGTTCAAGAGCGGCAAGTATTCGGTGGAGCAGCCGCTCAGGCTCGGTCTGGTGCTCGCCGCCCAGGAGCTCGCGCCGTGGATGGACGACCTGTGCACCGGGTACGGCACGCGGGTGGGGATCGCGTTCCAGTTGCGCGACGACATCCTGGGTGTGTTCGGCGACCCGGCGCAGACCGGCAAGCCGGCGGGGGACGACCTGCGTGAGGGCAAGCGGACGATGCTGGTGGCCCGCACGCTGGCGGCCGCCTCCCCCGGCGAGGCGGAGACGGTCCGGCGCCTGCTCGGAGATCCGGGGCTGGATGCGCGCGGAGTGGCCACGCTGCGCGGGATCATCGAGGGCACCGGGGCGCTACAGGAGTGTGAGGACCTGATCGGCGACTACCTGGGCGAGGCTCTGAGCGCGCTCGACCAGGCGCCGATCGCGGCCGAGGCCCGTGTGGCGCTGACCGAGCTCGCCATCGCGGCCACCTCCCGCAAAACCTGACCGTCCCACCCATGGGGCGTGAACGACCCACCGTCGGCGCGGCTGGTGAGCACTGCGCCACACGATCGCACGGCGAGCTGCCCACGGGACAATGCCGCCCATCGGACAACGGCCGTCAACCGGACAACGGCCGTCAACCTGCGGCGGCCGCTGACAAGCGCTTGGCGAACTCCGCCGCCGCCGCGCCCGGGTCGTACGCGTCGGTGATCGCCCGTACCACCACAACCCGGCGAACCCCATACGACATGACCTCGTCCAGGTTGGCGAGGTCGATGCCGCCGATCCCGAACCACGGCCGCGCCGCCCCCACCGACGCCGCGTGCCGCAGCAGCGCCGGCCCCGGAGCCGGACGTCCGGGCTTGGTCGGCGTCGGCCAGATGGGCCCGCAGCAGAAGTAGTCGACGCCCTCCTCCACCGCCGCGGCGGAAGCCTCGGCGGCGGAGTGGGTGGACCGTCCGATGACGATGTCGTCGCCGAGTATCTCTCGCGCGACCGTCACAGGAAGATCGTCCTGCCCCAGGTGGAGCACGTCGGGCCGGGCGGCGTAGGCGATGTCCGCCCGGTCGTTGACGGCCAGCAGCTTGCCGTGCCGGTCGCAGGCGTCGCGGAAGACTTCCAGGAGGGCGAGTTCTTCGCGTGCCTCCAGGCCCTTCTCCCGCAGTTGGATGATGTCCACGCCCCCGGCCAGCACCGAATCGAGGAACTCCGCGAGGTCGCCGCGGTCGCGGCGGCCGTCGGTGCAGAGATAGAGGCGGGCCTCAGAAAGCGAGGGCCTGGGCACGCCGCTTGACCTCCGTGTGACGGCCGGCCTTGATCGCCTCGATGGGCGACCCCGGCAGCGACTCGTCTGGGGTGAAGAGCCAGCGCAGCGCCGCGACATCGTCGTAGCCGGCGTCCTGCAACACGGTCAGTGTGCCGGGTAGGCCCTTCATCACGTCTTTTCCGTCGAGGAACACTGCGGGCACCTGTGGCCCGCCGCTCCCCCGGCGCACGCCTAGGAGCTTGTGGTCCTTGAGGAGTTGCTTGGCCCGCCCGATGGGAAGCTCAAGGCGCTGGGCCACTTGGGGGAGCGTCAGCCACTCGTCTACGAGTTGGTCGGTCTCCCGGTCGATCTGTGCAACAGAAAGCGTCACGAAACCACAACTACCACATGCCGTGCTTGCTCAAACAACACAATCTCGTAGGGACACTTCTGGATCTACCAGGCGTTCCGCATCGAGCCGGTGTCCCGCGGCGATGATTCTACGGCCCTGTACGAGGTCTCGCGGCCGGTCCACGGCGAGCACCGCGGCGAGGGCGCCGTCGGCGTCGAGCCAGACGGCCGACCATTTGCCTTCCGGGTCGCCGCGGTAGATGAGGCGCTCTCCCGCCTGGTGGTGCCCGGCGTACTGGACCATGTGCCCGAACTGCTCCGACCAGAAGTACGGCACCGGGTCGTACACCGCGTCCTCGCCCAGCAGAGTCGCCGCGGCGACCTCGGGGGCGTTGAGCGCGGTGTCCCAGTGCTCGATCCTGAGCCTGGTACCGAAGCGGCGCGACCACCACGCGGCGCAGTCTCCGACGGCGACCGTGTCGGGCAGGGAGGCCCGCAGGCGCTCGTCCACGACGACGCCGTTGTGCAGGTCGATGTCGGCGTCGGCCAGCCATTCGACGGCGGGTCGCACGCCGATGCCGGTCACGACCACGTGGGCCTCGACGAACTCGCCGTCCACCAGCCGCACGCCGCCCTCGTCCACGGACCGGACCATGGTGCGGAGACGCAGGTCGATGCCCTCATACCAGCGCTGAGTGCGGGCCCCGATCTCCGGGCCGACGGCGGTCGCGAGCGGGGTGGCGGCCGCCTCGATCACCGTGACCGCGCAGCCGGCGCGGCGGGCGGCGGTGGCCACCTCGGCGCCGATCCAGCCGGCGCCGATGATCGCGACCCGGGCGCCGGGCACGAGCATGGCCCTGAGCTCGTGGGCGTCGTCGAGCGTGCGCAGCACGTGCTGGGGACCGTCGCCGGGCAGCCTGATCGGCTCGGATCCGGTCGCGATGACCAGGCCGTCGTAGCCGATCTCGCCCTCGGTCGTCTCCACGACGCCCGCGCGCAGCGCCTTGGCGCTCACGCCCGGGCGGAAGGCGACGTCGAGTGCGGCCAGGTCGGTGTCGAAGAAGCTGGTCTCGGCGTCGCCGAGCAGCACGCTCTTGGACAGGGGCGGGCGGTCATAGGGGCGATGCCGCTCCTGCCCGATCAGGGTGATCCCGCCGCCGAACCCGCGCCCGCGCAGCGCCTCCACCGTGCGGACGCCTGCCAGGCCCGCTCCCACCACCACGACATGGTCCACGTTCAAGACCCTAACGGGGAGCGTGCTTCGGCGTCGCACCGAGGCCGTAGGCTGGGGACGTAAGACGCGCGGGAGTCCGGCCGTTACCGGGCTGAGAGGAAGGCTGCACCGGGCCTTCGACCGCAAGACACCTGATCCGGATCATGCCGGCGAAGGGAGCGCATGTGGATGTGATCGTAGGCGGCGGGATCGTCGGGCTGTCCATCGCGTGGCGGCTGGCCCGCTCCGGGCGGCCGGTCACGGTGGTGGATCCGGCCCCGGCCTCTGGAGCTTCGTACGCGGCGGCGGGGATGCTGGCCCCGGTCAGCGAGGTGACCTACACGGAGACGCCGCTGCTGCGACTGGGGATGGCGTCACTGCGCCGCTGGCCCGCCTTCGCCACCGAACTGGCCGAGGACGCGGGCTGGGTGGCGGCCGATGCCGGCGCAGGCGCCGCGGGCGGGCCCCGGGTCGGGCCGTTCGGCGGGCTGGAGATCGGCGACGGGCCGCGGCGCGGGCTGGACCTGCGGGCGGACGGGACGCTCGACGTGGCGTTCGGAGCCGACGATCTGGCGGCGCTGGACGAGCTGGCGGCGTACATGGACAAGCTCGGGCTGCCGGTCGAGCGGTTGACCGGGCGCGAATGCCGGCGCCTGGAGCCCATGCTGGCCCCGTCGGTGCGCGGCGGGCTGCTCGCTCCCGAGGACGCCTGGGTGGACCCGCGGCGGGTGACGACTGCCCTGCTCGCGGCTCTGGACCGGCTGCACGTGCCGCTGGTGCGGGCGCGCGCCGCGGGCCTCCTGCGGGACGCGGACGGCAAGGTCGTCGGGGTACGCCTCGAGCCGCCACGAGAAGGGCCTCAGCCACCGTCCGAGCTGCGGGCGGAGCGGGTCGTCCTGGCGGCCGGGGCCTGGAGCGCCGAGCTGGCCGAGGTGCCGGTGCGGCCGGTCAAGGGGCAGATCATGCGGTTGCGTTCCCCGCAGCCGCTGCTGAGCCGGTGCGTACGCGGCACCGTGCACGGCTCGTACGTCTACCTGGTCCCCCGCGGCGACGGCGAGCTGGTGGTCGGGGCCACCCAGGAGGAGCTGGGGTTCGACACCAGAGTGACCGCGGGCGGGCTCTACGAGCTGCTGCGCGACGCCAGGGAGCTGGTGCCGGGCGTGACCGAGCTGGAGGTCGCCGACGTGGTGGCCGGGCTCCGGCCGGGCACGCCGGACAACCTGCCGATCATCGGCCCGAGCGGGACGCCGGGGCTCACCCTGGCCACCGGGCATTACCGGGGCGGTGTGCTGCTCGCGCCGCTCACGGCCGCGCTCGTGCTGGGCAACTCGGGCGACTCGGGCGACTCGGGCGGCGAAGAGGGTGAGCTGGCGGCGTTGTGCTCGCCGGGGAGGTTTCGGGAAATCTCATGATTGTGACGATCAACGGGGCCGCGCATGAGGTCGCCGACGGCACCACGGTGGCGCAGGCCGTACGAACGTTGACCGCGGCCACCACCGGGGTGGCCGTGGCCGTGAACGACGAGGTGGTCATGCGGAGCGCATGGGAGACGACGGCGCTCAGCGACAGCGACCGCATGGAGGTTCTGACGGCGGTGCAAGGTGGATGATCTGATCATCGCCGGGGAGAAGTTCTCCTCCCGGCTCATCATGGGAACCGGCGGCGCGCCCTCCCTCGAAGTGCTCGATCAGGCGCTGGCCGCGTCCGGCACCGAGCTGACCACGGTCGCCATGCGGCGCCTCGACCCGGCCGCCCGCGGCTCCGTACTGGACGTGCTGCACAAGCGGGACATCAAGGTGCTCCCGAACACGGCCGGCTGCTTCACGGCGGGCGAGGCGGTGCTGACGGCGCGGCTGGCCAGGGAGGCGCTCGGCACGAACTGGGTCAAGCTCGAGGTCATCGCCGACGAGCGGACGCTGCTGCCCGACCCGATCGAGACGTTCGACGCGGCCGAGCGGCTGGTGGCGGACGGGTTCGTGGTGCTGCCGTACATCGGCGACGATCCTGCGCTGGCGCGGCGGCTGGAGCAGTCCGGCTGCGCGGCCGTGATGCCCCTGGGAGCGCCGATCGGCTCGGGACTGGGCATCCGCAACCCGCACAACATCGAGCTGATCGTGGAGGCCGCCTCGGTGCCGGTGGTCCTCGACGCGGGCATCGGCACGGCCAGCGACGCCGCGCTGGCGATGGAGCTGGGCTGCGACGCCGTACTGCTCGCCACGGCGGTCACCCGGGCGCAGCGGCCCGATCTCATGGCGGCGGCCATGAAGTCGGCGGTCGTGGCGGGGCGGCTGGCGCGGCAGGCGGGCCGCATCCCGCGCCGCCGCTACGCCGAGGCGTCCTCCCCGATGACCCCCTGACCTTCCCGATGATCCCCTGAAATCACCGATGCCCGGCGATCGTCATGACAGGCCCGAAGCCCGGGGTCGGCGTGACACGCCCGAAGCTCGGCGGCGTGACACGCCCGAGAGTCGGCGGCGTCATTATGTCTCCCTGGCCGGACGGTCTGGCACCGGTGCGGAGCCGCCAACCCCGTGATGCCCGTGGGGCCGGGCCTACTTCCCGGGGCGTGGGCACGTTCCATCGGGCACGGGTCCGCATCGGTTTCGGGCGGCAGGGCCCTGCCAGTGGCAAAACGCCCGTAAAATCAGCCGGGTGGACACGACGACTGCGGACCCCCTGGTCGGGCGGCTCCTCGATGGGCGTTATCGCATCGAGAGCCGGATCGCCCGGGGCGGTATGGCGACCGTCTACCTCGCGCTGGACGTCCGGCTCGACCGGACGGTGGCGCTGAAGGTCATGCACCGCTCGCTCGCCGAGGACCCGGCGTTCGTCAGGAGGTTCATCGGCGAGGCGAAGACGGTGGCCAGTCTTTCCCATCCCAACGTGGTGCACGTTTTCGACCAGGGCACCGACAACGACGTCGTCTACCTGTCGATGGAATACGTGCCCGGCCGGACGCTGCGCGACATCCTGCGCGATCGCGGCCGGCTGCCCGCCCGCGAGGCCCTCGAGATCATGATCCCGGTGCTCGCCGCCCTCGGCGCGGCCCACCAGGCCGGGATGGTGCACCGAGACGTGAAGCCGGAAAACGTCCTGATGACCGACGACGGCCGGGTAAAGGTCGTCGACTTCGGCCTGGCCAGGGCCATCGAGGCGACGAACCAGACCCGTACCGGCGTGATGATCGGCACGATCGGCTACATGGCGCCCGAGCAGGTCACCACCGGCGCCGCCGACGTGCGCAGCGACGTCTACGCCGCGGGCATCATGCTGTTCGAGCTGGTGACGGGGCAGCAGCCGTACGACGGCGAGACGCCGATGTCGGTGGCCTACCGGCACGTCCACGACAGCGTGCCGGCGCCGTCATCGCTGGTCCCCGAGGTGCCGCCGCTGATCGACACGCTCGTGGCGAACGCGACGGCGCGCGAGCCGCGGGACCGCCCCGCGGATGCGACGGCCATGCTCGTCGCAGCCGTGGACACGCATCGGATGTTGCCGCGGACGACCACTCCGCCGCTGTCGCATTCCCAGCCCCATGGGTCGTTCCAGCAGCCCGCGCCGTCCCAGCCGCATGCCAGGACGGGCGTGCACGCCGCCCCGTCGGTGCCGCAGGCGACGCCCGCGCACACGCTGATCCAGCCCCGGGCCGAGATGCCGCAGCGGCGCGGGTTCCGGCCCAACTGGTTCCTGGTGATACTGGCGGGCGTGATGGTCGTCGCCGTCGGGCTGACCGGGTGGTTCTTCGCCCAGCCTGAGTACGTCTCCGTACCCGATCTGGTGGGCAAGAGCCTGGCCGTGGCCGAGAAGAGCGCCGCCAGGGACGGGTTCAAGATCAAGATGGCGGAGGGCAAGCACGACGAGAACGTGGCCGAAGGGCTCGTCCTTAACACCGACCCGGTGGCCAAGACCGAGGTGGAACAGGGTGCCACGATCACCTTGGTGCCCTCGCTCGGGCCCAAGCGGGTGGTCGTGCCCAATGTCGCGGGCATGACCGGCAACGACGCCCGCGCCAAGATCGCCGATGCCGGGCTGACCGTGGGATCGGTCACGCGCGTGGCCAACACGGAGGTCGAGCGCGACAAGGTCATCCGCACCTCTCCCCAGGTCGGCGAGAAGGTGAAGGAAGGCGCGAAGATCGCCATCTTCGTGAGCGCCGGGTTGGTCATGCCGGACGTCTCCGGCATGCCGAAGGACGAGGCCGCCGCCTATCTCGGTCAGCAAGGCTTCCAGGTGCAGGTCCAGGAGGTGGAAGACGACGCCGAGCCGTGCACGGTGATCGCCCAGACGCCCAAGGCCAAGTCTGAGGTCGATCCTGGCGCGCAGGTCATGGTCACGGTGGCGCGGTGCCAGGACTTCCTCGAGTGGTTCGGGCGCGGGGACGATGATGACGAGGCTCGTGACGATCAGCAGTTCACCCTGGTGCCCGCAGTGATCGGCAAGAACGTCAAGGACGCGAAGTCGGAATTGGAGACGCTCGGGTTCAAGGTGCGGGTGCAGCGGCTTGGGAACCGGGGCGTGGTGCAGTACCAGCGCCCGCTCCCCAACAGCGAGCGCCCGCCCGGCGCCACGGTCTTCCTCTGGCACTGACGCCCCGTCACCCGCCGCCCTCGCCGGGGGCGCGGGTAAGGGGCGTCTGACCGCCTGGCTGGTGGCGATCGGCCCCGCCGAACCGGTCGGACCAGCACGACGCGCGGCGGACGCGACGACGGTCGGGACCAGGCCCGGTAGGTGGCACCCGGCGCGGTGGGCACAGGACGCTGCCCAATGCGCAGGCACGACTACGTGCGCCGCCCAATGCCGCAGGCACGCTTGAGGGGTGCCCGTGGGGCGGCAATGGGTCGGGCGGAGCGTGGCGGGGTCAGGTCAGGTGGCCGTGGAGGCGGACTCGGGCCAGGCCGCCATCGGGGTAGATGTCGACGCGTACATGGGTGACCGGGTCCGTGTGGTCGAGTCTGAAGCGGTGGGTGCTGTCAGGTTGGAGGCGGGTCCGGGGCAGGAGGTCCACTTGGCGCGCGGCCGGGCCTTCTCCGTCGAGTCCCGTCAGGGAGACCCAGCCCGGGGCGTTGAAGAGCAGGTTCGTGGTGTCGATCTCGGCGAGCCGGATCAGGCCGCGGCCGGCCAGCCGGATCAGGAGCCAGTCGTTGCCCTCGCCCCTCCGCCGCGCGGTCTCCCAGCCCTCCGCTTGGTGGCGGGCCAGCCCGGGGAAGATGGCGTTGTTGGGCGCCGAGTAGAACTCGTTGGAGCAGGCGGTCACCAGGGCGCCGTTCTGGAGGGCGGCCAGGTCGAGGCTGAGGCCCTCGTAGACGGACAGGTCGGGGCGGGGCTCGCCGTGTACGCGGAGGCGGGCGACGCCCCCGTCGGGGAAGATGTTCAGCCGCACGTGGGTGTAGCGGCGCTCGTCGGTGACGGCGAGATGATGCTCGGCGTCCCCCTTGAGCTCGGACCTCGGGACGATCTCCACCCATTCGGCGGCCAGCAGCTCGGCCGGTGACGGATAGCCGTCGACCGCAGCGGCCTCAACGGAGGCATGCGGCGGGTAGTTGCCCTTGAACCAGGCCGTGTCGATCACCACGCCGCGGATCACGCCGGGGATCCCGAGCCGTACCAGCGCCCAGTCGTGACCCGGTTCGCGGCGGCGCCGGGTCTCCCAGCCGTCGTACACCTGGCCCTTGTTGCCGAACGTCTCCGCCTGGAAGCCGGGCCGGCCAGGCCTGACCAGGCTCTCCTTCTCCGCGAACGACTCGTCGTTCGCGGCCACGACGGAGCCGCCCAGTGTGCGCAGGGCGAGGTCCGGCAGGGTAGTGAAGCGGGGCATCTACTTTTCTCCCAAGATCAGGCGCTGCTCGGCCGGCTCTCCTGCCACCATGTGCTGCCCGGCCGGCAGAAATCGACCGTGCGGCGCACCGTCCACCGGCCTGCCGCGCAGCCAGGTGGTCAGGACGGCGCCCTTGAGCAGGCGGCCGTGGTATGGGGTGACCGGGTTCTTGTGGTGGAGGCGCGCGGCGTCCACGGGGTTGTCGGCAGCGGGGTCGAAAGCGACCAGGTCGGCGTCATTGCCCGGCTTTATGCCGCCTTTTCCGGAAATTTCCGCGATTGCTGCTGGATTGGCGGACATCCAGCGCACCACGTCCGCCAGCCCGTACCCCCGCCGGGACGCCTCCGTCCACACGGCGGCCAGCCCGAGCTGGAGCGAGGCGATCCCGCCCCAGGCGGCGGCGAAGTCGGGCACCTTCAGGTCGGCCGGCGACGGCGAGTGGTCGGACACGACGCAGCTCAGCACGCCCCTCGCCAGCCCGTCCCACAGCAGGTCGCGGTTGACCTCGGAGCGGATCGGCGGGCAGCACTTGTACGCCGTGGCGCCCTCGGGCACCTGCTCGGCCGCCAGCGTCAGGTAGTGGGGACAGGTCTCGGCCGTGACCGCCACGCCGCCGGCCTGGGCCGCCTCCAGCACGTCCAGGCAGTCGGCGCTGGAGACGTGCAGGATGTGCACCCGCGCGCCGGTCTCCCCTGCCAGGTCGACCACCCGCTGAACGGCGCTCCGCTCCGACGCCCCCGGCCGCGACTCCAGAAATTCCGTATATGTCGGGCCAGTGGGCTCCTGCAGCAACGACGGGTCCTCCGCGTGCACCACCATCAGCCCGCCGGAGCCCGCGAATCCGGCGATCTCCTCCAGCGCCCGCCGGAGGTCGGCGTGCTCCAGAGGCGGGAACTCCTCCACCCCCGACGGCGACATGAAGCACTTGAAGCCGTACACGCCGCGCTCGTGCAGGGGCGCGAGCTCCTTGACATTGCCCGGCACGGCCCCGCCCCAAAACCCGACGTCCACGTGGCACTGCCCGCGCGCGGCCGCCAGCTTGACCTCCAGCGCCGCCGGGCTGACCGTGGGCGGCAGGGAGTTGAGCGGCATGTCGACGATCGTCGTGACGCCACCCGCGGCCGCCGCCCTGGTCGCCGAGTCGAACCCCTCCCAGTGCGTACGCCCCGGCTCGTTGACGTGGACGTGCGTGTCGACCAGCCCGGGAAGCAGCGCCAAGTCGCGCAGGTCGATGTCCTCGGTGGCGTCGAGCGGCGCGGCGTAGTCGTACAAGGCGATGATCTTCTCTCCCTGTACGGCCACCGCGGCCGCCCGCTCCCCTTCCGGCGTGACGGTCCGGCGGGACCGGACCACGAGGTCCAGCTGCGTCATCTACTTCCCTTCGAGGTGATCGGCGGCGATCCTGGCGGCGAGGCGCTCCAGCAGCGGCCCCGCCTCCGCGATGCACCGGTCGAGGTCGGGCTCCAGGTCCGTGAGCGCGTACGCGGCCTCGATGCCCGCGGCCTTCAGCTCCTCGTCGCTGAGCGTACGCCTCCCGCAGACGGCCACCACCGGCACGCCTGCCTTGGCCGCCGCCTGCGCCACGCCGATCGGCGCCTTGCCGCGTAGCGACTGCTCGTCCAGCGACCCCTCGCCGGTGACGACCAGCCGCGCGCCCTCGACATGTGTGCCGAATCCGAGCAGGCCGAGAAGGTAGTCGATGCCGGGCCGGATGTCGGCGTGCAGGAACGCCAGCGCCGCGAACCCGACCCCGCCGGCCGCCCCCGCCCCGGGCGCCCCGGCGACGCCCATGGGCCGGGGCGTGTCGTCGTGTTCGACCGCGCCGAGCAGGCCGTGCGTCTGCGTGGCCACCGCCGCCAGGCGGGACAGCGCCGCCTCCAGCGTCTTGACGTCCTCAGGGGTCGCGCCCTTCTGGGGCCCGTACACGGCGGCTGCCCCATGCGGGCCGAGCAGCGGATTGTCCACGTCGCTCGCCACCACGAATTCAACGCCAGAAATATCCATAAATTCGGACATGTCGATGCGGTCCAGCCCCGCCAGCGCCGCCCCGCCCCGCGGCAGCTCGTTGCCGTCGCCGTCGAGCAGCCGGGCCCCGAGCGCCTGCGCCATCCCCGCTCCCCCATCCGTGCAGGCGCTGCCGCCCAGCCCCAGCACCACCCGCTTGGCCCCGCGCCGCACGGCGTCCGCGACCAGCTCGCCCGTGCCGTAGCTGGTGGCGGTCAGCGGCTCGCGCTCCCCCGGCAGGCGGCGCAACCCGGACGCCTCGGCCAGCTCGACCACGGCCGTGTCGTCCGCGGCGTGCCAGGCGTACGAGGCGGGGATCCGCTCGCCCGTCGGCCCGGTCACCCCGATCGTGATCCGGTCGAAGCCGCAGGCCACGGCGGCGTCAACGGTCCCGTCGCCGCCGTCGGCCACCGGCAGCTCCACCGTGGGGACGCCGAGCCCCGCCGACACCCGCCGGGCCACCTCGGCCGCCGTCAGCGACCCCTTGAACTTGTCCGGGGCGATCAGAACCTGCTGAACCACTACGAACTCCCACACGATGATGAACAATGGCCGGGCACGCCTTCCTGCCCGGTGCGAGCGGGCAGGAAGGCGTGACGCTCATCATCCCTCAGCCCGTGCGCTGGCCGGCGCGCAGGTGGTTGAAGACGAGGTTCAGCACGATCACCAGGAGGCTGCCGGTGCTGATGCCGCTGTTCAGCACGGTCTGGGCCCAGTCGGGGAACTCGGCGTAGAACTCTGGCGCGCCGACCGGGATGGCGGCCACGCCGATGGACACGGCCACGATGACAAGATTGTGGTTGCCGTCGAAGCTCACCTTGGTCAGCGTGCGGATGCCGGAGGCGGCCACGGTGCCGAACATGGCGATCCCGGCCCCGCCGAGCACCGGCTGCGGGATGGCCGCGACCACCGCGCCGAGCACGGGGATCAGGCCGAGCACCACGAGGATGCCACCGGCCGCCGCCACGACCCAGCGGCTGCGTACGCCGGTCAGCCCGACGAGGCCGACGTTCTGAGCGAAGGCGGTGTAGGGGAAGGTGTTGAACACGCCGCCCAGCGCCGTGGAGAACCCGTCGGCACGCAGCCCGTCGGCCAGCCGCCGCGGCGTGAGGTCCGACCCCGTCATCTCCGCCACGGCCACGAAGTCGCCGGTGGTCTCGGTCATGGACACGAGCATGACCACGCACATCGAGATGATCGCGGTGACGTGGAAGGCCGGCAGCCCGAACGCGAACGGCGTGCTGATGCCGAACAGCCCGGCCGAGCCGACGTGCGAGAAGTCGGTGAACCCGAGCGGGATCGCGGCCACCGTGCCGGCGACGATGCCCACCAGCACCGCCACCCGGCCGAGGAAGCCCTTCGACAGCCGGTAGACGGCCAGGATGAGCAGCAGCACGGCCGCGGCCATGGCGATGTTGCGCGGTTCCCCGTACGTCGGGCTGCCGACTCCTCCTGCGGCCCAGTTCGCGGCGACGGGCAGCAGCGACATCCCGATGATCGTGATGATGGTGCCGGTGACGAGCGGTGGGAAGAACCTCACGATCCTCGCGAAGTAGGGCGCGACCGCCACGACGAGC
This sequence comes from Nonomuraea sp. 3N208, assembly GCF_052245935.1. NCBI lineage: Bacteria > Bacillati > Actinomycetota > Actinomycetes > Streptosporangiales > Streptosporangiaceae > Nonomuraea > Nonomuraea sp. 3N208. Next base: position 137,009 of record NZ_JBQQBR010000002.1, on the reverse strand, counting down.
AGCCCCGAGACGATGACCGCGCCGTAGATGGCGGGCAACCCGCCCTGCGTGGTGCCGATCAGCACCATCGGCGTGACGGCCGCGAACGTGCAGCCCTGCATGATCGGCAGCCGCACGCCGAACCGCCACACGCCCACGCACTGGATGAGCGTGGCGATGCCGCTGATGAGGAGGTCGGCGTTGATCAGGTACGCGAGTTGATCGGGAGGCAGCTTCAGCGCGCCGCCCACGATGAGCGGCACCGCCACCGCTCCCGCGTACATCGCCAGCACGTGCTGCAGTCCCAGCGTGCCCAGTTGCGCCGCCGGCAGCCGCGCGTCGACCGGATGTACCTCGTTCGCCATGGGCCACTCCAGGGGTTCGGGGGGTGGCCTCCAGTGAAACAATGCGGACGCCCGCGAACCTATGCACATGGACATCAACCGACGCCCGCTTCGCCCGTCGCCAGGTGTGTGATCCTCCAACTACGCTCACTCCGAAGAAAGGGGCGATTGTGCGGATTTCAGCGCGGCAGAGGCAGGCGAGGCTCGCCACGAGGCACCGGCTCGCGATCAAGGCGGCCACTCCGGAGGAGGCGGCGGTGTCCGTGGTGGCGCTGCACGGCACCGACCCGGCCACGGTGTTCCTGTCGGCGGGCGCGCGGCTGGCCGCCCCCGGCCCGGAGCCGGTCGAGCGGGCCCTGCACGCGGACCGCACGCTCGTGCGGATGCACGGGATGCGGCGGACGGTGTTCGTGGTGCCTGCCGAGCTCGTGCCGGTCGTCCACCATTCCTCGAACCTGGTCATCGCCCGCAGGGAGCGCGCATCGACGCTGAAGGCGTTCGCCTCGGGCGGCTGGGACGAGGCCGGGTTCAAGGACGTCGAAGCGTCCGTGTTGCGGATCCTGGCGGAGGTGGGCGAGGCGACGGCGCAGGAGCTGAGCGTGCTGGAGCCGCGGCTGCGCGAGCAGGTCAGGGTGGCCGTGGGCAAGCCGTACGAGGGGGTCGTGAGCGTCGGTTCGCGGCTGCTGGGCCTGATGGCGATGGAGGGCCTGCTGGTACGGTGCGGGCGCCCGTCGGGGACGTGGATCAGCGCCATCCACCGCTGGGGCCTGGCACCGGAGATGCCCGAGTTGGCGGCGGCCGAGGCGCAGGCGGAGCTGGTACGCCGATGGCTGGCGGCGTTCGGGCCGGGTACCGAGGCGGATCTGAAGTGGTGGACCGGCTGGACGCTGACGGAGGTGCGCCGGGCCCTGGCCGCCATCGGCGCGCCCGAGGTCGAGCTGGACGAGGGCGTCGGCTATGTGCTGCCGGGCGACCTGGAGGAGGTTGCCGAGCCGGAGCCGTGGGCGGCGCTGCTCCCGGCGCTCGACCCGACGCCGATGGGCTGGCAGGCCCGCGACTGGTATCTGCCGCCCACGCATCGGGCCGAGTTGTTCGACCGCAGCGGAAACGTCGGCCCGACCGTGTGGTGGAACGGCCAGGTGGTGGGCGGCTGGGCGCAGCGGGCGGACGGCGAGGTGGTGTGGCGCCTGCTGGCCGACGTGGGCGCCGAGGCCGCGGCCGCCGTCGAGGCCGAGGCGGCCGGGCTGGCCGCCTGGCTCGGCGGTATCACGGTGACCCCGCGCTTCCGCACCCCGCTGGAGCGCGAGCTTTCGGCGCGCTAGGAGCCGCTAGGAGCCTGGCCACCGCTGGCCTCCCAGGAGCCTCAGGAAGGCACTAGGAGACCGTGCGGATGAACTCCTCGAGCGAGTAGCGGCCGTCCTGGTCGGAGTCGGCGGACTCGCTCATCGCCCCCAGCGCCTCGGCCGGGAGGTCGGGGAAGTGCTGCTTCAGCTCGGCCTCGCTGATGTAGCCGTCGCCGTCGGTGTCGATCGACGCGAAGGTGCTCTTGAGCTGCGCCAGCCGCTCGTCGGAGATTTCCGCCGCCACGGGACCGCCTTTCGGATGCTCGTTTCCGGACATCTCACCTTAGCCGTGATGGACCTCCTTGACGGCGCGGAAGCCCCGCTCCTCCGCCAGCCGCAGCAGCCTCCGCCGAGCCTCGGCACCCGCGCGTCCGGCGGCGTCCTGGGAGAAGGTCTTCAGCTCGCCGTCCTCGACCACGGTCCGCCCGCCGACCAGCACCCGGGCCAGTGGCGGCGGCGGCCCGAAGACCAGCGCGCAGACGGGGTCGGCGACCGCGGACGTGAACGGCCCGTCGATCCGCCACAGGGCGATGTCGGCGAGCTTGCCCGGCTCCAGCGAGCCGATCTCGTTCTCCCTGCCGAGGTTGCGCGCCCCGCCGAGGGTGGCGAGTTCCAGTGCCTGCCTGGCGGTGAGCGCGTCGGGGCCGTATCTGGCGCGCTGGAACAGCAGGGTCTGCCGCATCTCCCCGGCCAGCGGCGTCAGCTCGGAGGATGCGCTGCCGTCGACTCCGAGCCCGACGTTCGCGCCCCGGCGCAGCATCTCGGACACGCGGGCGATGCCCGCGCCGAGCCGCCCGTTCGAGGAGGGGCAGTGCGCGGAGCCGGTGCCGGTGGCGGCGAGCTTGCCGATGTCGGCGTCGCTCAGGTGCACGGCGTGCGCGAACCACACGTCCGGCCCCAGCCAGTCCAGTTTCTCCATGTAGTCGACGGGCCGCAGCCCGAACTGCGCCACGCAGTGCTCGTCCTCGTCGAGGGTCTCGGCCAGGTGCGTGTGCAGGCGTACGCCCTTGGCCCTGGCCAGGGCGGCGGACTCGGTCATCAGCTCGGCGCTGGCCGAGAACGGCGAGCACGGCGCGACCACGACCCGCAGCATCGAGGAGAACGACGGGTCGTGGTAAGCGTCGACGGCCTCTGCCGTGGCGGCGAGGATGTCGTCGAGCTCCTCCACCACGGCGTCCGGCGGCAGCCCGCCGTGCGATTCGCCCCTGTCCATGGATCCGCGCGCCGGGTGGAAGCGGATGCCGATCTCGCGTGCCGCCTCGATCCCGGCCGCGAACAGGTCTCCCCTGCCCTTGGGGAAGATGTAGTGATGATCGCTGGAGGTGGTGCAGCCCGACAGCGCCAGCCAGCCGAGCCCTGCCGAGGCGGCGCCCTTGACCACGTCGGCGTCCATGGCGGCCCACACCTGGTAGAGCGCCACCAGCCACTCGAAGAGTGTGGCGTCCTGCGCGAGCCCCTGCGAGGCCCACTGGTACAGGTGGTGATGGGTGTTGACCAGCCCGGGTGTGGCCAGGCATCCCGTGCCGTCGACGCGGACGGCCTCCGGCTCCCCCGACTCGCCGGCCGCGTCAGGGGCCGGGCCGGGGCCCAGGGCGACGATCCGATCCCCCTCGATCCAGATATATCCGGACTCGATCTCCGGCCCGGCGACCGGCGCGATGGCGACGTTCTCGATCAGCAGGCGCGGCCTCACGCGGCCCCCGCCTTCCGCGCCGCCGCCAGCCGTACCGCGTCGAGGATCTTCTCGTACCCCGTGCACCGGCACAGGTTGCCCGCCAGGGCCTCCCTGATCTCGGCGTCGGTGGGGCGTTCGAGGCGTTCCAGCAGGTCGTGGGTCTGCACGATGAGTCCGGGAGTGCAGAAGCCGCACTGCACGGCCCCGCACTCCACGAACGCCTCCTGCACCGGATCGAGCCTGTCCCCCTCGGCCAGGCCCTCGACGGTGCGCACCTGACGCCCCTCGGCCTGGCCGGCGGCGACCAGACAGGAGCAGACGGGGACGCCGTCGAGGTAAACGGTGCAGGAGCCGCATTCGCCCTGCTCGCAGGCGTTCTTGGAGCCGGGCAGGCCGAGGCGCTCGCGCAGCACGTACAGGAGGCTCTCGCCCTCCCACACGCCGTCGGCGCTCTCCTCGCGGCCGTTGACGGTGAAGGTGACGCGCATCAGGCTGCCCTCCTTCCGAGGTAGTCGTTCCAGGCCCAGGTGAGCGTGCGGCGGGCCATCACGTCGATGGCGTGCACGCGGTACTCGGCGGTGCCGCGCACGTCGTCGATGGGTGCGGCGGCGGCCGCGCAGAGCCTCCCGAACCGCCTGAGCAGCGCCGGGTCGAGTGCGGCCGCGTCCCAGTCGAGCTCTCTGGCCAGCAGGTCCTCGGCCTCCAGCGCTCGTCGCGGGGTGGGCGCCGCGGAGCCGATCCCGGTGCCGGCCCGCCGCTCCTCCGGGTGCAGCGCGACGGCGAACGAGCACACCGCGATCACCATGGCGTTGCGGGTGCCGACCTTGGAGAAGTATTGGGGTCCGGTAGCGGGCTTGACGTGCACGGCCTTGATCAGCTCGTCCGGCTCAAGCGCGTTGCGCTTGACCCCGAGGTAGAACTCGGCCGCTGGGATCATCCTGACGCCCCGCGCACGTGACTCCACCTCGATCACCGCGTCCGCGGCCAGCAGCGGCGGATGGCTGTCGCCGGCGGGCGAGGCCGCGCCGAGGTTCCCACCGACGGTGCCGCGGTTGCGGATCTGCGGCGAGCCGACCGTGCGCGAGGCCTGCGCCAGCCCGGGCAGCGTGCCGCCGAGGTCCTCGATGACGGCCGTGTATGGCACCCCGGCGCCGACCCGGCACACGCCGTCCACCACGTCCCATTCCCGCAGCTCGGCCACCCGGGTGAGATCGAGCAGCGCCACCGGCCTGCGCACGTCGAAGTTGATCTCGACCATCACGTCGGTGCCGCCCTGGATGGGCACGGCCTCCGGCTGGTCCGCCTTGGCGGCCAGCGCCTCATCCCACGTCGTGGGCCGCAAGAAGTCCATCGCTACTCCCAGGCGAATCCGGCGTCGGGCGCGTCCTCGCGCAGCACGCCGCCCTCGATCAGGCCGTACGGGCGGTCGGCCGCGTAGTAGACCTCGTTGTCGTTGTCCAGGCCGAACGGCGACAGGTCCACGAGGAAGTGGTGTTTGTTCGGCATCGCGAGCCTGATCTCGCAGATCTCGCCGCAGGCGGTCAGGGCGCGCTCGCCCATGGCGTACAAGGTCTGCTGCAGCGACAGGCTGTGCGTGTCCGCGAACGCCTCCAGCAGGTGGCTCCGTACCTGCTCGTACGACTTGTCGTACGCGTCGGTGTTCCCGGTGTGCCGCCACCGGGCCTCGACGGCGGTGGCCAGGACCCGGTCGGTGGTGGGCCGCAGCGTCGTGTACGGGTCGACGATGTAGCCGTGGAACTCCGACCCGGTGGTGTTGAGCAGCACCAGGTCCTTCAGCCCGGACACGACGGTGGTGCGGCCGTCCCTGTCGTGGTGGACGACGCACGTGCGCACCTCGCCGCCGTCACGCACGAACGAGTGCGGGCCGCCCCGGTTCCACGCGTATTCGTCGATCTCCACCCTGGCGTGGTGGATCGTGGGCTGCGTTTCGACGAAGTGCCTGGCCAGCACGAGCGCGAACTCCTCGATCTGGCCGACGCCGTGTTTCGCGGCGAAGGCGTACACGGTGTTCTTCTGCGAGTCGGTCGGCAGGACGGCGGCGTTGTCGCCGGTCAGGTGCACGGCCTCCATGTCGCCGGAGAGCGAGGTGCTGACGTTGAGGTCCTTGATGTGGTGGACGGGGCCGTCCCTGACGACGCGGACGAGCCTGGTCTCCGCCTTGCCGTAGCGGTTGGGCCCGAGCTTGACGGACATCTAGCTCCCTCGGTAGGTGGAGTAGGCGTACGGGCTGAGCAGCAGCGGCACGTGGTAGTGCTGCGCGGGGTCGGTCACGGTGAAGGTGATGACGACCTCGGGATAGAAGGTCTCCGGCAGGTACGCCCCGGTGTCGAAGACGACGCGGTGGACGCCTTCTCCCGGGTCCCACCCCTTGATCCGGCCGTCGTCGTCAGTGATCCCTTCGGCGACGATCTCGCCCTCGTGCTCCAGCCTCACGTGGATCCCGGCGGCCGGGCGGCCGGTGACCGCGTCGAGCACGTGCGTGGAGAAACTCATCGCTCCCCCTCCATGAGCTTGACCAGCCGCAGCCGGGTGATCTTCGCCAGTTCCTCCCGCACGACCGCCCGCTCGCTCTCCTCGTCGTTGCCCAGCCGTTCGCGCAGCCTGGCGAGCATGCGCGCCCCGCTCAGCCCGCTGGCGCAGACCAGGTAGACGTGCCCGAACCGGGCCTCGTAGTCCCGGTTCCCCGCGGCGAGCGACTCACGCAACTCGTCCTCGACCCCTGCCTGCTCCTGCCGCGACCACGCCGCCTCCCGTCCGCCCCCGCCCGCCCGCTCCCCGATCCTCGGGTGCGCGGCGAGCGCCTCCAGCACATCCGGCCACTCCAGCCCTTTGACGGCCTCCTCAGCTACCGCGAGAAGCTCATCGAGATCACGGTAGGGCCGCCGCTCCGCCACCCTCGCCGCGAAGACACGGGAGGCACAGCAAGTGATCAACTCGTCCTTGGCCTCGTCCGGGGGACGGGCGTTGAAGGCATCGAGCGCGGTCAGCGTTTCGGGCATGTCAGAAGTACACACATGTGCTTGGTGCCCGGTCCATCCGCGAGAACTCCGAACCGGCGGGTCCGTCCACCGCCGCTTTTCGTGTCATGCTCCAACTCCGGCTCACCCAGGTGCCATGGACGAACCTGCACAGCGTCGCGACATCATCGACGGACTGCTCCCTGGAGCCGGGTGTGCGGCGTCCGAGCAGCTCACCTGGGGTGGGATGATCTCTTGCGACGGCAAGCCCGCGGGGGCTGGCCCTCCGGAAGTGTCGGGCGGCGGGCCTAGACTGAGGGCCATCATGAGCCCAACATCCTTGATCGGCGGACACGTGTCCGTGGCTGGCGGCCTGGCGACGGGCGGCCTGAAATACATGGCTGAGATCGGCGCCGAGATGATCCAGGTGTTCGTCACCAACCCGCGCGGCTGGGCGCTCACCGAGGGCAAGGCCGCGGAGGACGCGAAGCTGGCCGAGTCGGGGGTCGAGACGTTCATCCACGTGCCCTATCTCGTCAACTTCGGCTCGCCGAGCCCGGAGACGCTGGCCAACTCGATCGCGATCGTCCGCCACACGTTGCGGCGCGGCGTGGACACCGCCGCCAAGGGGGTCGTGGTGCACACCGGCTCGGCGGTGACGCAGTCGCGCGACGACGCGCTGCGCCAGCTGCGCGACAACCTGCTTCCCCTGCTGGACGAGATCCCCGACGGCGGGCCCGACCTGCTGCTGGAGCCGATGGCGGGGCAGGGCGCCATGTTGTGCGCCACCGTCCAGGATCTGGAGCCCTACCTGGCGACGCTGGACTGGCATCCGCGGGCGGGCGTCTGCCTCGACACCTGTCACGCTTTCACCGCCGGCCACGACCTCGCCGCCGACGGCGGGGTGGCGGAGACGTTCGACGCGCTGCACCGGATCGCTCCCGGGCGGGTCAAGCTGATCCACGCCAACGACTCGAAGGACCCGTGCGGGTCCAAGAGGGACCGGCACGAGAACATCGGGGCCGGGCACATCGGTGCCCAGCCGTTCGCCGACATGATGCGGCATCCGGCGGTGGCCGGCGTCCCGATCTGCATCGAGACGCCAGGCAAGGCTCCCAAGCACGCCGAGGACATCGCCCTGCTGAAGAAGCTGCGTGACGGCTGAGCCGTCCCTGAGGCTCGTGATCCGGAAATCGTGATAGGGACGCCCGCTCTCGCGATCCGGCCGCCCCCGAAGGCCGGATCGCGGGCCGCGTGCTGCGGCCTAGGCGGACGCCCCTTCACGAACCGGCTTGGCGGGCCCTACCCCCCGGTCAAGGGCCCGACAGCCGCGGCGACCAGCGCGGTCACCGGTGAGTCCGGCGCATCAGACCTGCAGTGAGCCTCTTGGCCCGTCCCCCCGATGCGCCGAGGTGGCTTTCCGATGCCGAAACACTACGGTCGCGATCTTGTGGACGAAACCCCGTTTATAGGCAGCTCGTTGAACGGTGCGTAACCATCGCTATACGGAGAGTACTGTTGCGATGAGCGGTCGCCCTCGGTCGGCGAACGGTAGGTTCGGGGGCTCGCAACGAGCTCGGACGGATGCATCCCGGCCCTCATCCACTCACCCAATGCCGCATCTGACCAGTTTGACCAGGGGAATCATGACCTTCGGCGCAAACCCGAGCGGCACGGCGACAGGGCGGGGGGCGCGAACTGCGCACGCCCTTTTCACGCCCACCTGGCCCCGTAGACCGCCCAACCCCCACCGACCGCGACACCCGCATCAGGCATGACGGCAAAGCGCCCGCGACGGCCACCAGGACGCCTCCAGAGGCGGCCATGACGGGCCGCGAACGCCCCAGGCGCATCAGACCTCCCGCCACCGGATCCACGCGGCTCCAGGAAGCCTCCCAGCGGGCGACGGCGCCTGCGGAAGCGGGCTGAGCGGGCAGCGCCGCTACAGCGCCCTCTGGCGCACCCCCGCTACAGCGTCTTCTGGAGCACCATCGAGGAGTGGGCACGCTCCCAAGACGCGGTCGTCACGACATCACGCCCCTGTGCTGGCGTACGAGCTGCTCGCGTACTTGGCGGCTGTGTCGCCTGCTGACCTGGAGCGTCTCCGTGCCGACGGTGAGCGTCACCCGCCCGCCTTCGAACCTGAGCTCGCTGACGTGCCTGGCCGACACCAGCGTGCTGCGGTGGATGCGCAGGAACCCGGCCTCCGACCAGCGCCGCTCCAGCGCGGCCAGCGACATGCGCACCAGGTAGCTGCCGTCCACCGTGTGCAGGCGCACGTAGTCGCCCTTGGCCTCGGCGAACCAGACGGCCTGCTGCGGCACGAACCTGGTCCGCCCGCCCAGCTCGACCGGGATCACGTCATCCTGGCCCGGTTCGGGCGCGGGCGCGCTGGCGGCCTCCAGCCGGCGCACGGCCTCGGCCAGCCGTTCGGCCCGCACCGGCTTGAGCAGATAGTCCACGGCCTCCAGCTCGAACGCCTGCACCGCGCACTCCTCGTGCGCCGTCACGAACACCAGCCGGGGCGGGCTCGGGAAGCCGCCGACCAGCCTGGCCAGGTCCAGCCCGTCGAGGCCGGGCATCCGGATGTCGAGGAACACCCCGTCGAGCCGCTCACCGCCGCCGATCATCTGGACCATGTCCTGCAGCGCCGTGACGCCGTCCGCCGCGGTCGTCACGTGCTCGATCCGGTCGTCCTGGCGCAGCAGATAAGCGAGCTCCTCCAGGGCGGGCACCTCGTCGTCCACAGCCAGAACTCTCAGCATGGACTCCACGCTGCCGCACGAAAGCAAAGCCCACAAGCGAAACGCCAGCATAGCGTAAGGAAATGACTACAATGAGCTAAGTTGCGCCTTGGGCACCCGCAGCCGCACCTTGGTGCCCGCGCCCAGCGCCGTCTCGACGACGAGCCCGTAGCCGTCGCCGTAGATCTGGCGCATCCGCAGGTCCACGTTCGCCAGCCCGATGCCGCTGCCCTCCCGGGCGGGGTCCTCGTCCAGCATGCGCCTGGCGCACTCCGGGTCCATCCCTGCGCCGTCGTCCTCGACCGTGATGTGCGCCTCGGGGCCGGCGTCGCGCACCACGACCCTGACCTCACCGGCGCCGCGACGGCCGCGCATCCCATGCTTGATGGCGTTCTCGACCAGCGGCTGCAGGCACAGGAACGGCACGGGCACGGGCAGCACCTCCGGCGCCACCTGCATGCTGAAGCGCAGCTTGTCGCCGAAGCGGGCCCGCTCCAGGAGCAGATAGCGGTCCACGCAGGTCAGCTCGTCGGCCAGGGTGGTGAAGTCGTGCGCTCTCCGCAGCGCGTACCGGGCGAAGTCGGCGAAGTCGAGCAGCAGCTCGCGGGCGCGCTTGGGGTCCGTGCGGACGAACGAGGCGATCGTCGTCAGCGCGTTGTAGATGAAGTGCGGCGAGATCTGGGCGCGCAACGCGCGCATCTCGGCCTCGAGCGCGCGCCGCCGCGAGGCGTCGAGCTCGGCCAGCTCCAGCTGGCCGGAGACCCAGCGGCCGACCTCGGACACGGTGCGTACCAGCGCGGCGCTGATCTCGTCATCGAAGGCCGCCAGCGCCCCCACGACCGTGCCGTCCACGGTCAGCGGCACCACGACGGCCCCGTGCGGCTCCCCCGCGAACACCTCCGGCCGTCCGGTCGCCAGCGCGGCGCGGGCGTAGGTGACCACGTCGTCGGTGCACGGCCCGTCCCAAGCCAGCGCGGCCTCGGTCGAGGTGATCGCGACGGCGTGGGTGCCGAGCAGCGCGCGCAGATGGCGCACGGCCTTGCGGGCGGAGTCACGGTTGAGCCCCGTGCGCAGGGCCGGGGCGGCCATCGCGGCGATGTGCAGCGTGGCGAACGTCGCCTCGTCCTTACACCGGCCCTCCGGCAGCGCGTCGCGGCGCGACCGCGCCCGGGCGAGGACGTGGCCGGCGACGAAGGCCAGGCTTGACAGCGCCACGCACGCGGTGGTCAGCATGCGGGTAACCGTAGCCAAGAACAGACCGTGTCCGGGCGGAAACGGAGAGTGAATTCAGGGCGGTCCCTCGCCGGGTTCCTCCTGGTAGGAGTAGCGCTGCTCGCGCCAGGGGTCGGCGACGTTGTGGTAGCCGCGTTCCTCCCAGAAGCCGCGGCGATCTTCGAGGAGGTATTCGATGCCGCGTACCCATTTGACGCTCTTCCACGCGTACAGGTGCGGGACCACGATCCGCAGCGGAAAGCCGCGGTCGGGGCTGAGCGGCTTTTCGTCCAGCTCCATGGCGAACAGCGTGTCGGGCGCCACGAAATCGGACATGCGCAGGTTGGCGCTGTAGCCGTATTCGGCCCAGATCATCACGTGCCGCACGCCGGGATCGGGCGGGGCGGCCGCCATGATCGTGGCAGGGGCGACGCCGCGCCACTCATTGGCCATGAGCGAGAACTTGGTGACGCAGTGGAAGTCGGCGAGGCGGGTGGTGCGGGGCAGCGCCTCGAACTCGCTCCAGGTGAAGCGGTGCTCCGCTCCGGAGGCGGTGGCGCCGAAGACGCGGAAATCCCAGCTCTCCGGCCTGAACTGCGGCACCCTGCCGTAGTGGATCACGGGTCGGCCGCGCGGGACGTACTGGCCTGGAGGCAGGCGCGACTCCTCCACGATCACTCCCCTCACCTGTCTCGCATCTTGGGCCATCCTGCCACCGGACCGTTCGTGGCTCGCGCGCGGGTGTCGTGCGCTACCATTACGAGCTATGCGCAACGCGTTCCTGTTTTGGTATGGCGACGGACCCGAGTCCGTTCGCCATCTGACGCTGCGCTAGCAGACAGGCGAACGAAGGCCCCGGGTCCGAAAGGACCCGGGGCCTTTTGTGTTTCTCAAGAGTTCCACAGGAGGAGATTTCAGATGGTGATCGTGATGGGGCCCGAGGCCACGTCCGCGGATCTGGCGTCGATCGTCGAGGTCGTCCAGGCGGCCGGGGTGGAGGCGTTCGTCAGCAAGGGTGTGCGGCGCACGATCGTCGGCCTGGTCGGCGACGTGACACAACTGGATGAGGCGAGCCTGCGCGGCATGCGGGGCGTGCGCGACGTCATGCGCGTGTCGACGCCGTACAAGCTGGTCAGCCGGGAGAATCATCCCGAACGCTCCACGATCCACGTGGGCGGCGTGCCGATCGGTCCCGACACTGTAACGTTGATCGCGGGGCCGTGCGCCGTGGAGACGCATCAGCAGACGCTCGACGCGGCCAGGATGGCCCAGGCGGCGGGAGCGACGCTGCTGCGCGGCGGCGCGTTCAAGCCGCGCACCTCCCCGTACGCCTTCCAGGGACTGGGCGAGAAGGGCCTGCGCATCCTGGCGGACGTGCGCGAGGAGACCGGGCTGCCGATCGTGACCGAGGTGGTGGACGCCCACGACGTGGAACTGGTGGCCTCGTACGCGGACATGCTGCAGGTCGGCACCCGCAACATGCAGAACTTCGCACTGTTGCAGGCCGTCGGCGCGGCCGGGAAGCCGGTGATGCTCAAGCGCGGCATGAGCTCCACGATCGAGGAGTGGCTCATGGCCGCCGAGTACGTCGCCCAGCGCGGCAACCTCGACATCGTGCTGTGCGAGCGGGGCATCAGGACGTTCGAGAAGGCGACCCGCAACACGCTCGACGTGTCGGCCGTGCCGGTCGCGCAGCGCCTGTCCCACCTGCCGGTCATCATCGATCCGTCGCACTCGGGCGGGCGGCGCGACCTGGTGCTCCCGCTGACCCGGGCGGCCATCGCGGTCGGCGCGGACGGTGTGATCATCGACGTGCACCCGCAGCCCGAGCAGGCGCTCTGCGACGGCCCGCAGGCCCTGGTCGACTCCGACCTGGGCGAGCTGGCCCAGGTCATGACCGACTTCCCGGCGCTGCTCGGCAAGTCGGCCGCGACCGTGGTCACCGTCTGACCTGCGGGTACGGCCGGGGGCGCCACCAGCCGATCGGGCGTACTCATAGGTAACTTGAGTACTTGCCCGCATGCGCCGACCCGGACCCGGGACGGACGATGGCCGCATGACGAAGCCCATCCAGCCCACGCAGACCACCGCGTTCTACGTTCAGGCGATCCTGTCCTTCGCCGTCTCGCTGACCTCCGTGGTGATCGCCCTGATCTACCTTCCCGTCGAGGGGTGGATCAGGGCGTTCCTGGGGCTCGGCCTCCTGTACGTGGTCACCTCCACGGTCACGCTCTGCAAGGTCGTACGCGACCGGCAGGAGCTGGGCGAGGTGAGCAAGCGCGTCGACCAGGCCAGGCTCGACAAGCTGCTGACCGAGCACGACCCGTTCAAGGTCGACGCCTGACATGACGCAGGAGACCGCTGAAGGGCGGATCCAGATCAGGGACGGCTCTCAGAGGTCGCGTGTCCACCACTGCTCGGTGAGCTCGATCCCGTTCTCCATTCCCTGCTCCTCCTTCTCCATCTGGAACCCGGCTGCCTGGTAGATGCGCCGCGCGCTCACCAGGCAGCCGCGCGTCCACAGCGTGATGCGCTTGCAGCCGTCCGCCTTGGCGTGCCGCAGGCATTCGTCGACCAGCCGCCGGCCGAGGCCCATCCCGCGCGCGGACGGCTCGACCAGCAACATCCGCAGCTTGGCCGTCGTGTCGTCCTGGCGCACGTAGAACACGCACCCGGCGCGCTCCCCGCCGGCCTCGGCGATCCATCCGGCGTCCTTGGAGAAGTCGAGATCGCCCACGATCTTCGCGACGGTCTGCTCGAACGCGGTGCCCCAGCCGTACTCACGGCTGTAGAGCTCGCCGTGCCGGTAGACGACCCAGCCCAGATCGCCGGTGCGCGGCGGCCTGATCACGTACGGCTCCCGCTCGCGCTCCGGGGCCAGCAGCCCCCTGATCGTCGCCATGCTCGCCACGAGCCGCTCCTGGGCCTCGTCCGGCAGCCCGGACAGCAGCCGCTCGATCTCCTCGGCCGAGCGCTTGTCCAGCCCGGCGAAGGTGGCCGCGCCCGTGGGCGTGAGGCGTACGAGCTGCTTGCGCGCGTCTGCGGCGGACCGCTCGCGCTCGACCAGCCCGTCGCCTTCGAAACGGGTCAGAATCCGGCTGAGATAGCCCGCGTCCAGGTCGAGCAGAGTGCGCAGCTCGCCGGTCTCCATCCGCTCGGCGTGCGCGAGCTCGAACAGCACCCGCACCTCGGTCAACGAGTACGGCGAGTCGAGCAGCCCCGACTGCAGAACGCCGATCACTTTCGTATAGAACCGATTGAAGGCTCGGACCTCAGAAACCCTTGCCTCTGTCAACGAACTCACTGTCATAGTCAACCATGGAAGGATCGCCGCTGTGAAGCACCTGCGCATAGGCGGATACGGCCCAGGCATCGTCACCATCGGCGTCAGTATCCGTCAGGGGCTCACGAGGGTCGCGGCGCCGTCGTTCCTGGCCGCCCACCCCTCGCTGCCGGTGCTGTACGCGGTGAGCGAGCTCGACAGCGGCGCGCTCACCGCCTTCGACGCCCGCGACGGGCTGACGCCGCTGGACGAACGCCCGAGTGAGGGCTCGTTGCCCTGCCATGTGGCCGTCGATCCCACGGGGATCCTGCTCGCGGCGGCCAACTACGGCGACGGCACGGCGATCCTCTACCGGCTGGACGAGCGGGGCGCGTTCGACGGCGACCCGATCGTCCTGCGCCACAAAGGCTCGGGCCCTGACGCCGAGCGCCAGGCAGGGCCGCACGCCCACCAGGCCGTCTTCCACGACGGTCTGCTGCACGTCTCCGACCTCGGCACGGACGAGATCCGCCGCTACCGCTACGACGGCACGGCGGTGGAGCCGATCGTCCTGTACCCGGGCACGGGCCCGCGTCACTTCGCCTTCGCGGGCTCCCGCCTGTACGTGGCGGGCGAGCTCGACGGCAACGTCACCCTCATCGACGGCGAGTGGCGCACGGTCGCTCCCGCCTCCCGCCACGAGGGCGAGAACTACCCGTCCCACCTGCAGCTGGAGGGCGACCTGGTCTACGTGGGCAACCGGGGGCCCAACACGATCTCGGTGCTGCGCGCCGCCGACCTGTCCCTGGTGGCCGAGGTGCCCTCGGGCGGCGACTGGCCCCGGCACTTCGCCATCGACGGCGATCGCATGTACGTGGCCAATCAGCGCTCGAACACCGTGACGGTCTTCGCGCTGCGCGACGGCGTCCCCGAGCCGACCGGCGAGGCGTACGAGGCCGAGAGCCCGGCCTGCGTGCTGCTCACGTAGTGGACGCGAGCCGCACGGCCGCCCGCCACCGCTCGTAGGCCGCGTCATCGCGCTCGCCCGGCTCGAAGCGGCGTTCCAGTCGCCAGGTCTTGCGCAGCTCGCCCCGCGACCCCCACACGCCGGCCCCCAGCCCCGCCAGGAAGGCCGCCCCTAGGGCGGTCGTCTCCTGGATCACCGGCCGCTCCACGGGCGCGCCCAGCTGGTCTGCCTGGAACTGCATGAGCAGGTCGTTCGCGCTGGCGCCGCCGTCGGCCTTGAGCACCGGCACCGTGCCGCCGGTCATCACCTCGGCCACGTCGCGCACCTCGAAGGCGATCGCCTCCAGCGTGGCCCTGACCAGGTGCGCCCGCGTCGTGCCACGCGTGATGCCGCTGATCAGCCCGCGTGCCCCCGGGTCCCAGTACGGCGCCCCCAGCCCGGTCAGCGCGGGCACGAACACCACGCCGCCGCTGTCGGGCACCGTCCGCGCCACGGCCTCGGACTCCGGCGCCGTCCCGATCAGCCCGAGCCCGTCGCGCAGCCACTGCACGGCCGCGCCGGTCACGAAGATCGACCCCTCCAGCGCGAACGTGCGCTCCCCTGACGGCGCCTGCCAGGCCACCGTGGTCAGCAGCCCCGCCTGCGAGCGCACGATCTCGCCGCCGGTGTTGGTCAGCACGAACGAGCCCGTGCCGTACGTGCATTTCACGTCTCCCACGTCGAAGCACGTCTGCCCGAACAACGCCGCCTGCTGGTCGCCAGCCACACCGCTGATCGGCAGCTCCAGCCCGAGGAACGCCGCGGGGTCTGTACGACCGAGCGGGCCGTGGTTGGGCACGATCTCCGGCAGCGCCTGCGCGGGCACCCCGAACAACTCGCACAGCTCCGGCTCCCAGCCGCCGGAGTGCAGGCCGTACAGCAGGGTCCTGGAGGCGTTGGACGGGTCGGTCACGTGCCGCGCGCCCGCCGTCAGCCTGGCGATCAGGTACGAATCCACCGTCCCCACCGCCACATTTCCGGACTGAACCCCCGCCCACACCCCTGGATCGTGCTCGGCCAGCCAGGTCAGCTTCGTGGCCGTGAAGTAGGGGTCGAGGCGCAGCCCGGTCAGCTCCGCCACGCGCGGCTCGTGGCCGGCCGAGCGCAGCCGCTCGCACACCCCGGCGGTGCGGCGGTCCTGCCAGACGATCGCCCGGCGCGGCGCGGCCAGCGTGCGGCGGTCCCACAACACCGCGGTCTCGCGCTGGTTGGTGATCCCGACGCAGGACGGCGGGTCGCCGCCCCCGCGCAGCGCGGCCACGCACGCCGACAGCGTGGCCTGCCAGATGTCCTCGGGATTGTGCTCCACCCAGCCGGGCTGCGGGAAATGTTGCGTGAATTCCTCGTAGCCCTTCGATGATATTTGCCCGTTTTCGGTGACAACGAGCGCAGTGACCCCTGTTGTCCCGGCGTCGATGGCCAACACACTCACGAAATTTCCTCCGTGCGATGTTTGCGTTACGGACCTGGCGTTTGGTCTAGACCACTGCCCGCGTGGGCGGGCACAATGCGAGTCTGAATACTGAGGTTCGGTTCGTGAACCCATCGGGAGGACCCGCCATGCGTATTGGAGTGCTCACAGGGGGCGGCGACTGCCCCGGGCTCAACGCCGTGATCAGGGCAGTGGTGCGTAAGGGGGTGAGCGTCTATGGCCACGAGTTCGTCGGATTCCGCGACGGCTGGCGTGGCCCACTGGAAGGCGAGACGATGCCCCTGGACATCCAGGCCGTGCGCGGCATCCTGCCCCGCGGCGGGACCATCCTGGGCTCCTCCCGGACGAACCCCATCAAGATCGAGGGTGGGGTCGACCGGATCAAGGAGAACCTTGCCGCCACCGGCGTGGACGCGCTGATCGCCATCGGCGGTGAGGACACCCTCGGCGTCGCCAAGCAGCTCTACGACCGCGGCGTCCACGTCGTGGGCGTGCCCAAGACCATCGACAACGACCTGTCGGGCACCGACTACACCTTCGGCTTCGACACCGCGGTCAACATCGCGACGGAGGCCATCGACCGCCTCCACACCACCGCGGAGTCCCACCACCGGGCGCTCATCTGCGAGGTCATGGGCCGGCACGCCGGCTGGATCGCGCTGCACGCGGGCATGGCGGGCGGTGCCAACGTCATCCTCATCCCGGAGAAGCCGTTCGACATCGACCGGGTCTGCGAATACGTCGAGTCCCGCTTCCGCACCCGCTACTCGCCGATCATCGTGGTCGCCGAGGGCGCGCACCCGATCGAGGGCCAGATGGAGCTGCAGGCGGGCGAGCTGGACGCGTTCGGGCACGTCCGGCTGGGCGGCATCGGCGAGATGCTGGCCAAGGAGATCGAGAAGCGCACCGGCAAGGAGGCCCGCACCACGGTGCTCGGCCACATCCAGCGCGGCGGCACCCCTTCGGCCTATGACCGGGTGCTGGCCACCAGGTTCGGGCTGCAGGCCATCGACGCGGCCCACGCGGGCGACTTCGGCAAGATGGTCGCCCTGCGCGGCACCGACATCGTCCGGGTCGGCCTCGACGAGGCCACGGCCGAGCTGAAGACCGTGCCGGTGGAGCGGTATTCCGAGGCCGAGGTGTTCTTCGGTTAGTTGAAAGCGGCTTGCAAGCGGCGTCCGTACCTTTGAGTCAGCGGGGTTTCCGCTACATCCCGCTCAAAGGTACGGCTTGCGCCGCGGCGAATCGGCGGCCCACTACGCGTCGCAAGCCGTACCTTCTCGCATATTTCTCACCGCCGGGGCGTGCCGAAGAGATCCACCTCCGGCGCGCCCTCGTCGCGGTCACGCAACCGGTCCCTGAACTCCGCCTCGCTGCGCAATTCCTTTTCCGAGGGCGACAGGATGATGGCGAGCAGCAGCCCCACGGTGATCACGCTGATGCCGACGATCAGCGGCAGCAGGAAGTCGATGGCTTTCGCGCCCGGCACCGGCCCGGCCTCGCCGTGCGCCTGCACCGACATGGAGTACATGCCCGTGTAGTGCATGCCGCAGACCGCCACGCCCATGACCAGCGCCGCCGCGCCGATCTTGAGAGCGCCGTTGACCCGCAGCGTGAACCACAGCGCCACCGTCGCCGCCGCTATCGCGATCAGGACCGACAGCGACACGATGACGGGGTCGTAGGTGATGTGGCCGGACATGTTCATGGCGGCCATGCCGAGATAGTGCATGCTGGCTACGCCGCACCCGGTCAGGATGCCCCCGCCGAGCAGGAACAGCAGGCGCTCGCCGCCGTACGCGGCGAGGAACAGCCCCATGCCGACGACCACGACCGCGATGAGCGCGGAGGCGGCGGTGAGCGGGGCGTCATAGCGGATGACCGAGCCGGTCACCGAGAAGCCGAGCATCGCGATGAAGTGCATGGTCCAGATGCCCGTGCCGCCGATCGCGAAGGCCGCGCCCACCAGCCAGAACTTGCCCTCGCGCCCGCCCATGAGGCGGGCCCGCGAGGTGAGCAGCAGGCCCAGCATGGAGCCTACGCTGGACATGATGTACGCGAGCACGGGCGTTAACAGCCCAAAAGAGAAATGGTCAACCGGCGACATACCCCCACCCATCCCCATACGCACCGATAAGGGAGTATGAACAGGGTGTCGCCGCGCGCGCAACTACCTTCTACGAGCGCGCATCGGCGATATTTGCGGCATTTGCTGTATTGGCTGCTGACGGGGCACGGGCGGCGAAGGATATGTCAGATGTTGCTGCTGGGCGGTGCGCCTGCGCAATTCGAGTTTGGCGACGAGTTCGGCGTCCTCGTGCAGTTCCTCCTCCGACGGGGACAGGATCACCATAAGCAGCATCGTCAACGTGATCAGGCTGATCACGGTCATGAGCGGAACAAGGAAGTCCAGCGCGTCGGCCCCGGCGACCACGCCGGCCTCGGAGTCGACAGTGACGCGCATCGCGTACATCCCGGTGTAGTGCATGCCGGCGACGGCCACGCCCATGACGAGCGCGGCGGCGGTGATCCAGACGGGCCTCTTGACGCGGAGCGTGAACCAGAGCGCCACCGTCGCGGCGACCACCGCGATGCCCACGGAGAGCGCCACGACGACGCGGTCGTAGGAGACGTGGGCGGACATGTTCATCGCGTACATGCCCAGGTAGTGCATGGAGGCCACCCCGAGGCCGGTGAGCAGGCCGCCGCCGAGGAGCGCCAGGACCCGGCCGCGTCCGTACGAGACGAGGAAAAGGCCGGTGCCCACGACCACGATCGCCACCAGGGCCGAGGCGACGGTGAGCGGCACGTCGTACTTGATCTGGGTGCCCTCCACGTCGAAGCCCATCATGGCGATGAAGTGCATGACCCAAATGCCGGTGCCGCCGATGGACACGGCCGCGCCGAGCAGCCACCGCGCCCGGGTGCCACCCCGGGAGGCGTGGGCCTGGGCGGTGAGCCGCAGGCCGAGCATCGACCCCATGCAGGACATCACGTAGGCGAGCACCGGCGTGAGCAGGCCATGGGTGAAATGATTTACAGCGGAGGTCATAGAGGGAGATTCCTTGAGTTAGGGGTCCCCGGATTGTGCCATCGGGCATGTCCCTTTCGCATGGATATCAGAACTATCTGTCAAGCGTCCTGTCGGAAACATGAGAAGGACTCATGGCTATCGAGGTCCCCTTCTGGCGGGCGATCGCGGTCTACCGCGTGGCGTCCCTGGTGTACGCGGCCGTGCTCATGGCACAGCAGCGTGGTTACGGACAGCCGGTCGCGGGCTGGCTGGTCATCGGCGTGATGGCGCTGTGGACGGCGGGCGCGACGTACGCCTATTCGGTCCCGGTGCTGCGGCGCCGGCCGCTGCTGGTCATGGACCTGCTGGTGACGTTGGCGTGCTTGCTGTCCTCGCCATACGTACAGGGAGCCGCCGGGCCGACGCCGGTCCCCACGGCCTGGGTGGCGGGGATGATGCCGGTCCCCGCGACATGGGTTGCCGCGCCGGTGCTCGCCTGGGCCGTCTACGGCGGACGACGCGCGGGCGCGGTGGCGGCCGCCGTGGTCGCGGCGGCCGACCTGTGGTTCGTGCGCACGCCCGACGAGTCTGTGGTGATCAACGGGGCGGTCCTGCTGTTCCTCGCGGGCGTCGTGGTCGGCCATGTGGCCCGGCTGGCGAAGCAGGCCGAGGAACGCATGCAGCGGGCCATCGAGATGGAGGCCGCCCAGCGCGAACGCGACCGCCTGGCGCGCGACATCCACGACTCGGTCCTGCAGGTCCTGGCGTTGGTCCAGCGGCGCGGGCGGCAGATCGGCGGGGAGGCCGCCGAGCTGGGGCGCCTGGCCGGCGAGCAGGAGGCGGCGCTGCGCGAGCTCATCGCCTCCCGGCCCGCCACCCCGAAGGGCGCGACCGACCTGCGCTCGCTGCTGCTGCGGTACGGCTCGCCCGAGGTGACGGTCTCCACTCCGGCGACCCCGTTGATCCTGCCTGCCGAGACGGCCAAAGGAGCGGCGGCGGCTGTCAAGGCCGCCCTTGACAACGTCCGGACGCACTGCGGGCCGCAGGCGCGCGCCTGGGTGCTGGCCGAGTCTGGGGAGGGAACGGTGACGGTCAGCATCCGGGACGAGGGGCCCGGCATCCCGGACGGCCGCCTGGACCAGGCCCGTGCCGACGGCCGCCTGGGGGTGGCGGAATCCATCCAGGGCCGGGTGGCGGAGCTGGGGGGCCAGGTCTCGATCGTCAGCGTTCCCGGTCAGGGCACCGAGGTCGAAATCACGCTCCCCTCCTGACATTCGCCGGCGTGGCGGCGTCGGCCTGCCACGCCTGCACGCACGCGTCGTGCCGGCGCCGCTGGGGCCGGCTCCCCCGGAAGGGAGAGGTGCCGATCGTCCGGAGGCCGGGGGCGGTTTAGAGTTGCGGCATGGTGCGGGTCATGGTGGTGGACGACCATCCCATGTGGCGCGACGGAGTCGCCCGGGACCTCGCCGAGGCCGGCTACGAGGTCGTGGCCGCCGTCGGTGAGGGCCGGCAGGCGGTGCGGGCGGCCGTGGCGGTGCGGCCTGACGTCGTCGTGCTCGACCTGAGGCTGCCCGACATGCCGGGCGCGTCGGTGGCCGCCGGGCTGGCCGAGGTGGAGCCGCCGCCCCGCGTGCTGGTGTTGTCGGCAAGCGCCGAGCAGGAGGACGTGCTGGAGGCGATCAAGGCGGGTGCGTCCGGATATCTGGTGAAGTCGGCCAGCAGGGAGGAGTTCCTCGACGCGGTACGCCGTACCGCCGAGGGCGACGCCGTCTTCACCCCCGGGCTCGCCGGACTCGTGCTCGGCGAATACCGGCGGCTGGCCGCACAGGACGTGCCGGACGACGGGCCGCGCCTGACCGACCGGGAGACCGAGGTCCTCAGGCTGGTCGCCAAGGGGCTGTCGTACAGGCAGATCGCCGACCGCCTCGTGCTCTCCCACCGCACCGTGCAGAACCACGTGCAGAACACCCTCCGCAAGCTCCAACTCCACAACCGCGTCGAGCTGGTGCGATATGCGATCGAGCAAGGACTGGACGCGGACTAAACTCAAGAGGGCTCGGCGTTGCCATCAAGGCGTGCCCCGTTCCCCGTCTTCCCGGAGGTTCCACCATGACGATGTCCGCCCTGGGCGAGCCGTGCGTTCTGCTCAAGCTGGGCGAGATCGTCCTCAAGGGCAAGAACCGCGATGTGTTCGAACGCCGCCTGATCGCCAACATCCGCGACGCGCTGCAGAGCCTCGACATCAAGGTCGACGTACGCAAGCGGCACGGCGTCATCGCGATCTTCCTGCCCCAGGGCGCCACCGCCGAGCAGGCCGAAGCCGTGGCCCAGCGGGTCGCCGACGTGCCGGGGCTGGTCTGGATCCACCGCGCCTGGCGGGTCGACAAGGACCCAGACGCCGTGCTCAAGGCCGGCCTGGAGCTGGTCGGCGAGAGCGAGGAGGCGAGGCGAGGCGCCCGCTTCGCGGTCCGCTCCCGCCGCCGCGACAAGCGCTTCCCGCTGCGCTCCAACGAGCTCGACCGGCTCGTCGGCGGCGCGATCAACGACGAGTACGGCCTGCCGGTCGATCTGAAGAACCCCGAGCTGACCATCTCGATCGAGGTCGACAGGGACGAGGTGTTCGTCTTCACCAGTGGCATCCCCGGCCAGGGCGGCCTGCCGGTCGGCACCAGTGGCAGGGCCCTGGTGCTCATGTCGGGCGGCATCGACTCGCCGGTGGCGGCATACCGGATGATGCGGCGCGGCCTGCACGTTGACTTCCTGCACTTCTCCGGCATCCCGTTCACCACGTCCGAGTCGATCTACAAGGCGTACGCGCTGGTCAGGAAGCTCGACAGGTTCCAGGGCAAGTCGCGGTTGTGGGTGGTGCCGTTCGGCAAGGCGCAGCAGTCGATCCGCACCTCCGGCCAGGACCGGCTGGCCGTGATCGCGCAGCGGCGGCTCATGCTCAAGACGGCCGAGGAGGTCGCCCACCGCATCAAGGCCTCCGCGCTGATCACCGGCGACGCGCTCGGCCAGGTGTCCTCGCAGACCCTGACCAACATCACCGCCCAGGACAACGCGGTGGAGCTGCCGATCCTGCGGCCGCTGGTGGGCTGGGACAAGACCGAGATCATGGCCGAGGCGCGGCGCATCGGCACGCTGGAGATCTCCGAGCTGCCCGACGAGGACTGCTGCTCGCTGCTGGCTCCCAAGCGTGCCGAGACGCGGGCCAAGATCGAGGACCTGAAGCAGATCGAGAAGCGGCTCGACGCGGAGGAGCTGTGCGTGCAGCTCGCCGACTCGATCCAGGAATACACCCTCTAAGGCCACCAGTTGAGCGGCCCCGCCAGGCGCATGAGGCTCGGCACGAGCACCGCCCTGATCACGGTCGCGTCCACCAGCACGGCCACCGCCATGCCGACGCCCAGCATCTGCACGAACGTCACCTGCGCGGTGGCGTACGCGGCGAAGGTGAGCGCCAGGATGCCGCCCGCCGCCGTGATCAGCGGCGCGCCCCGCTGCAGGCCGGTGGCCACGGCCTCCTCGGTGTCGCCCGTCCTGTCGTACTCCTCCTTGATCCGTGACAGCAGGAACACCTCATAGTCCATCGACAGGCCATAGGCCACGCAGAGCATGAGGATGGGGATGCTCGGATCGAGCGTGCCCGTCGGGGTGAAGCCGAGCAGGCCTGACAGGTTGCCGTCCTGGAAGATCCAGACGATGGCGCCGAACATGACGCCGAGACTGAGGACGTTCAGGAGGGTCGCCTTGATCGGGAGGATCAAGCTGCGCGTCATGAGGAACAGGATGACGAACGTCACGCCCAGCATGAGCGCCAGCACCAGCGGCAGCCGGTCCACGACCGAGGCCCGATAGTCGGACAACTCGGCGGGATAGCCGCCGACCAGCACCTCGAAGGGCGGTTCGACCGCGCGGACGGCCTCGACGAGCCGTACGGGGTCGTCGGCCAGGGCCGCGGCGGACGGGACCACCGACAACCACGCGCCCTCCCCCTGGAACCTGGCCGGGTCCCCGTCGCCCACCCGCTGTCCGTTCGCGAACGACCCGGCGGCGGAGTCGACCTGGGCCACGCCGGGCAGCCTGGACAGGCTCGTCGCGTACGGCGTGACATCCCCCGCCGCGGCCTCGCGCGAGACCAGCTGGATGGCGTCGGTCTCCTCGGCGGGGAATTCCTGGCGGATGATCTCCTGGGTCTGCCGGGAGGACGCCTCCGGCGGCAGGATGCGGTCGTCGGCCACGCCGAAGCGCAGGCCCAGGAACGGCGAGGCGAGCACCAGCAGCAGGGCGGTCGCAACCCCGCCGAACACCAGCGGCCTGCGCATCACGCGGGTGGCCAGCCCGTGCCAGAACCCCGCCGCCCGCTCCGGCCGCTCCCGCTTGGGCAGCATCGTGCCGCCGATGGAGGCGAGCACGGCGGGCAACACCAGCACCGCCGCGACCAGACCGCCGATGACGACGGCGATGCCCGAGTACGCGAAGGAGCGCAGGAAGTCGAACGGCAACACGAACAACACCGCCAGCGACGCGGCCACGGTCAGGCCGCTGAACAGCACGGTCCTGCCCGCGTGCTCGACCGCCCCCGCGACGGCCGCCGCCCGGTCCTTGCCGCCTCTCGTCTCCTCACGGAAGCGCTGGATCACGAACAGGCAGTAGTCGATACCGAGGCCGAGCCCCATGGCCAGCGTCAGGTTCAGGGCGAACGTCGAAATCTCGGTGAATGTCAGGACGGCGCTCAGGAGGGCCAGCCCGCTCACCATCGCGAACAACCCGGCCAGGATCGGCACCAGGGCCGCCATCGCGCGCCGCTGGTAGAGCCAGAGCAGCACGAACGCCAGCGGGAAGATGATCAGCTCGGCCCGGACGAAGTCCTGCCTGGCCAGCGGCACGGTCTCGCGGAAGACCTCCTCCCCTCCCCCGGCCCGCACCTGCAACAGATCCGTGCCCCGGATGATCTCGGGGACCAGCCTCGGCAGCACCTGTGCCCGGACGTGGTTCGCGTCCCCCGGGATGCGCACCACGATCAGCGCGTGCCTGCCGTCCTCGCTGCGCATCGTGGCCGGCTTGCCTCGGGTCCAGTACGAGGCCGCCTCGGCGACGTCGGCCTCGCGGCCGACCCGGGCGGTCAGCTCCCTGCCCGCGGTCTCGACGGCCGGATCGTCCACCGTGCCGCTCTTCGCGGTCACCAGGAAGATCATGTCGGGGCTTCCCGTGCCGAACCGCTCGACCAGCTCGGCCTGTGCCCGGTCGGACTCCGAGCCCGGGGCCTCGAACCTGGCCAGGGACAGCCGGGGCACCGCGCCCGCGGCGAGGACCCCGGCCACGATCAGGCCGAGAAGGGCCAGCGTGAGGACGAGCCTGCGGCGGCGTACCAGGAGGAAGCCGAGCCTGCGCAGCGGCGGCCCCGTGGTCGCCGCGCCGGCGGGCCGGATGCGCGTGTTCACCGTCATGGCGCGAGCACGGTTCGCATGAGATCTCCGATCAAAACTCGGTAAACTACTCGTGTTTGGTTCCCGACCCAGAAATACAAGTAAATGCTCGCATTTGTCAACGAGGTGCCGCATGACTGAACGCACGGTCCGCCGGCAGGAGCGCGGCCTGAAGCGCATGGAGGAGATCCTCGACGCCGCCGAACTGGTGATCGCCGAGGTCGGTTACCCGGACCTGACGACGAACCAGGTCGCCGCGCGGGCGGGGATGTCGCCGGGGTCGCTGTATCAGTTCTTCCGCAACAAGGAGGAGATCCTGGACGGGCTGGTGTCCCGCTACACCGACGACCGCCAGGAGTTCTGGGCCGCCAGGCTGGCCGAGGTCACGCCCGAGGTCCCGCTGGAGGTTCTGGTCGGGCAGCTCGTGGACGAGAGCGTGCGGTTCAAGAGCCGCTCACCGGCGTACTGGTCGCTGCTGTACGGCTCCGCCACCGGCGACCGGTTCGCCACGGCCTCGCAGCGCCTGCACGAGGACATCTCCCGGCAGCTGGCGGCCATGCTGCGCCGCCTCAGGCCCGAGCTCGCCGAGGAGCGGGCGCGGCTCATGGGCACGATGATGTTGTCCCTGGTGAAGGCGGTGATGCCGATGATCACCACGGCGACGCCCGAGTGGAGCGCCGAGCTGGTGGACGAGCTCAAGCTCGTGCTCGTCCGCTATTTGAGCTAACCGCCAGAGGGCCCGTCACCTCGAACGTGCGGCCCCCGAGCTAGGCGCGGAAAGGGCCCGTCACTTCGAACGTGTGCCCCTCCGCGCGGCCGCGCCTGGCCGAGAAGTAGAGCCGGTCGCCGCGCGGCGAGAACGCCAGCCCGGTCAGGTCGGCCCCCTCATGCCCGTCCAGCCGGAGGAACGGCGTGACGGCGCGGTCCGGCGCGATGACGTCGATCTGCGTCGTCTCCCTGGCGACGTAGAGGTCGCCGGACGGCGCGGCGGTGATGGCGCGCACGCCGTCGCACAGCCGGTCGAGCGTGGAGGTCTGCGCGTCGTAGGCCCACAGGCCCGTCTCACCCTTGGTGGTGAAGTAGCAGACCCCGCCCGCGTAGTGGCAGGCCTCGCCGCCGTCGAAGTGGCGGGCGTCCTCGACCTGGTGGCGGGTCTCCTGGAGCAGCGCCGCCGGCGACGGCACCACTCGCCAGCGGCCGGAGGAGCACAGCACCTCCAGCGTGCCCTCGGTCAGGTCGCCCCAGTCGCCCGGCCTGAACCGATAGAAGCAGCCGTCTGGCTCGTCCTCGGTCATGTAGACCACGCCGCGCTCGGGGTCGCAGGCCGCGGCCTCGTGTTTGAAGCGGCCCATGGCCAGCCGCGGGCGTGCGGCGCGGGCGCCGTAAGGATCGCACTCGAAGACGCGGCCGCGGTGGCCGAGCTCGCACGACAACCAGGTGTGCCACGGCGTGGCACCGCCCGCGCAGTTGAGGTCGGTGCCCGACAGGATGCGGTAGGCGTCGCCGACGCTGCCGTCGGCGCGGAACCGCAGCGCGGAGGCGCCGCCGAGCAGGGGCAGCTCGGAGTTGGAGACATAGATCCAGCCGTCGCCGTCGGGGAAGCAGGCGCCGCCGTCGGGCGCCGCGTGCCAGGTGAGGCCGGCGACCTTGTGACCTGAGCGGGCCACGACCCGGCCGGTGAACCCCGAGGGCAGCGCGAGACCTCCGGCGCCCGGCAGGCCGAGCGGCCCGTACGGGCTGGCGCCGCCCGGCAAGAGCGGGCCCGTGCGGAGGAGAGTCTTGTGGGACATCGTGGGGCCTCCCTCTAGGTGCCACGCTAGTCGACCGCACCGACATGAATGGGAGGGACTCGCGACATCAAACTCTGCGCAAACCCCGTGGGCCCGTCCCGCGATCATCAGGTGGCGGTGACGTTGCGTAACGCGCCGGCGGAGGTACTCAAACCAGCCTCCCTCCGCATCAACGGAGGTACGCGAACCAGCGTCCGGCCTCTTCATGACGCTCGGTGACCGTGAAACCGCTCGCGCGGGCCAGCGCGGGCACGTCGGAGACCGAGACGCCGGCCCAGCGGAACCAAGGGCCGGTGACAGCACCATGGCGCAGACGCACACGTTCGACCGTGCTCGGCGTGTGCGGCGGGGCGGCCTCCGCGATCACCTCGCCGCCCGGGCGGACGAGCTCGCGCATTCTGCGTAGCAGTGCCGCGGGGTCGCCGCCGATGCCGATGTTGCCGTCCGCCAGCAACGCCGTCGCCCACCGGCCGGCGCCCGGCACCCGTCCGAAGACGTCACGGCACAGGGCCAGGCCGCCTGCCCGCCGAGTCAGCCGTACGGCGTGCGGGGTGACGTCGATGCCGAGCGCGGCCACGCCCCGCCTGCCCAGCTCGACCGTCAGCCGCCCCGGGCCGGAGCCGACGTCCAGGGTTGGGGCGGCGCAGCGCGACAGCATGGCCTCATCCCCGTCGATGGGCTCCAGCCAGCGCATGGCGTCGAGGGGCCGGCGGCGGCCGTCCGCGTCCTCGATGTCGATCTGGGCTCCGTCCAGCGACTCCTCGTAGAGCCGTCCGATCACCTGGCGGCTCCGGCCGCGAGGCGGGTAATGGTGGCGGCGAAGCGGGTATGCGGCGCCCGCTCGGCCACCTCACGGGCGTCGGCGGCGTCGTCCACGTCGGTGAGCAGCGGCATCGTCGCCACGGACCGGCCGCGCAGCCGGCGGAGCTGGGCGGCGCCCGTGTCGGGCCTGGACATGGGAACGCCGAGCAGCAGGGCAGGATCGGGCCGGCGCAGGCCCAGCAGCCAGAATCCGCCGTCGACGGCCGGGCCGAACACCGCGTCGTGGTCCTGGAGCGCGGTCGCGGCCCGGGTCAGCAGGGCGGCGGTGATCTGCGGGGTGTCCATGCCGACGAGCAGGACGGGAAGGGGTCGGCGGGCGTAGACGTCCGCGAAGGCCCAGGCCAGGCGCTCGTCCAGGCCGGCGCCGCGCTGCGCGATCACCTCGAATCCGGTCGGGGCCACACCCGGCACAGGATCGTCGGTCGCCAGCACCCGGGCGACCGCGGGAGTGGCCGCGACGGCGTCCAGGGTGTCGCGTAGCGCGTCCGCCGCCAGCTCGGCCGCCTCCTCCGGGGTGTACGGCGGCGTCAGCCGGGTCTTCACGTGGCCCGGGCGGGGCCGCTTCGCGAGCACGACGATCTGCGTGCGGTTGTCCATATCCCGGCACGCTAGATCATCAAGAGATGATCAGCTCTTACGTGCCGCTTACGGCATACGAGAGCCCGGGGCCGCCATCGCGGCTCCCGGGCCTCCCCGGCGCTCCGGCATCCCCGGCGCTCCGGTCAGCTCATGGCCTGGAACATCCAGTGCTGCTTGTCGATGTCCTGCGCCACGGAGATGAGCAGGTCCTGGCTGACCGGGTCGGGCTGGTCGGTGGCCCGGACGCGCTCGTGCATGCGCCTGCTGATGCCGTCCAGGACGTCGATGATCGTCGCGAGGACCTTGCCGTCCTCCACCCAGCCGCTCTCCAGCTGCGCGAGCTTGGTCGACTTGGCGATCGTGGCGGCGCGGCCGTCCGGGTTGGCCCCGAGTGCGACCGCGCGCTCGGCGATGGTGTCCATGTGCGTCCGCGCCAGGTCCGTGACCCTGTCGAGCTGGAGGTGGATGGAGCGGAAGTGGGAGCCGATGAGGTTCCAGTGTGCCTGCTTGGCGACCAGTGACAGATCGATGAGATCGACCAGGGCACCCTGTAGGGCCTCCGCCACCTTCTTCTTGGCCTCCCCCGAGAGCGGACCAGTGATCGTGGCCATAACGCAATTCCTCCCCGTTCGGTGAGCTTTGTCCGCTTATTTCCGTACAACCTTGCCCGTGCCCAATCCTCCGAGTCGCTAACGTTGACAGTGTAATAGTGACAGTGTCATTGTGGAGGTATGAGCGACACCTGGACGATCGGCGAGCTGGCCGAGCTCGCGGCCCGTGCGCTGCGTGCCGGCGGCACGCAGGCCAACGGCCGGGTACGCGACGTGCCCGGAGAGCGGCTGATCAGGTGGTATACGACCATCGGTCTGGTCGACCCGCCCCTGACCCGGCGCGGCAGGATCGCCCGTTACGGGCGGAGGCACCTGCTGCAGTTGGTGTCCATCAAGCGCATGCAGGCGGCGGGCCACTCGATCGCGGAGATCCAGACGGCTTTGGCGGGGGCCACGGATCGGATGCTGGAGGACGCGGCGGGCATCAAGGGGCCGGTGACGGGTGCTGTGGTGCTGGAGGAAGCGGCGACCCTGGCGGGGCTCGCGGACACGCCTCCCCCACCGGACGGTCGCGGCGGCCTCGATGGCGCCGGGCGGGGGCTCGCGGACCTGCGGACCGGCGGTGGCGCACGACGCGGCGACGAGGCGGTGCGGGACCGGTTCTGGACTGAGCGGCCCGGCATGGAGAGTGCGCATCGCGCCGCCGGCATCTCCGGCGACGCCGCCGCGACCGATCATCGGGCGGGTGCGGATACCGCGACTCCGGGCAGCGGCACAGGCCCGGCCATGCCGGATGGCCGTGCGGGCCTCGCCACGCCGGGCAGCAGGACAGACGTCACGCCGGACGGCAGGACAGACGCCGCGACGTCCGGTGGGACAGATGCGGCCAGGACGCGGAACGCACCGGTAGGAGGCGGGACTGCTGCGGCGCTGGTCGTCGGAGTCAGGTTGGGTGACGGAGTGCGGCTCGTGCTGGACGTCGGGCGTACCCCGTCAGAAGAGGACGTACAGGCGGTGCTGGCGGCGGCGGGACCGCTGCTCGCGGTGCTCGAAGAGAGGGAGCTGCTATGAAGATCACTTCGCTGGAGCCCGCACGGTGCCTGCCGGTGCCGGACGCCGGGTTCGGCGCGCTGCTGACCGAGCGCGGCAACCTGCCGCTGGAGAGCGTGGACGTCACCGCGGACATCTCGGGCCTCATCGCCGGGGTCGAGGTCACGCAGGGGTTCAGAAACCCGTTCGACGTCACGCTGGAGGCCACGTACGTCTTCCCGCTGCCCGACCGGGCGGCCGTGACCGGGTTCCGGATGGAGGCCGACGACCGGGTGGTCGAGGGCGTGCTGAAGGAGCGCGGCCAGGCCAGGGCGGACTACGACCGGGCGCTGCGGGAGGGCAAGCGGGCCGCGATCGCCGAGGAGGACCGGCCGGACGTGTTCACGATCCGGGTGGGCAACATCCTGCCCGGCGAGCATGTTTCAGTCCGGCTGACGATGAGCCAGCCGCTGCCGTACGAGGACGGGGCGGCCACGTTCCGCTTCCCTCTGGTGGTGGCGCCGCGTTACATCCCGGGCACCCCCATCGACGGCCCGCCCGCGGGTGACGGCGTCGTGCCCGACACCGACGCCGTCCCGGACGCGTCCAGGATCAGCCCGCCCGTACTGCTGCCCGGCTTCCCCAACCCGGTGCGCCTGTCGCTCGCCGCGACCGTGGACGCCGCCGGGCTGGAGCTGCGTGAGCTGGCCTCCAGCCTGCACGTGGTCGAGGAGGAGGGCGGCACAGTGCGGCTGCGTCCTGGCGAGCGGCTTGACCGGGACTTCATCCTGCGGATGTCGTTCGACGCGTCCACGTCGCTGCAGCTCGACGGCCCGGCCGAGCAAGGGGGGACTTTCGCGCTCACCGTCGTGCCGCCGCCGCTGCAGTCCACCCGCACGCCGCGGGACCTGGTGCTGCTGCTCGACCGCTCGGGCAGCATGGGCGGCTGGAAGATGGTGGCCGCGCGCCGGGCCGCCGCCCGCATCGTCGACACGCTGACGCCGCAGGACCGGTTCGCGGTGCTGACGTTCGACTCAGTGGTGGAGCGGGCGTTCGAGGGGCTCGTGGAGGCGTCGGACCGCAATCGGTACCGCGCCGTGGAGCACCTCGCCCGGGTCGACGCCCGCGGGGGCACCGAGCTGCTCGAGCCGCTGCGCCAGGCCGTCGCCCTGCTGGGCGCCCCGGCTGAGCGGGAGCGGGTCGTGGTGCTGGTCACGGACGGCCAGGTGGGCAACGAGGACCAGATCCTGGAGCAGGCGGGCGGCGCGCTGTCGGCCATGCGCGTGCACACGGTCGGCATCGACCGGGCCGTGAACGCCGGCTTCCTCGGCCGGCTCGCCGGGCTCGGCGCGGGCCGGTGCGAGCTGGTGGAGTCGGAGGACCGGCTCGACGCGGCCATGGACCACATCCACCGCAGGATCGGCGCTCCCCTCGTGACCGGCCTCTCGCTCAAGGGACTGGAGGTCGAGCCCGGTACGGTCACACATCTCGGGTCGATCTTCCCGGGCGTCCCGCTGCGCGTGTACGGGCGCTACCGCGAAGGCTCCTCGGTGACCGTCCGCGGGACGGCCGCCGGCGGACCGTGGGAGGAGCAGGTCGCGGGTGTCACGGTGGACAATCCGGCCATCCGCGCCGTGTGGGCCCGCGCGCACCTGCGAGAGCTCGAGGACCGGTACGCCATGGGCGAGCACGACCTGGAGTCGCGCATCGTCCGTACGTCGCTCGAGCACGGCGTGCTCTGCCGCTTCACCGCGTACGTGGCGATCGACACCAGGCAGGTCGCCGACGGCGGACCCGAGCACCGCGTCATCCAGCCGGTCGAGCCTCCGAGCGGCTGGGAGGCGCCGCAGGCCGCGCCGATGATGGGCGGCGGCTTCACGGCGCACGCCGCGATGATGGCCATGCCCTCAGCCGCCCCGAGGATGCGCCAGGCGCAGCCCGGGTTCGGCGCGGCCGAGATGGAGCAAGGGCTCGTGGCCGGTGACGACCAGGGGTTCGTGGCCGGTGGCGTGCCGAGGCCCGGTCCCCGGCCCGGTTCCGCGGGGCGGCGTTGGGCCGGCGGGCCACGTCCCGCCGGCCGGCTGGAGTCGGTCCGGCCGCAACTGGTGGCCGAGCTGGATCGGCTCAAGGCGCTGCCCGCGCCCGATCTGCTGTACCTGGCCGATCTGGGGTCGCGGTTGTCGGCGCTCGCGGAGTACTTGGGCGGCGACGAGCAGCTGGCGGGGCTGGCCCGCGAGCTGGAGGCGGCCGAGCGGCCGGGCGCGGACGCCCAGGCCCTGCACGAGCGCGCCGTCCACGTCCTCACGGTCCTGATCCGCGGCCGCTCCGCACCGCCGCCGCGGCCGGGGCCGGGGCCGGGGCCGGGGCCGGACCGCGGGCCCTTCGGCAGCAGCTCCTCCGGTGGCGACCCTCACGGGGGCGCGCAACCCGGCGGCGGCCGTTCCGATGGCGGGCACCCTGGTGGTGGCCGCCGGGGCCCCTTCTGGAAGCGCCCCTGACCGGTCCGGAGCCGCGCTGGACCGGCGCCGGAGCCGCGCTGGACCGGCGCCGGAAGCATCCCTGATCGGCCCGCTCCCGCCCGCCCCCGCTCAGCCGCTGAGCGGGGGCGGCGCGGCGCGGGCGATTACATGATGGCGGTCCACTCCTTCACGAGGACGATCTCGTAGGCGTCCGCCTCCGTGTACGGGTCCCGGGCCAGGATGGCCCGCAGCTCCGCCTCGTCCGCCACCTCATAGACGTGCAGCGCCCCGCTGTCGTCCGCCCACGGCCCGGCGCTCACCAGCCGCCCCTCCTGCTTGAGCCGCCGCAGGTGCTCACGGTGCGCGGGGCGGGCCGTGAGCCGTCGCGGGTCGCCGTCGAAGGCCAATTGCACCACGTATCTCGCCATACCCCCGAACGCTAGGGGGTGACGGGTCACACGCTCAGCATCGCGGGGCACCGGCAGGGTGTATACGGGGATACATGACGTACACGCTGGCCGACCTGCCGATGCTCGGCGGGCTCGGCGAGGAGCGGCTGCGGGCGCTGGCGGCCCTGGCCCGGCGCAGGCGCTATCCGGCCGGGCAGGTGCTGTGCACCGAGGGGGACCCGGCCGATCAGCTGATCGTGCTGCTCGGCGGCCGGGTGAAGGCGGGCCGGGTGAGCGCGGACGGCAAGGAGGTGGTGCTGGCCGTGGAGGCGGCGCCGGTGGCCTTCGACAAGACGGCCCTCCTGGTGGACGGCCCCCATCGGGCGACGCGGACGGCCATGACGGCGGTGGAGGTGGCCTATCTGCCCCGTTCGGCGGTGCTCGAGCTCGTCGCCACCGAGCCGTCCGTCGCGGCGCGGCTGCTGCGCACGCTGGCCGCCACCGTACGCGACCTCGACGACCGGCTCACCGACGCGACGGTGCGTGACGTACCGGCGCGTGTGGCCACCTGGTTGGTACGCCGGTGCGCGGACGGCCGGGTGCCGCTCCACGCCGGCCAGGCAGGGCTGGGCGCCGAGATCGGCGCGACGCGGGTGAGCGTCAACCGCGCCCTGCGCTCGTTCGAACGCCGCGGGATGATCGAGATCGGCCCCGGCGAGGTGATCGTGCTAGACCGTCCGGCCCTGGCCCGCGTGGCCGCCGTCTGAACCGCCGCCGAATATCGGACGAGCGTCTATCCGAGCCGGTCAGGCTGTTCTATCGTCACGACCATGGCGACCCCTCGCGCCCCGCTCCGCTTTGTCGAAGCAGTGTCGGCCACCGTTTCCGAGAGCCGGAAATCGGGTTTCTTCTTCGACTTCGACGGCACAATCGCCCCGATCATGCGAGATCCCGGCGCCGTGCTCCCCGTCCGGGGGGCGGTGGAGCGCTTGCAGGCGCTGACGAGCCTGGTCGGCAGGGTCGCCGTGGTCTCGGCCCGCCCGGCCGCGTGGCTGCGCGAGCGGTTCTCGCACGCACCGCAGGTGGCCCTGTTCGGCCTGTACGGCATGCAGACCGTCGTCGACGGCCGGGTGCGCACCGACGCCGAGGCCGAGCCGTGGGCCCCGGTCATGCGCCGGGTGGCCGCGGACGCCGCCCACGACCTGCCGGGCGAGGTCCTGATCGAGGACAAGGCGCTGCTGGTGTCGCTGCACTACCGCGCGGCCCCGGCGCTGCGCGGCGCGGTGGAGCGGTGGGCCTCGGGCAAGGCGGCGGAGCTCGGCCTGCGCGAGCAGCACGGCCGCATGGTGGTGGAGCTGCGGCCGCCGGTGGAGTGCGACAAGGGCACGGTCATCGCCCAGGAGGCGGAGACGCTGAGCCGCGCCTGGTACTTCGGCGACGACATCTCCGACGGCCGCGCGTTCGACGCGTTGCGCTGCAGGGAGGAGCGGGATCCCGGGTTCATGGGCGTCCGGGTCGCGGTGGCCAACGGGGAGACGGGCGACGAGCTGGCGCGCCGGGCCGACTTCACGGTGGACTCCCCCGAAGACACGCCGGTCCTGCTCGACCAGGTGATCAGCGCCTTTCCCAGCCATACTCCGGAGGCTCATACCCTGGATGGGTGACCACACTTGTGCTGGACGGGGGCCTGTCCACCCACCTCGAACGGCTCGGCGCCGACCTCAGCGACGACCTATGGTCGGCGCGGCTGCTGCTGGAGCGGCCGGAGTTGATCCGGCAGGCGCACGCCGACTACTTCACGGCGGGGGCCGACGTGGCCATCACCGCGAGCTACCAGGCCACGATCCCGGGCTTCATGCGGCGCGGCCTGGGGGCGGCTCAGTCGGAGGCGCTGATCAGGCTGTCGGTGGTACTGGCCGGGCAGGCACGCGACCAGGCCGGCCGCGGGCTGGTGGCGGCCTCGGTCGGCCCGTACGGCGCCTTCCTGGCCAACGGCGCTGAATACACCGGCGACTACGACCTCGACGAGGACGGTCTCTACGCCTGGCACCTGCCGCGCTGGGAGATCCTGGCCACGGCCGGCGCCGACCTGCTGGCCTGCGAGACCATTCCGTCCTACCCGGAGGCGCGGGCCCTGGCCAGGCTGCTGCAGCGCACATCGGGGGTCAAGGCGTGGGTGAGCTTCTCCTGCCGGGACGGCGAGCGGCTCAACGACGGCACGCCGATCCGCGAGGCGGCCGCGCTGTTCAGCGGCAATCCGCAGGTGGTGGCCGTCGGCGCGAACTGCACGGCGCCCCGCCACATCCCCGGGCTGATCGCGTGCCTGTCCGGCGGGCTGCCTGTCGTGGTCTACCCGAACTCGGGCGAGACCTGGGACGCCGGGCATCGGCGCTGGCTGGGCCTGGCCGATCCGGTGGAGTTCGGGCAGGCCGCCAAGGAGTGGCACCTGGCGGGCGCGTCGCTGATCGGCGGCTGCTGCCGGACCACTCCCGAGCACATCGCGCAGATCCGCGCCCATCTGTCGTAGGACGCAGCTCCGACCCCGCGCACGCCTGGCTTCAGGAGCGGGTGCGCGGGGTCCTCGGGAGCGGGGTCAGGCGGATACCGCCTCGGTGGTGCGGCTCCGGCCGAGCACGCGGTCGAGCGCCAGCGCGCCGCCGCCGGTGAAGCCGATGGCCAGGCTCGCCGCGGCCAGGGCCAGCACGAACTCGTAGCCGCCTTCGGCCGCGCCGAAGCCGTTGGCGGCGTGGACGAAGACGATCGCGCCGATCATGTCGAGGGCCAGCAGCGTGCCGACGATCGGCAGCGCGGCGCCGAGGATCAACGCCAGGCCGCCGGCCACCTCCAGCACCGCGACGGCCGGAGCGGCCACGCCGGCCAACGGGATGCCGACGGACTCGAAGAACTTGGTGGTGCCCGCGATGCCCATGGTCGCGAACTTCTGGTAGCCGTGCACGAGGAAGATCACCCCGATGGCGATTCTCGCGAGCAGCAGGACGATGGGACGGGCTTGGTCGGCCATGCGACCTCCTTATGAGAGCGATGAGATTCGTTCAGTTTTGAACGAGAGCACTCTAGCAGGGAAAGTTAAAATCTGAACAAACACGGTAGACTGTGCCGGTGACGGAACCACGATGGCTCGACTCAACGGAGATGGCCGCCTGGCGCGCCTTCCTGTCGACCTCCCACCTGCTCGACAGGCGCATCGAAGAGCAGCTCAAGGCCGCGGCAGGACTGACGCATCCACAGTTCGAGATCCTGGTGCGGCTCGCCGAGGCCCCCGGCCGCCAGGAGCGGATGACCGAGCTGGCCAAGGGTGTCGTGGTGTCGAAGAGCGCGCTGACGTACCAGATCACTCAGTTGGAGAAGGCGGGCCTGGTGGAGCGTGCCACCTGCCCGTCGGACGAGCGCGGCGTGCTGGCGGCGATCACCGAGGCGGGCCTGCGGTGCCTGGAGCGGGTGGCGCCGGGGCACCTGGAGGTCGTGCGGAAATACCTGATCGACCGGCTCAGCCGGGAGGAGTTGCACACGATGACGGCGGCCATGCGGAAAACGGAGGAGGCATTGCGCTCCTCGGACGGCCGTTAGTCCCTGGCGGCGGCGGCGCGGGCTGCGCGCTCCATCTCGACGCGGGCGCTGGCGGCGTATTTGTCGACGTATTCCTGCTCGGACAGCTCCATCAGCGCGTACATGATCTCGTCGGTCACTGCGCGCAGCACCAGGCGGTCCTCCTCCATCCCGTAGTAACGGGAGAAGTCGAGCGGCTTGCCGAACCTGACGCCCGGCCTGATCCCGAGCTTGGGGAACACCCGCCCCGGCGGCATCATCTCGTACGTGTTGATCATCGCCCAGGGGATGACCGGGGCCCGCGACTCCAGGGCCAGCCGGGCCACGCCGGTCTTGCCCTTGTAGAGCCGGCCGTCGGGAGAGCGGGTGCCCTCCGGGTAGATGCCCAGGACGTTACCCTCGCGCAGAATACGCAAGCCGGTGCGGAGCGCCGCCTCGCTGGCCTTGCCCCCGGAGCGGTCGATCGGCACGGTGCCGACGCCGCTGAAGAACAGCCGGGTGAAGAAGCCCTTCACACCGCGGCCGGTGAAGTAGTCGGACTTGCCCAGCGAGATGACCTTGCGGCGCAGCTGAAGCGGGCCGAAGAAATGATCGGCGAACGACAGGTGGTTGCCGGCCAGGATCGCCGGCCCCTCCCTCGGCACGTTTTCCGAGCCCTCCGTCCACGGCCTGAACACAAGGTGGAGGATCGGCCCCAAGATGGCCTTGACCACCCAGTAGAACACCGCGGCACCTCTTCTCCAGCACGTCATCGGCAGGCAGAGTCATCTTCCCACCTCGACGGCCATGCTCCTACACCAGCTCTCGCACAATCACCCCCGAACGTGCGACGATCGGGCCGTTCCCGGATGAACGTCCCGGTCTTGAACCCCCGGAATGAAATCGCATGGAGGAGCTGTTATGCCGCTCATGCCAGGCGCGGAGCCCTACAACCATGACGCAGGCGAGGTCGGCGTGCTGCTCTGCCATGGGTTCACGGGCACCCCGCAATCGTTACGGCCATGGGGCGAGTTCCTGGCCGGGCACGGGGTGAGCGTTTCGCTGCCCCGC
This sequence comes from Nonomuraea sp. 3N208, assembly GCF_052245935.1. Classification (NCBI taxonomy): domain Bacteria; kingdom Bacillati; phylum Actinomycetota; class Actinomycetes; order Streptosporangiales; family Streptosporangiaceae; genus Nonomuraea; species Nonomuraea sp. 3N208. Next base: position 100,356 of record NZ_JBQQBR010000002.1, on the reverse strand, counting down.
CAGCCGGGGCACGGCACCAGATGGCAGGAGATGAACCGCACGCGCTGGGAGGACTGGTACGCCGAGGTGGAGAAGGCGTTCGCGGACCTGCAAGGCCGCTGTGCGAACGTGTTCGTGGCGGGGTTGTCGCTCGGCGGTTGCCTGGCGCTGCGGCTGGCCGAGGTGCACGGCCCGGCTATCAGCGGCGTGGTGCTGGTCAACCCGTCGATCGCCAACGACGTGCCGCTGCTGAAGCTGGCGCCGCTGCTGAAGTGGTTCGTGCCGTCCGTGCCGGGCGTCGCCAACGACGTCAAGAAGGCCGGCGTGACCGAGCTGGCCTACTCCCGAACTCCGGTGAAGGCGGCCGCGTCGCTGCCCGGGCTGTGGTCGCTGGTGCAGGCCGACCTGGCGAAGGTGACGCAGCCGCTGCTGGTCTTCCACAGCGTGGACGACCATGTGGTGAAGCCAACGAGTGTGGCGATCATTCGCCAAAAGGTCCCGCAGGCCACGATCGAGGAGCTTACCGATAGCTACCATGTTGCGACGCTCGACAATGATGCCCACAGGATCTTTGCCGGCAGCCTCGACTTCATCCGGACACATGCCTCGGTACCCTTGCAGAGGGACTGATCGCACCCAGGGGGAAGTCGCGATCGCTGCGGAGAGGCCCATCTAGGTGACGCCCCAGAGTGACGAGGACGAGGTCTGGCGGCAGATCGTCGCGTCCTTCAACGACACAGCCGAGCGCGACTCGGCCGAACAGCCATGGCCGGACAGCGAAAACGTCCCCGCCGAGCCCACCCGGCGGGTGGTCAAGCCCTCGGAGGAGCTCGAGGAGGATCTCGACGAGCCCGAGGACAAGCAGGACGACGACGAGGACGAAGAGGGGCACTTCGTGCCGCCGCCGCCCCCGCCGTTGCCCAAGCTCGACCTGCCGGCCAAGCTGGCGTGGGTGGCGCTGTTCGGCGGCCCCGCCTACCTCCTGGTCGCGGCGGTGGCGCACTGGCAGATGGAGGGGTGGGCGCTGTTCACGGCGGTGGCGGCGTTCATCGGCGGGTTCGTGGCCCTGGTGGTGCGCATGGGCGACGGCCCGCCCAACGACTCCGGCTGGGACGACGGCGCGGTCCTTTAGGACCCGGCGGCCCGGGCGGGGCCACGGGTCCCTCACCACACCCCGGCCCGGCCCGAGCGGGCCTGCCGGCCTCTAGGACTTGCTCTCCATCGTCTTGGGTGCGAACGACTCCACGACGTCGGTGTAGCGGTCACGGGCGTCGACCGCGTGCCCGACCGCCCACACCGTGCTCTTACCCGCGAGATAGGCCACGGCCTGCAGGCGCACGGTGCTCCTGCCCTGCTCGGCCCCGCCGCGGATGATCTCGCACGCGCCCTTCTCGCAGCGCATCATGAACGGCTCGGACGCCCGCGCCGGGTCGTAGCCGGCCATCCAGTAGCGGCCCTTGCCATCGCCTGTCACGCCGTAGAGGCGGGCGTCGGACTCGGGCAGCGCCAACTGCTTCCACCGCTTGCCGTTCCACGTGAGCGCGAGCGGGGAGATATCGCCCGGGCCCCGGTAGACGCCGCCGACGGCCACCACCCGCTTGGCGCTGTCGGCCTGGACGTCGCGCAGGTAGCCGCCGGGGATCGAGGGCAGCGGCATCGACTTCCACGAGCCGCCCGAGTAGTGCACGACCAGCGGCTCGGTGCCGGTGTCGCCGACGGCGAACCCGCCCGCCACCGCGTACAGGGCGCCTTCTTCCTTGGTCGCGTGGACGCTCCAGCTGTTGCCCTGACCGGTGAGAATGAGCCCCTGCTTGTCGCGGCTGCCGACCGCCACCACCTTGCCCTGCTTGGCGTCGACGCCGGCGAGCCAGTCGCCGGCCCGCAGCCCCTGTGGCCTGACCCGGTCGAACCCGGCCACGTCGCCGTGGGCGAGGTACGGTAGGCCGTCGTGCCCGTCGCCGACCGCCCACACGTCGGACGACCCGGCGGCGGCCAGGCTCCGCAGGTTGCCCGCGGAGGTGGCGTCGCGGATGGCCACCTCGGTCCATCGGACGCCGTTCCAGTGACGGATGGTCCCGCGGTTCTTCCACACATCCCAGATCTCCTGCTGCCCGACCGCCCAGACGTCGCTGGAGGAGAGCGCCAGCACATCGGAGAGCGAGCCGTCGGTCTGCAGGCGCACGCTGGTCGACTGCTGCCAGGCCTCGATGGTGGCGGGGCGGCGGGGATCGGCATGCGCGGCGGGCGTGACCTGAGGCAAGGCCACGGACGTCGCCAAGATCAAGGAGAGCGCACGCCGCCGAGAGCGACGGGTCATGGTGCAAATGCTACGGGCTGACCGGCCCCCGTTGCCGTTTAGTGCCCAAGTCGCAACTCCGAGATAACGGGAAGATGGTCACTCGCCCCGGTGAGATCGGCGATCTCGGCGTCCACTCCCCCGCATGACACGACACGCGCCTCGCGCGCGGCGAACACCCCGTCGATGCGTACGGCGGGCCGCGCCGCCGGGAACGTCAGCCCATCGCCCTTGGGCGCCACCGCGTAGCAATCGGCCAGCCGCCCGGCCAGATACCGCCAGGCCGGCTGGTGCGGCTGCTCGTTGACATCGCCGCCGAGCACGATCGCCGCGCCGAACGGGGCGGCCGCCCGCTCCATCAGCGCCACCGCCTCGGCCGCGTGGTGCACCCTGGCCGGGTCGTTGAGGTCCAGGTGGAGCGAGCCGACGGCCAGCCGCGCCCCCTCGGCCTCGACCACGGCCACGGCCAGCCCGCGCTGCTCCAGCCCGAGGAAGACCCGCAGCGCGTGGCTCTCGGCCCGCAGCACCCGGACGCGGCGGCCGATCAGCACAGCCACACCGCCGAGCCTGCCGGGGGTGGCCACGCGCAGCCCCGCCGCGGCGGCCAGCGCCCGGCGCCTGGCCCGCCAGCGGTAGAACCTGGGCGCCTCCTGCACGCACAGCACGTCGGCGCGCATGGCGGCGATGACCCTGGTCAGCGCGGGCGCGCTGTCGCGCAGCCCGTGCACGTTGTAGGTGCCGACCCTGATCGCCACGCGGTTCTAGCGCAGCCTGGCCAGGTCGGCGGCCCCCACCACCCCGGCCGAGGCGCCAAGCTCGGCCAGCCTGATCTCGGCGAGCGGCCGGTGCCCGTGTCCGGTGAGCCGCTCGGCGTAGGTCTCGCGGGCCCGGTCGATGAACAGGTCGGCGGCCCTGGACACGCCACCGCCGACGATGAAGCAGCCGGGGTCGAGCACGGCCGCCAGGTCGGCCATGCCCTGGCCGAGCCAGTCGGCGAAGGCTGCGAACGCGGCCAGCGAGACCTCGTCGCCCAGTCGCGCGGCCTCGGTGACTTCCTCGCCCTCGATCTTGCCGCCGGCCAGCCCGAGCAGGATCTTCGCCTGCTCCGGTCGGGCCGCGGCCAGCTCCCTGGCCTCCTTGACGAGGCCCTGGCCGCTGGCGTACTGCTCCCAGCAGCCCACGTTGCCGCAGCCGCACGGCCGCCCGCCGGGCTGGACCTGCATGTGGCCGAACTCGGCGCCCGCTCCCCAGCGGCCGCGGTAGAGCGCGCCGTCGAAGACGAGACCGCCGCCGATGCCGGTGCCGAGCGTGATGCAGACCACGTGGGACTGGCCGCGCCCGGCGCCGAACCTGGTCTCGCCCCAGGCCATGGCGTTGGCGTCGTTCTCGATCACGACCGGCAGGCCGACCAGGCCGCTGATCTTCTTCTGCAGCGGCTCATCGCGCCAGGCGAGGTTGGGCGCGAAGCGCACCATCGACCGGGTCTCGTCGACGAACCCGGCCGCGCCCACTCCGACGGCCTCGATCTCCCGGTCCGCGGAAAGCTCGCGAACGACGTCGGCCACCGTCTCGGCCACCACGTCAGGGCGGTCGGCGGCGGTGGGCCGCAGCGTATGGGCGACGATCTTCCCTTGGTCGTCGACCACACCCGCGGCGACCTTGGTCCCGCCGATGTCGACACCGATCGTGAGCATGCCCGTCTTTCTCCCTATCCGAGATCTATGTGTTCCACGTCATCGCGACGATCACGATTGTCGCGCTCCCGCTGCTGTGTGCCGGGGGCGGGCTTGCTCAGCGCGTCCATCGCCCCGCGGAACGCGGCGAACAACTCCCCGCCCGCGGCCATGAGGTGCCCGGTCACGTCGGAGCCCGACTCGCGCCGTGCCGCGATCGCCCGGCAGAGCGGGCAGGCGCGGCAGATGTACTCGTCGTGGGGTTCGGACACCGCTTCCTCCCACACGTCCCGTTCCCTGCGTCCGCCGCCGGTGAACGAGTTGAGCACCGTCTTGCCGACCTGGCGCGTGGCGCGTCCCTGGATCGACTCGAACAGCTTGCGCGCCTCGTCCGCGACGGTCCCGATCGGATCTCTGTCGTTGCTCTCCGTCATCTGGCCCTCCCTGCGTACCGGGTCCCCGCGTTATGAGGTCCCCGAGATGAACCGTACTCGGAGCACGCCGTCGCGGAGCGCGGCTGCGCTGATCTTCCTGCGGGCCAGCGCCGCGGGCAGCGCCAGGATCCTCCGGTACGGCCCCGCGGTGATGATCAGCTCGTCGCCCTTGCGGGCGAGGTCCACGTCGCCGCGGTCCGCGCCGGGCAGGGCGAGGGTCAGCTCGTCGGCGCTCATCCGCAGCGGCGGGTCGATGGCGGGGGCGGCGAACGGGTCGTGCTCGCCGTAGAGCTCGGCGCCCACCGCGGCCAGCGCGTCCTTGCCGACGGGCTCGGCGGGCAGGTAGGGGACGACGTGGATGGGCAGCGGCGCGAACGACTGCTCCGCCTCGGCCAGCAGTCGCGACTGCGCCGCCACCCACTGGGCGCGCCACGCGTCGGCGCCTTCCGCGGGGAAGACGCGGTTGGCGATCACGGCGTCGACGCGGTAGCCGTACAGGTTGAGCGAGGTGAGGGTGCGCCTGGCCTCGGCCAGCACCACCGACTCGGGGGTGAGCACGAGCCGCACGGAGGCCTGGTCGCCGGTGAGCAGCTCGCGCACCTCCATGAGGCCGCGGTGGAAACGCTCGGCGGCGTTCATGACATCCTCGCCGGGCGCGCTGACGTGCGCGACGCTGCGCACGAACGGCGAGACCAGCCGCACGATCTTGCGGCCGACCGGCATGAGCCTGCTGACGTGCCAGTCGAGCGCCTCGGGCAGGGCCAGCAGGCGCAGCGTCTCGGCGGTGGGCGCGCAGTCGACGACGATGAGGTCCCAGCGGCCCTCGCGGGCGTGCTCGCGCAGCTCCAGCAGGGCGATGACCTCCTCGGCGCCCGGCAGCACCGTGATCTCCTCGGAGGTGATCTCGTCCAGGCCCAGCTCGCCCAGCACGCCCCGGGCGTAGTCCTGCAGCTCTCCCCAGTGACGCTCCAGCGTCTTCTGTGTGTCGACCTGCTGCAGGTGCAGGCCCGGCGCGACCTCGCCAGGCTCGACGGCGAGCGCGTCGGCCAGCGAGTGTGCCGTGTCGGTGGAGACGATGAGCGTCTTGAGGCCGCGACGGGCGGCGAGCGTGGCGGTCGCGGCGGCGGCCGTGGTCTTGCCGACGCCGCCCTTGCCGGTGAAGAGCAGGACCCGCGGGTTCACCTCAGCGACCTTCTACGCGCTTCTTGAGTCCCTTGAGCGCGGTGTCCACGATCACCTTCTCCGCCTTGCGCTTGATCATGCCGATCATGGGCACGCTCAAGTCGACCGTCAGCTCATACGTCACGTCTGTGCCACTGCCCTTGTCGGCGAGCCGGTAACTGCCTCTGAGATCGGAGACCATCTTCCCCGGCTCCACGACCTGCCAGCTGACGCTCTCGTCGTCCTGCCAGGTGTAGCCGAGGGTATAGGTGTCGCTGATCATCCCGGCGTCGAGGACGAATCGCACCGTTTGCGGCCTGCCGTCGCCGCCGGTGCTGAGGACCTCCGCATTCTTGATCGACCCGGCCCATTCCGGGTAGGACGGGAAGTCCGCGATGACCGCCATGACATCGGCGCGACCGGCGTCGATGGTGGTGCTGGAAGTGGTGCGATCAGCCATGCCACCACGGTAGTGCACTATCCGCTCCTTGCGGTGGAGCGTCGTACGCGCCCTGCTGGTCACCATTCGAGGACGAAAGGGACGCCCTTTCCCCGGAAGTGGCCGACGTTCCGGCATTCGGTGCGTCCGACGCGGATCCGGTCGTGGAGGGGGTTGTGCACGTGGCCGAACAGGGCGTAGCGGGGCTGGGTGCGCCTGATCGCCTCCAGCGTGGCCTCGCTGCCGCGCTCGAACCTCCTGGCCACCACGTCGTAGAGCAGTTCGGGCACGGCGGGCGGGATGTGGCAGCACAGCACGTCCACCTCGCCGAGTGCCTCGACCTTGGCGGCGTATTCCTCGTCGCTGATCTCGTACGGGGTGCGGTAGGGGGTCTTGAGCCCGCCGCCCACGAAGCCGAACCGCAGCCCGCCGATCTCCGCCACCTGCCCGTCGAGCACATGGTGGCCGGGCCGCGCGTACTCCGGCCACAGGCGCGGGATGTCCACGTTGCCGTAGGTGAGGTAGGCGGGCGCCGGCATGGCCGCGAAGAGGGCCGCGTACTGGGCGCGGACGTTGCGCTCGATGTGCTCGCGCGGGTCGCCGTCGAGTGTGGCCCACAGCGCCGCCGACATGGCCCTGGCCTCGTCGAACCGCTTGGCCGTGCGCAGCGCGACGTACTCGGCGGCCTTCTGCGCGCCGAACAGGGCGGGGAAGATGCCCTGCGCGTGGTCGTCGTAGTCGATGAAGAGGATCAGATCGCCCAGGCAGATCAGCGCGTCCGCGCCGTCACCCGCCCTGGCCAGCGCGTCGGCTCTGCCGTGGACGTCGCTCACCACATGGACCCTCATGGGGGGAAATCCTACGAGCGGCGACTGCTAGCGTGATGATTGCCCTTCATAACGCCTCAATGACGAAGCTACCGACACGTAACTTAACGCGGTAGCGTCACGGCGTCACCCGAAGAGGAGTTGAATTCGTGCGCGAGTACAGCGTCCCGGTCCTGGTCGACGTGCCCGCCTCGGCGAGCCTGGCCGACACCGTCTTCCGACGGGCCGAGCAGGAGCCCGGCGCCGTCATCATGCGCCGCAAGACCGACGCGGGGTGGCCGGTGGTCACCGCGTCGGAGTTCCGCGACCAGGTGGTCGCGGTGGCCAAAGGGCTGATCACGGCGGGCATCGAGCATGGCGACAGGGTCGCGCTGATGTCGCGCACCCGCTACGAGTGGACCCTTGTCGACTACGCGATCTGGTCCATCGGTGCGGTCACCGTGCCGATCTACGAGACGTCGTCGGCCGAGCAGGTCGCCTGGATCCTGTCCGACAGCGAGGCCAAGGCGGTGTTCGTCGAGCTGGACGGGCACGAGGAGACGGTGCGCGCGGCGGCGCCCGGACTGAAGTCCGTGTGGCGCGTCGACGGCACGCTGGGGACCGGCGACGTCGCCGACGCCGAGGTGGACGAGCGGCGCGCCCGGGTGACCGGAGCCGACCTGGCCACGATCGTCTACACCTCCGGCACCACAGGCCGGCCCAAGGGCTGCCGCATCACCCACGACAACCTGCTGTTCACGGCGCTCAACGTGCTGCGGGGGCCGCTGGAGCCGCTGTTCGCCCGCAAGGACCCATCGGCGCTGCTGTTCCTCCCGCTGGCGCACATCTTCGCGCGGATGATTCAGGTGGTGCTCATGGAGGCGGGCGCGATCATCGCGCACACGCCGAACATGAAGAACGTCGCCCCGGACCTGCAGGACTTCCAGCCGACTTTCCTGCTGGGCGTGCCGCGGGTGTTCGAGAAGGTCTACAACGGCGCCGAGCAGAAGGCCATCGCGGGCGGCAAGGGCAAGATCTTCGCCCGCGCCGTGGACGTGGCGGTGGCCTGGAGCCGCGCGGAGAGCTCGGGCGGCGCGCCGCTGGGGCTGCGGCTGCAGCGGGCGGTGTTCGACAAGCTGGTCTACTCCAAGCTGCGGGCCGCCACCGGCGGGCGCCTGTCGGCCGCCGTGTCCGGCGGTGGCGCCCTGGGCGAGCGGCTCGGCCACTTCTTCAAGGGCGTCGGCATCGAGGTCTTCGAGGGATACGGCCTGACCGAGACCTCCGCGCCGTGCTCGGTCAACATGCCGGGCGCCAACAAGATCGGCACGGTGGGCAAGCCGCTGCCCGGCGTCACCCTGCGCATCGCCGACGACGGCGAGATCCTGGCCAAGGGCAGGCACGTCTTCCCCGGCTACTGGAAGAACGACGAGGCCACGGCCGAGGTGATCGACGCCGACGGCTGGTTCCACACCGGCGACGTGGGCGAGCTGGACGCCGACGGCTACCTGCGGATCACCGGGCGCAAGAAGGAGATCCTGGTGACCGCGGCCGGCAAGAACGTCGCGCCGGGGCCGCTGGAGGACGCGCTGCGCGCCCATCCGCTGATCTCCCAGGCAATGATCATCGGCGACGGCCGCCCGTTCGTGGCCGCCCTCGTCACCCTGGATCCCGAGGCCGTGCCCGCCGGATCGTCCGTGTCCGAGCTGCGGGCGGACCCGAAGGTGCAGGCGGAGATCCAGACGGCGGTGGACCGGGCGAACCTGTCGGTGTCGAAGGCCGAGCAGATCAAGAAGTTCCTAATCCTGGACCGGGACATCACCGAGGACAGCGGGCACCTGACGCCGACGCTGAAGGTCAAGCGCGGCCTCGTCATGCGCGACTTCGCCAAGGAGATCGACGAGCTGTACAGCAGCCGTTAGGGCAGGTCGGGACGCCTCGGGAGGGGCAGCGCCCCGGGGAAGCCGTCCGGGAGAGCGCCGGGACCTGGCACGGCCTCGTCCTGGTAGCCGCTGGCCTGGATCCGGAACAACCGCGCATATAGCCCGTCCGCGGCCATCAGCTCGTCGTGGCGGCCCTGCTCGGCGATCTCCCCGTCCGCCAGCACCGCGATCAGGTCCGCCTCGCGCACCGCGTTGAGCCGGTGCGATATCAGCAGGCTCGTCCGGTCGGCCCGGTAGCGGCGCATGCGCAGGTGCACGTCGTGCTCCGCCTCCGGGTCCAGTCCCGAGCTGGGCTCGTCGAGGATCATGAAGTCGGCGTGGTCCCGCAGGAAGGCCCTGGCCAGCGCCACCCGCTGCCACTGGCCGCCGGACAGCGTGACACCGGTGGACGGCTGCTTGCCGCGCTTGAGGGTGAAGACGAACATTCTGGTCAGCGCGGTGTCGTAGCCGTCGGGCAGCGCGCTGATCGCGTCGTCCACGCCGGCCCGGATGGCCGCCGCCTTGATGCGGTCGAGGTCGTCGAGCGCCCTCAGGTCGCCGACGGCGATGTTGTCGCGGGCGCTGAAGTCGTACGTCATGTGGTCCTGGAACACCGCGCCGAGCCGGGCGCGCAGCTCGGCGGGGTCCAGGTCGCGCAGGTCCACGCCGTCCCAGTGGATAGAGCCGCGGGTCGGGTCGTACAGGCGGCACAGCAGCTTGGCGAGGGTGCTCTTGCCGGCGCCGTTGAGCCCGACGACGGCGACGGCCTTGCCGTACGGGAGGGTGAGCGTGACGCCGCGCAGGATCCAGGGCAGGTCGTCGGCGTAGCGGAACCACACGTCACGCAGCTCGATGCCCTGCCTCAGCGGCGGGGTGGGCCGCGGGTCGGCGGCGACGGGCAGGTCGGGCTCGATGTGCACGATGTCGGCGTAGTGGCCGAACAGCAGCAACTGGTGGTGCGTGGAGGCGATGCCGCTCACCAGCGCCGACAGCCCGCCCTGCAGCCCGGCCACAGCGGCGATGAACATCGACACGTCGCCGACGGTCAGCGTCCCGGTCCTGGCGGCGAGCACCGCCCAGACCAGGCCGCCCCCGGCGATCAGGGCGCCCAGCAGCTCCAGGCCGCCCTCGACGAGCAGGTCCCTGCGCTCCAGGGCACGGTGGGCCTGGTCGGCGGTGCGGCGCTCGGCCAGCATGCGGGCGCGCATGAACGCGCCGAGCCCGAACAGCCGCACCTCCTTGGCCGCCTCGACGCTGCCGAGCAGGTGGGAGTAGAAGAACTCGCGGCGCTGCACGGGTGCGAGCTCCAGCATCAGCTTGGCCCGCCTCCTGGCCAGCGCGATCTGCGCGATCAGCGCCGGGACGCCGGCGACCAGCACGACGACGGCCATCACCGGGGAGAGGATCACGACCGAGCCGATGAACCCGCCGATCGTCAGGACGGTGCTGGCCAGCCCGAAGGCGCTGCCGACGAAGACGGGCGCCATCGTGCCGCCCTGCGAGGCCAGCCGGAGCCGGTCCAGGAACGCGGGCGTCTCGAACGGGCCGAGGCCGATGATGCGCTCCATGGCGACGTACAGCCGGTCGAGCGCGTACGTCGAGACGCGCCTGCCCATCTCCGCCCCGATGTACGCGCTGAGCTGCGGTAACGCGGCGATGGACACGCCGACGGCCACCAGTGGCACGAGGAGCACGGCCAGCTCGGCGACGGTGGCGCCGCGGACCAGCTCGTCCAGCACCAGCTTGGTCAGCCAGGCGACCGAGACCGGCAGTGCCGCCTGGACGAGGGTGACGATCCCGTGGCACACCGCCCGGATGGGGCCGGCGTGCCAGACTAATCCCGCAGCCTCCGCGACGCTGCGGCGCGTGGAGCTCATGACCGCCAGGCTAATCGCGGACGTCGCCCCCGCGTCAGGGCCGGCGATCGTAAGCTCGCCGGCGCTACGCCGGCCGCGGCCCGGCCGGGTCGGCGATGACGAGCTCGCCGACCTGCTCGGCCAGCGCCTCCCTGGCCGGCCGGGGCAGCCCGGAGTCGGAGACGAGCATGTCGGCCTCGCCGAGCTTGGCGATGGTGCTGATGCCGACCGTGCCCCACTTGGTGTGGTCGGCGAGCACGACCAGCCGCCCGGCGGCCTCCACGAGCGCGCGGTCGGTCTCCGCCTCCATCATGTTCGGGGTGGTGAAGCCGGCCCGGACGGTCATGCCGTGCACTCCGAGGAACAGCAGGTCCACGTTGAGCTGCCGGATCGCCGTCACCGCGACCGGTCCGACCAGGGCGTCGGAGGGGGTGCGCACGCCGCCGGTGAGCACGACCGTCTGGTCGGTACGTCCCGAGCGCTGGAAGACGTCGGCGACGCGCACCGAGTTCGTCACGACGGTCAGGGCCGGCACGGCGGCCAGGCGGTGCGCGAGCGCCCACGTAGTGGTGCCCGCCGACAGCGCCACCGCGGTGCCCGCGTCCACCAGGGCGGCGGCCTGGCGGGCGATGGCCCGCTTCTCCTCCTCCTGGCGTACGGACTTGACGGCGAAGCCGGGCTCGTCGGTGGACCCGATGCCGGATCCGACAACGGTGGCGCCGCCGTGCACCTTGGCCAGCAGGCCGCGCTCGGCCAGCATTTCCAGGTCGCGGCGGATGGTGATGTCGGAGACGCCGAACGCCCGCACCAGCTCGATCACCCGGACGCCGCCGTTCTGCCTGACGAGCTCCAGAATCGCCTGCTGCCGCTGCGGGGCGAGCATCGCATCACCAGATCCCAACAGATTCCGACACCATCCCGCACGCATGATGACACGATCGCGACGCTGCGACTGTGGCCGATTCGTCATGAAACCGTGCGTTGACAGTCCGAAATGTTGGCCTTTCGATGAATGAAGGTGAGCGAACTCGGGGGAATCTGAAGGGTCCGGCTAGGAGGAACCCCCATGGCCCAACGACTGCCGATATCCCGCCGCAATCTGCTGCTCGGAGCCGCCGCGCTCGGCGTCCCCGCAGCCCTCGTCGGATGCGGATCCGACACCCCCTCTCCCGCCCCCGGCGGCGGCACTGCCTCCGGCGGCAACCTCGGCACGGTCACGATCGGCTCGAACGCCTCCGACGAGATCCCGAAGAAGTCCCTCGACACCCAGGTGAAGGCCTTCACCCAGGCCACAGTCAAGATCAACACTGTCGACCACAACACGTTCCAGGAGAACATCAACCGCTACCTCAGGGGCACGCCCGAGGACGTGTTCACCTGGTTCGCGGGATACCGCATGCAGTTCTTCGCCGAGCAGGGGCTGGCCATCGACATCTCGGACGTGTGGCGGGAGATCGGCGGCGACTACACGCAGGCGTTCAAGGACCAGTCGACGGGCATCGACGGCAAGCAGTATTTCGTGCCGTCCACGTACTATCCGTGGGCGGTCTTCTACCGTAAGAGCGTCTGGCAGGAGAAGGGGTACGAGCCGCCCGCGACGCTGGACGAGTTCACCGCGCTGGCCAAGAAGATGAAGGCCGACGGGATCATCCCCATCGCGTTCGCCGACAAGGACGGCTGGCCGGCGATGGGCACGTTCGACATCCTCAACATGCGCACGAACGGCTACGACTTCCACATCTCGCTCATGGGCGGCAAGGAGTCGTGGACGGACCCGCGGGTCAAGCAGGTGTTCGACACGTGGCGAGGGCTGATGGAGTACCACCAGCCCGCGGCGCTCGGGCGTACGTGGCAGGAGGCCGGGCAGTCGCTGGCGCAGAAGAAGACCGGGATGTACGTGCTCGGCATGTTCGTCGCCCAGCAGTTCCCCGAGGCCGACCGCGAGGACCTCGACTTCTTCACTTTCCCGGAGATCAACCCGCAGTACGGCACCGACTCGATCGACGCCCCCATCGACGGCTACATGATCTCCGCCAAGGCCAAGAACGTGGACGGCGCCAAGGCGCTGCTCAAGCACCTCGCCCAGGCCTCCTCGCAGAACATCGCCACCAAGCTGGACCCGGGCACGCTCGCGGCCAGCTCCAAGGCCGACACCTCCGGCTACAGCGCCCTGCAGAAGCGCGGCGCCGAGCTGGTGTCGAAGGCCACGCACATCGCGCAGTTCCTCGACCGCGACACGCGGCCGGACTTCGCCTCCACCGTGATGATCCCGTCGCTGCAGTCGTTCGTGAGCAAGCCCAACGAGATCGACTCCCTGCTGACGAGCATCGAGAAGCAGAAGGCCAACATCTTCCGCTGATGGCTGTCAAGACCCGTCGCTACTCCGCCCGCGACGTGACCATTCTGGTCATCGGGCTGGGGATGGCCGTCATCGTCAACGTGGGCTTCATCTGGGGGCCCACGCTGGCCTCCATCGGGCTGTCCGCCACCGACTGGGGCGGCATCGGCCCCATCGAGTGGGTGGGCGGGCAGAACTACCACGATCTGACCGCCGAATACCCGCCCTTCTGGTCGGCCATCCGCAACAACGTGTTGTGGCTGGGCTTCCTCGGGCTGATCGCGACGCCGTTCGGGCTGTTCTGCGCGGTGCTGCTGGACCGGCGGCTGCGGCTGTCGCGCGTCTACCAGAGCGCGCTCTACATGCCGGTCGTGTTGTCGCTGGCCGTCGTCGGCTTCATCGCGCAGCTGGTCTACTCCGCCGACTACGGCGTGCTGAACGCGGTGACCGGGCTGAGCGTGGACTGGCTCGGCGACAGCTCGATCAACATCTGGGTCGTCATGGTCGCGGCCGCCTGGCGGCACGTCGGCTACGTCATGATCATCTATCTGGCGGGGTTGAAGGCGGTCGATCCGGCGCTGAAGGAGGCGGCGGCCATCGACGGGGCCAACGAACGGCAGGCGTTCTTCCGCGTGGTGTTCCCGACGCTGCGGCCGATCAACGTGATCGTGCTGGTGATCACGGTGATCGAGGCGCTGCGGGCGTTCGACATCGTCTACGCCATCAACAAGGGCAGGAACGGGCTCGAGCTGCTGTCCGTGCTCGTGACCGAGAACATCGTGGGCGAGGCCAGCAGGATCGGGTTCGGCTCCGCGATCGCGGTAGTGCTGCTGGTGATCTCGCTGGGGTTCATCGTCACCTACCTGTCGCAGCTGTTCAGGGAGGAGGGGCGATGACGCTCACCGCACCGACCGCTGCTCCCCCGGCCGAGGCGCAGCGATCGCCTTCACGGCGGCCCGTGCGGCCGTTGCGGATCCTGCTGCACGCGTTCCTGGTGCTGGTGGCGCTGGGATGGCTGCTGCCGCTCGCGCTGGCGGTGTACGCCTCCTTGCGTCCGTACGAGGAGACCGCCAGGCTCGGCTACTTCTCGCTGCCCGAGCACCTCACGCTCGACTACTACGGGCAGGCGTGGAGCCAGGCAGAGCTACCCCGCTACTACCTCAACACGTTGATCATCGTGATCCCCGGCGTGCTGCTGACGCTGTTCCTGGCGTCGTTCACGGCGTTCGCGATCGCGCGGCTGCGCATCCCGGGCCGCAAGACGCTGCTGATCGTGTTCACCGCAGGGAACCTGCTGCCGCCGCAGGTCCTCATCACCCCGCTCTACACCCTTTACGCGCTGATCCCGCTGCCCGCGTGGTTGTCGGGCTCGCAGTCGCTCTACGACTCCTACCTCGGGCTGATCCTCATCCACGTGGCGTTCCAGTTCGGCTTCTGCGTCTTCGTCATGGCCAACTTCATGCGCACGATCCCCGAGGAGATCAGCGAGGCGGCGCTGGTGGACGGGGCCGGGGTGTGGAAGCGCTACTGGCGGCTGACGTTGCCGCTGTGCCGTCCGGTGCTGGCGGCGCTGTCCACGCTGCAGTTCACCTGGATGTACAACGACTTCCTGTGGGCGTTGGTGCTGATGTCGTCGGGCGACAAGCTGCCCGTCACCTCGGCGCTGAACAACCTGCGCGGCCAGTTCTTCACCGACTACAACCTGCTGGCCGCCGGGTCGGTGCTGGTGGCGCTGCCGACGCTGATCGTGTTCCAGATGTTGCACAAGCAGTTCGTGGCCGGGCTCACGCTCGGCTCGACCAAAGGTTAGAGGAGGCTCTGGAAACGGGCCGCGACGTGCTCCCACGACCATTCGGCTGCGATCCAGTCGCGGCCGCCGGCGCCCATCTTGCGGGCCTTGTCCGGGTCGCTCAGCAGCTCGACGATCGCCTGCGCGATCTCCTCCGGGTCCGTGCCGTCCACCACGAGCCCGGTCTCGCCATGCTTGACCGCGTCGGGCGCGCCGCCCGACGCGCCGGCCACCACCGGCAGGCCTGTGGCCGATGCCTCCAGGAACACGATCCCGAGCCCCTCCACGTCCACCCCGCCCCACCGGGTACGGCACGGCATCGCGAACACGTCGGCGGCGGCGTAGTGACCCGGCAGGCCGGCCGCCGGCACCGTGCCGGTGAACCTGATCGACTCGTGCCCGGCCGCCAGCCGCTCCAGCGTGCGCCGGTAGGGCCCGCCGCCCACCAGCAGCAGGACGGCGTCCGGCACCGCCCGCAGCACCTGAGGCCAGGCTCTGATGAGCTGGTCCTGGCCCTTGCGCGGCACCAGCCGCGACACGCACGCCACGACCGGCCGCCCCTGCAGGCCCAGCTCGGCCTTGGGCACGTCGGGGCGGAACCGGCCGGCGTCCACGCCGGGCGCGAGCCGTACGAGCTTGGCCGGCGGGATGGCCGCGACGAGCCGCTGCCGCGTGTACTCGCCGAGATACGTGACCACGTCGGCGTGCTCGCCGATCCTGCGCAGCACGGCGCGGAAGCCCGGCGCGCTCGCCCACGACGCCTCGTGGCCGTGGGTGAGCATCACCACGCGCCGCGCGCCCGCCCTGCGCAGGTGCGGGGCGAGCACGCCGAGCGGCGCCGCCGCCCCGAACACGACGGTGCCCGCCCCGTGCTCGGCCACCAGCCGGGCGGCACGACGTGCCACGGCCGGGGTCGGCAGCATCAGCCGCGTCGGATGCCGCACCACCCGGTACGGCTGGCGCCGGTCGAACTCCTCGCAGCCCGGCCAGGCGGGTGCGTAGACGGCCACGCCCGGTGTCCGCAGCGCGAGCCCGTGGACGAACGACTGGATGCCACCCGGCCTGGGCGGGAAGTCGTTCGTGACGATGAGCACATTGGTCACGGCACCGGGATGCCGTTCAGCTTCGCCCATGCGCGGGCCATGGCGATGCGCTGGGGGCTGGTGGGATGCGAGGCATAGAGCACATATTCCACCGCATCCGGCGCCAAGTCGGAAATATTGGTGATTGCCAGGCGTTTCTGCATTTGTATAAAGGTGGCCGGGTCCCTGGTGAGGTCAAGGGCGTGCAGGTCCGCCCGGGCCTCGATGTGGCGGCTGATCAGGTTCTCCGCGGGTCCCAGGAGCAGTGAGCCCAGGGTCATCAGGCCCATCACCGCGCCCACTGCGCGGGGGTCGGCGATGGAGGTGACGCCGACGCGGCGGCGTACCGGATCGAACACCAGGAACAGCAGCACCGCGCCCAGGCCGGCGCCCAGGCCGCTGATGAGCGTGCCGGAGAGCACGTCGTTGTCCTTGGCGTGGCCCAGCTCGTGCGCCACCACCAGCTCCACCTCCGGCTGCGGGGCCTTGAGCAGCGTGTCGTAGACGACGATGCGGCGGGTGGCACCGAAGCCGGACACGTACGCGTTGAGCGCAGTCGTCCGGCGCGAGGCGTCGGCCACCAGCACGTCCTCCACCGGCACGCCGTCCCGTTCGGCCATGGCCAGCAGGTTCTTGCGCAGCGGGCCCTGTTGCATGGACGTGAAGTCGTTGAACAGCGGCTCGAACACCACCGGATACACGAACGACGCCACCACCGTCAGCGCGAACGCCCCTACGGCCGCCGGAATCCACCAGCGCCGCACCTTGCGAGCCAGCGCCACGAGCACGACCAGCATCAGGCAGAGGATGGCCACCTGCACGCCCAGGCTCTTGAGCCGGTCGCCGGCCCAGGACGCCCAGTCTTGGGTGGACAGCCCGAAGGCGCGCAGCAGCGTCTCGAACCACATTCCGAGCGGCCACCGGATCAGCTCGGTGAGCGCGGTGATGACGACGACGCCCTGGATCACCCTCAGCCACCACGGGCCTCTCAGCCGGCCCACGGCCTTCGCGCCGATCGGGGTGGCCACCAGGAGGCCGGCGATGATGATCGACAGGGCGAGCGACAGGTAGCTCGGGAGGGTGGTCGCCGCGTCGAACGCCTGCGCTCTGGCGATCTGGGCGGCGGTGAAGTCGCGGGCCGGGTCTGGCGGTCCTGCGGCCAGCACCCGCCAGGGGGTGGTGAAGGCCGCCACGGCCAGGAGCACGGCCCCCAGCCCTATCGCCGCGAACGCCGCCTGCCGACGCACCCCCCTCTCAGCATCCCCCACGCCCTCATCCACCCCCGGGTTTCCCCCTCGGGCCCGCTCTCCGTCATCGGCGGAGCGCCGACCGGCTGGATCTGCGCCCGTAGTGTCCAGTTCTGCGTCGTCCGTGTCGTGCCGTTCGCTCATCTGCCTCCCCCTTACGCGAGCTGGTCCCGCACGTACGCGCGCCACCGTGCCGTCAGCGTGGCCACGGAGAGCCCGAGCGAGGCGAGCGCCCGATCGACGCCGGCCGCCTGGGCATCACGGTAGAACCTCACCAGGTTCTCCTCACCGAACCGGTCGGCGAGGAAGCGACACGCCAGCCAGGCCTCCTGGTACGCCCGTGCGAGCCGCACCGGGTCCCGGCCATCCGCCGCGAAGGCCGCAGGCCCGGGCAATTCGCTCGGCACCCGCCCGGCCCGCACCTCGTCGCCCAGTTCGGCGGCGGCCGTCCGGACGGGCAGCCCCGCGTCCCGGTAGCCCACGTAGTCGGCGAACCCCTCGTAGAGCCAGACGGGCAGGTTCCCGGTGCCCGCCACGACATGGGTGAGCTCGTGCGCGAGCACGACGTCCTTCCCTATGGGGTTGAGCCGGGCGAAGACCTCGGGAACGACGATCACCCGGCCGCGGTCGGCCACCGCGGCCAGCCCGTCGACCCGCTCCACTCCGGCCAGCCCGGCCGTCTCGGGGGCGGACTGGGGGACGACGACGAGCGGCCGCACAGGCCGGCCGAGGACGTCCGACACCCGGCGCCCCGCCGTGTCGGCCCGCCGTGCCAACTCGTCGAGCGTGCTGGCCGGGGTGTGGTGGCCGACGACGAGGGAACGCGTTCCGCGGGCCAGGAGGACGCCGTCGCGCCACAGGTCGCGTGCTTGCGGGGGAAGGAAGGGGGATTCGAGGGCCGGGGCGCTGGCGGGGGCGAAGGCGAGGAGCAGGAGTCCGGCCACCACGGCTCGTCGGCTCACCTGCTCGGACACGATCCCCGATCGTAGCCGGGCCCGATCGTGGCCGGACCCGATCTGAGCCGGGCCCACTGCGCCACGGAGACGGCCCACATGGCGTCGTCACGGCGGCCCGCCACTGAAGGGCTCAGAAACCGTCTCCCTGGAAGGCCCTCGGCCCCGTACGGCGTTTGGGGGACGGTGGCTTGCCGTACCAGAAGGAAGCATGAAGAAAGGGCCCCGATGGGATCGGGGCCCTTTTCCTCACACGCCGGGACGGACAGCGCCGACGAAAGACGCCTTGCGCCAGCTGCTCAGCTTGTCGATACGCACCCGCTGGCCTGTCCGCGGGGAGTGGAGCATCTTGCCATCGCCGACGTAAATGCCCACGTGACCGAGCCCACTGAAGAACATCAGGTCGCCTGGCTGGAGGTTCTTCCAGGAGACCTTCTTCTTGATACGGGCGAACTGGCTGGCCGCCACGCGGGGGATCGTCACCCCGGCCTTCCTCCAGGCGTACTGGGTCAGGCCGGAGCAGTCGAACGAACCAGGGCCCGTGGCACCGTACCGGTAAGGGTCACCGACCTGGTCCTTGGCCACGGCGACGGCCTTGAGGGCCTTCGCCTTCTGCCGGGCGACCTTGAGCGCCTTGGCCGACGTCACGGAGCGAGCCGTCGTACTGGCCTTGGTCGTGGAGGCACCGGCTGAATCACTGGTCGTCGCCGCCTGCGCCGTCGGGGCATGGAGGATCAGACCTCCGGCCGTCACGGTCATGGTGAGCGCTACGCCACTCAGGGCAATGCGGGACAGACGGGGGTTTTGCAGGGAGGTAGACAGGATTGCTCCTTGAGTCTTCCACGAACGCCTACCGGGTTAGCTGACGGATTCGGGCCTGGAAGTCGCCCTACGGCGCGATACGCGCCGATTCACCCCTGATCCCTGGGATCGGGATCGATGGTTCCCCGGCTCCGTGCCTCCTGGCTGCACGGACTCGGCAGGTCGCCGTCCGTTGTTCTGTTCGACTAGGTCTGTTCGACATAGGGGACGTACGGCGGCGACCGGCGGATCTCTATCTGGCTCACATCGGCGGACCGATGCGGGTTCGCGGCGACATGGCTTTTCGCTGCGACGCCAGAAGCTACGCCGAAACGTCAAGGATCGGCAAAACGCCAGTCAGGTTGTAAAGATCGACAACGGGTCCAGTCAGCTTGGAAGTCCCTGCTGGAACACCAGGTTCAGTTATACAAATGTGACCCTTCTCACAATTGGCGGCACAGTGTTGAGTAAGGTCCCAATTGTCACTTTCGTCACATCTTTCGCGCCGTCATCCTGAAGCCCGTGTGCGGGAGCGATCCCGCGGCGATGCGGTCCCGTTCGATGCGCCATAGCTCGTTGAGGAGGTCGGTGCTGCCGTTCGTCAGCTTTCCGCCGATATATCGCGACAAGTACGGCTCTCGCCGCATGGTCACGACCTCGAACCGTTCGGCGAGGGCGGCGAGCATGTCGTCCGCGGGGGCGTGGTCCACGTGCGCCTCCCGCCACCGCTCGACCGGGTGCCGTCCGGGGCCGCTGGGCTCGCGTGTGAAGTCCGCCACTCCGGCGGCGGCAAGCAACGATCCGGCATCGTAGAACCAGGTAGCTGCGGCCGGGTCGGCCCAATCCCACGCGAATTCGTCCACCACCAGCAGCCCACCGGGAACGAGCAGCGACAGCACGCGGTCCAGCGCCGCCTCGAGCGGATGCATGTGGTGAAGCGCGAGCGACATGACGACGACGTCGAACAACGATCCACCGTCGTAGTAGCTCACCGGGGCCGACCCGTCGTCGGCAGAGTCGGGATATTTCACGATGTCGGCCCGTACCGCCAGCACGCCGGCCGCCCGCGCCGCCTCGACGGCCTCCTGCGAGATGTCGATGGCGGTGACCTGGTGACCGCGCCGCATCAACGCGGCGGCCAGCTCGCCCCGCCCGCAACCGGCGTCGAGGATTCGCTGCGGCCCCCGCGGAAGCGCCTCACTCAGCCACGCGTACTGGTGGTTGTCCATCGTCTCTGTGTCCATAGAGCCGAGCATGACCGCTCGCAGCCATGCACACCACTGCGGGATCGGCATGAGAACCATAAGCTCAATGCATGCTTGATGTGTGGTCGTTGAAGGTGCTGGTGGAGGTTGGGAGGCTGGGATCGTTCTCGGCTGCGGCCGAGGAGCTGTCGATGACGCAACCCGCCGTGTCCCGGCAGATCGCCACGCTGGAGCGGCACACGGGGGTACGGCTGTTCGATCGCCTGCCGCGTGGCGTCCGGCCGACGGACGCCGGGCGGGCGGCGCTGGAGCAGGCGGACGAGGTGCTCCGGGGTATGAGGCTGTTCGAAACGCGGATGCGAGCCTTCGCGACGGCCGAGGCAGGACGGGTCCGGGTGTCGGCGTTCCCAAGCGCCGCGACCAGCTACCTTCCCGACCGGTTCCGGTCGTTCGCGGCCAGGCATCCGGACGTGGAGCTCTCCCTCACGGTCCGCTCCGGCGACCACGACCCGTACGCCGCCGTACTGGACGGTGAGACCGACATCGCCCTCCTGACCTCCTGGGACATGACCGGCCCTTCAGGAACGACGGGCACGGCCGGGGTGGCTCTGACGCCGCTGCACGAGGACGAGCTGCTGGTCGCGCTGGCGGTCAGCCATCCCCTGGCGAAGGGGGGCCGGGTGCGGCTGCGGGATCTGGCGGCGGATCCGTGGATCGACGGTACCCATCCCGACTGCCTCGGTCCCATCGCCCAGCTCGCGGCGGCCTTGGGCCGGGCGCCGCGGATCAGCCACGTATGCGACGACTGGAACGGCAGGCAGGGGTTGGTGGCCGCTGGGGTGGGGGTGATGCTGTATCCGTCGATCGCGGGCTACTCGACCGTCCGCCCCGACATCCGGCTCCTGCGCCCCTCACCGCCCCTGCCCTCCCGTACCATCCTCGCCGCCACCCTCCCCCCGACCGACCGCCCTCCGGCCGTCTCCGCCTTCCTGACCACGCTGACTCCCCCGCCCCGCTGACCCCCCGCCCCGCTGACTCCCCGCCCTGGCCGACTTCCCCCGCCGACCTAGCCCCCTGGAGATCGAAATCGCGGAGCTATCAGCCCGAAACCCAACCGGACCGAACCCGCACAACCGACGGCCACCCCACACGCGCGTGGGCGCAGGGTCGATGGGTGCGCGGGGATGGCCGCCGGTCTCGGTGGGCACGCACACCCACCGGCAACCCCCGCGCGCTCGTAGTCGGCGTTCAGGCCGTGGCCGGGCGGACGAGCGCCTCACCGGCGCACTGAGCGCCTTACGGGCGGACGGCGCCGGCGAGGGTGCGGCCGTAGTCGGAGAGCTTGACGACCTTGAGGACGTCGCCGGTCTGCGGCGCGTGCACGATCTCCCCGTTCCCGGCATAGATACTGACGTGCCCCAGCCCCTCGCTGAAGATGAGGTCACCAGGCTGGAGCTGGTCCATTGGCACCTTGCGGTCGGCTCCCCACGCCCACTGCTGCCACGTCGTACGAGGAAGCGACACACCCCCGGCCCGCCAGGCCGCCTGCGTCAGCCCCGAGCAGTCGAACCCCCCGGGCCCCGTCCCCCCATAGATGTACGGCTTGCCGACCTGCGCGTACGCGAACCGCAGCACCGCCGCCGCGTTCCCCGACGCCGGCCCCGTGTACTTGATGCCGACGCTGTTGGGATTCCCGGGATTGTAGGCGCCCAGCTTCTTCAGGAGCTTCTTCTGCTCGGCGATCAGCTTGAGGATCTCCGAGCGCTCCTTCTCCACCCCGTCACGTTCCGTGTCCGCCGCTTCCAGCGCCTCCTGCGCCTTGTCACGCTCGGCCTTCAGCCCGCGGTTCTCCCGGTCGAAAGCGGTGAGCTTCTGCGCCCGCTCCTGCGACATCTGCCCCGCCACCGCCATTCGCGACAGGAAGTCCTCGGGGTTGTCCGCGCCGATCAGCCCGGGAAAGGAGGTGACGTCGCCACCGAGCCGGTAGCTGTCGACGGCCATGCTGATCACCTGGGCACGCAGGTCCGCGACCGTCGCCAGCTTGCTCTTGTAGCTGTCGTTCAGCTTGACGTAGGCGCTCTTGGCCTTCTTGTACCGTTCCGTCGCCGTGTTGTACTGGTCGACGACCTTGTCGGCCTTGTCGTTGAGCTTCTCGAGCTTGGCCTTCGCCTGGTTGAGAGTGGGCTTGGGATCAGCGACGGCCGCGCCCATGGGGGACAGCACCAGCCCGAACGCGATACCCGCGGCCACCGGCACCCGGCCAAACCTCACTGTGTCGCCTCCCAGGGATAACAACCTGGGGCGAAATAGTACAGAAGTGGCGGCTGGGGTTAACCCCAAACAGTCAATTCGTAATCTAGGCCCGGCCCAGCCGGCGCAGCAGCAAGGCAGACGGAACGGGTCTGGCTCCCATCCGCCTGACGGACTCGGCCACCTCGCGGTCCGACGACACCACGGCGATGGCCCGGCCGGGCGGCTCCGCGCGTACGAGCTGGCGGATCAGGTCGTCCGCGGTCTCCCCCGGCGCGCTGAACAGCACCCGCACCCCGCGGGGCGCGACCACCTGGACGGGGGCGTTGAGCTCGGCGCCGTCGAACACCGCGGTCACCTCGATCCTGGTCTGCGCGACCAGCCCGCCGAGCCCGGTCATCAGCCGGTTGCGCTGATCGGCGAGCGTGAGCGTGCCGTAGCCGGTCTTCGTGACGTTGTAGCCGTCGATGACCAGGTGCACCTGCGGCACCGCCAGCAACTGGTCGAGCAGCTGCGGATCGTCGTCGGCGAGGGCGCGCGCGGGCACCGCGCGCACGCCGGGCCGCTCGCCCGTGACGGCGGCGACCGAGTCGGCGGGCCGGCTGATCGTCGTGGGCAGGGCGAGCTCCCTGCGCAGCCCGGCCGAGGCGTCCTGCAGCGCGTCGAGCAGCACCCTGATGCGGGCATCCTCGATGCTCCTGCCTTCGCGGGCGGCCCGCCGCGAGGCCTCCAGCTGCTTTTCGACATCGGCCAGCCGCTCGCGCAACCGCCGCAGCTCGGACTCGCCGGCGCTGCCCGCGGCCACGGCGGCCGACCTGACGTCCTCGGCCGCGCGCTCCATCTCCTCGGCCCGCGCGACCGCGGCCTTGGCGCGCTCGCGGGCGTCGTGGAGTTTGCGCCGCAGGTCGGAGTTCTCCGCGCGGGCGGCCTTGACCTGCTCGCGCAGCCGGTCGGCCTCTTCCTTGGCGGCGCTCTTCTGCGCGGCGAGCTGCTCACGCAGCCGCGAGACCGTCTCCTCGCGCTCCGACCCCTCGGCCGCCGCGGCCGACTGCTCCAGGTCGTTGCGGGCGAGCTCGATCATCTCTTCCCAGCCGGGCGGCCGGATGAGGTAGGCTGCCGCGGCCACGAGCACGGGATCGGCGGCCGGCGGCACGTTGCCCTCGGCCAGCGAGGCCACCAGCTCGGGCCACCCGGCGGCCACCGACTCGGCGACCAGCTCGCGGAACTTCTTGTCGTTCTCCAGCTGCGCCGCGATGGGCGCGCCGCCGAGTTTGGCCCGCTTGCGCGGGTCGAATTTGGCGATACCGCGCAACGGCGGCGGGATGGAAACACCGGGCATCGTCCCGAGGACTTGAGCCGCCAGGTCGACGACATTGAGCCGCACCTGCTCGGGAAGCGGGCGAGACAGGCCTTCACCCGCTGAACTCATCCCACTTGTCCCTTCGTGACATGCCCTTTCAGACAAGGGTACGGCTGCCGCGTACCTGACCGTAACGGCCACCTGCGTATGGACGAGCGCTTGGTTGGGGGTGTACGACTGTGCCGGGACGCCTGTTGACCAGGGAGGCCGGCCATGACAGAGCAGATACGCACGTCCACCCGTGACCTCGAAGAACTGCGTGATCATGTGACCGTCTGGCTCCGCGGCAGGGTGGGCAAGGACGCCTCGGTGTCCGAACTGTTCAGACCGACGAGCAACGGCATGTCGAGCGAGACCCTGTTCTTCACAGCTACCTGGGGTGCGGGGCGAACCCGCTGCGTAGCAAGGCTCGCACCAGCGGGAGAAGCCGTTCCGGTCTTTCCTTCGTATGATTTGCGGGCGCAGTTTGAAGTTATGCGCCTGGCCAGGGAAATAGCTGGGATACCAGCGCCCAGGGCCCTCTGGTTCGAGCCGGATCCCGGCCCGCTCGGCACGCCGTTCTTCGTCATGGAATGCGCCGAGGGCGAGGTGCCGCCGGATGTGATGCCGTACACATTCGGTGGGTGGCTGTACGACGCCGCGCCCGAGGACCAGCGCAGGTTGCAGGACGCCAGCGTCGGGATCGTGGCGGCGCTGCACCAGGCGCCGTTCACGCCTCGGGAGCTGGCCGTGATCGGGACCGGCGGGCTGCGGGCGCACGTCGATGCGCAGCACGCGTACTACGAGTGGGCGCACGGCAGGCGGCGCATCCCCCTGCTGGAGCGGGCTTTCGGCTGGCTGGAGTCGCACTGGCCGGAGGATCCCGGGCCCGACGTGTTGTGCTGGGGCGACGCCAGGATCGGGAACATGATGTTCCAGGACTTCACCCCGGTCGCGGTGCTCGACTGGGAGATGGCCGCTGTGGGGCCGCGCGAGCTGGACCTGTCCTGGATGATCTTCCTGCACCGGTTCTTCCAGGACCTCACGGTCGCCGCGGACTTCCCCGGCATGCCGGACTTCATGCGGCGCGACGACGTTTGCCAGAAATATCAGGAGCTGACCGGCTACCAGCCCCGCGACCTGGACTTCTACGAGATGTACGCCGCCCTCCGGCACGGGATCATCATGGCCCGGGTGTGGCAGCGCAGGATCCACTTCGGCGAGCAGCCCGACCCGGACGACCCCGACGACCTGGTCCTGCACCGGGCCACGATCGAGCAGCTGCTCAGCCGTTAGCGTCGTAGACCAGCAGCGCTACCTGGACCCGGTTGTTGAGGTCGAGCTTGGTCAGGATCCGCGAGACGTGCGCCTTGACCGTGGGCACGCTCATGTAGAGCTCCCGCGCGATCTCGGCGTTGGACCTGCCCCGGCCCACGGCCAGCGCCACCTCGCGCTCGCGCTCGCTGAGCCGGCCGAGCAGCTTCCTGGCCCGGTCGGTACGCTCTCTCGCCCCGCCGTCCGACACGTGCGTGATCAGCTGCCGGGTCACCGCCGGCGACAGGATCGGCTCCCCCGCGGCCACCTTCCTGATCGCCTGCACGAGGTCGCCGGGCGCGATGTCCTTCAGCAGGAACCCCGCCGCCCCAGCCCGCAGCGCCCGCAGCACCTGCGCGTCGGCGTGGAACGTGGTCAGCACCACTACCTCGGGCGGCGACGACGTGCCCCGTAGCGCCTCGGTGGCGGTGAGCCCGTCGACGCCCGGCATGCGGATGTCCATCAACACGACGTCGGGCCGGTGCTCGGCCACCAGGGGCGGCACCTCGGACCCGTCAGCGGCCTCGGCCACGATCTCGATGTCGCCCGCGCCGCCCAGGATCATTGACAGCCCGGCCCGCACCATGGCGTCGTCGTCGACGATCAGCACCCGGATCGGCCCGCCGCCCGGTGTCGTCATGCGTCCTCCAATGTCGTCTCCACCGGCCATGGCAGCCAGGCGCTCACCACGAACTCCCCTTCCGGCGTCGGGCCGTGCTCGAGCCTGCCACCGGCGAGCTCCGCCCGCTCCGTCAGCCCGATGAGTCCCGCCTTCGCCCCGGGAAGGCGCAGGGGGCGGCGGGACCCCAGCGGGTTGCGTACCTCAACCGACAGTCCCTTGCCCCGTGTGCCGGCCACAGTGACGGTCACCGGGGCGCCGCCCGCGTGCTTGCGCGCATTGGTGAGCGCCTCCTGGACGATGCGGTAGAGGTTGCGGCCCAGCGCTTCCGGCGCGTCGTCCGCCCGCAGGTCGAGCCGCACGTCCATGCCTGCCTGCCGGCACTCCTCGACCAGTGTGGGCAGGTCGTCGAGCGTGGGCTGTGGCCGGTCCGGCACGGTGTCGTCCTCACCCGGCCGCGAGTGCCGCAGCACGCCGATCACCTCACGGAGGTCCTGCAGCGCCAGGTGGGCGTTGGTCCTGATGGCCCCGGCGGCCTTGGCGATCTCGCCGGCGGGCGCGTCGGGGCGGAACTCCAGCGCGCCGGCGTGCAGGCTGAGCATCGAGATGCGGTGCGCGAGCACGTCGTGCATCTCCCTGGCGATCCGCTCGCGTTCGAGCCGCTTGGCCTCCTCCGCGGCGATGTCGGCACGCTGCCTGAGCGACCAGATGAGCTGCCGCCTGGCCCTGATCACGATGCCCCAGGCGTACACGGTCAGGAGGAGGGCGATCAGCAGAAGCGCCCACTCCAGCGGCCCGATGTCGGACTGGGGCCGGAGGAAGACGTACGGCACCAGGGTGATGAGGGCCAGCAGCGTGATCGGCCCGGAGACCTTGAACGGCCGGTGCACCGCCACGGTGAACAACGCCACGATGGACGCGCCGCCGACAAGCTCCAGGTAGGACGAGAGCACGACCGTCACCAACGCGAGCCCGACCGGCCAGCGGCGCCGCAGCCAGACCGCCACGCACGACAGCGCGCCCACCACCTGCTCGATCGCGATGAGCTGCTCCGGCTCGTTCTGGATCTCCGTCAGCCCCAGCATGGTGATGCCGCAGGCGATCAGGAACACGGTGATGTCGACGATCCAGTCACGCAGCGAGCGCCGCACCCGGCGGCCCTCCCGGCCGTCGCCGAGCAGCACGGACGGAAGCACCCACCGGTATTCGGGGACGAGATCATCCCGGCCTCGCGCTCGCGTCACATGCACCGAGGTTAGGCCCTCCCAAGGCGCGGCGACACCGACCAAAGTCGATGCCGGGTGAGACCTCCGGCCGACGCGGGCGGCCTCGGCCGTTCGGAAGGCTCTTCACCATGGAAGCGGTATTGAAGGTGCTCGGCTGGCTGCTGCTCCTGCAGGGCGTGGGCGGTCTGGTGAACGCCCTGCTCGGGTGGTGGCGGTGGGCCGAGAACCTGATCGTGGTCAACCACCTGGCCTTTCTGGAGGGGTACGAGGTGTTCGCGGGCATCGTGATCGGCGTGCTCGGTTTCGTGTTGCTGGCGGTCGCCGACTCGGCGAAGAAGGCGGAGGCGGGCGAGTGAGCACGACGTCGCTGCGGCCGCCGCGCAACCAGGCCGATCCGCGGGCCATCCCGTGGTGGACGGTGCAGTGGCTGATCCTCATGGTGCCGGTGGCCGCCGGGGCCGTGGTGTCGTACTGGGTGTTCACCGATCGGCCGGTCTGGCTGGGAGCGGTGGTCGCGGCGTTCGCCGCGGGGTGTCTGGTGATCGCGGTGGTGGCGCCGCGGGCCTACTACCGGGTGGACCGGTGGGAGGTCACCGACGAGGCGGTCTACACCCGCAAGGGATGGCTGACGCACACCTGGAAGGTGGCGCCGATGTCGCGGATCCAGCGGATCGACACCGTGCGGGGGCCGGTGCAGCGATTGTTCGGGCTGGCCGACATCACGGTCACGACGGCCTCGTCGGCGGGCGCCGTCAAGATCGAGGCGCTGGACCACGCGATGGCCGCCGACCTGGCCGAACGCCTGACCGCCAGCACACAGTCCACCCCGGGGGATGCCACATGAGCGGGCTCGCGCACCAGCGACCAGCCGCGGACGTGCGCGGCGCAGGCGTGGACCGCCTGTCCGGCACCGGCTGGTGGCGGTTGCCGCGCCGCAGCCTGTGGGCTTCGGCGGTCAGGTCAGTGGCGCTCGTGGTGCCCGCGGAGTTCGGGCTCGTCCGGTTCCTCACCGGCCTGGACTGGCCGGTCGGCGGCGTTGTGGCGGCGTGTGCGGGGGCCGCGGTGCTGATCGTCGCCGGGGTGGTGGCGTCCCACATGATCCGGCTGCGCACGACCCACTGGCGCCTGACCGCCGACCGGCTCGAACTGCGCTCGGGCACCGCCGTACGCCAGCACCGCTCGATCCCGCGCGACCGTGTCCGGAGCGTGGACCTGCGGGCCGATCCCGTGCTGCGGATGTTCGGGCTGACGGTGGTCAAGGTGCGCACGGGCGAACGTTCCGCCGAGGGCGACGAGCTCACCCTGAATCCGCTGACCAGGCACGACGCCGAGACCTTGCGCCGTATGCTCCTGCACGGCGACGACGGCGCCACGGCCGCGGCCGCGCCCCTGGCCGAGCTGCGGTGGTCCTGGATCAAGTACGCGCCGCTGTCGGTGTGGACGGTCATGGGGGCGGCGCTGGTGCTGGGCGTCGCCTACAAGGCGCTCGACCAGATCGGCGCCAAGGTGCTCACCAGGCGGATCGCCGCGGAGGTGTGGAGCTGGGTGACAGCGCAGCCGCTGGTGGCCATCCCGCTGCTGCTCGCCGCGAACGCCGCCGTCGGGGCGCTGGGGGCCGTGCTGCTGTTCGCCGAGTCGTGGGGGCGTTACCGGCTGGAACGCGAGCCGGGGCGGCTCCGGCTGCGCCGCGGCCTGCTGACCGCGCGCTCGCTCACGATGGAGGAGCGTCGCCTGCGGGGCGTGGAGATCAGCGAGCCGCTGCTGCTCCGGCTGGGCGGCGGGGCGAGGGTCAAGGCCATCGCCACCGGGCTCGGCAAGGCCGGCGAGAACGAGACCGAGGACGTCGCCGCCCTGACCCCACCACTCCCCCGAGCGGTGGCCGCCCGCCTCGCCACCACGATCGCGGACACCTCCGCAGGAGCGGGGGTGGGCGCAAGCGTGCTCGTGGCACATCCTCTGGCCGCCAGGAGCAGGCGAGTCGGGCGGGCGCTGGTGACCGTGGGCGTGCTGGCGGCAGGGGCATGTGCCGTGTCCTGGCTGGTGCCGTGGCCGTGGGTGCGGGCCTGGGTCTGGGCGGTGCCCGCCGTGGCGCTGCCGTTCGGGCTGTGGCTGGCCGTGGAGAGCGCCAAGAGCCTCGGGCACGCGCTCGGCGGACGGCACCTGATCACGCGGAACGGCGCCACCGTCCGGCGTACGGTCGCGCTCGACCGCACGGGCATCTCGGGCTGGACCATCACCGAGTCGTTCTTCCAGCGGCGCCACGGCCTGCTGACGGTGTCGGCCACCACCGCCGCCGGCGACGGGCACTACGACGTGGTGGACGTGGGCCGCGGGGACGGGCTGGAGTTGGCCGGGCACGCGGTTCCGGGACTGCTGGAGCCCTTCCTGGAGCGGCTCGCCACGGGAAACGCGGCGGAAAAGAAGTGAGCCGCGTGATCCCCACGGTTTGCCCATGCCCCTGTACTGGACAAACCGGATCGCGCGGCTCAAGTGCTTGCAGAAATAACGGTATTTGCCCCACTTGCAACCCGGTTGCAGCCTCATTAACCGTGCACGAGTGGAGCCTGCCACCCGGCTGCGAGCCGCGTGCCTTCACCCTGGTGGACCCGCAGTTCGCCGCGTCACCGCCTAGCTGCCCGCGGGCTGCTTGTCCAGCTCCGCCATGTACGCCCTGGCCAGCGTGAGCGCGCCGCCCAGCGCGTCCTTCTCGGTCATGAACTTGACCTTGGGCGAGTTCGTCGGCTCGCCCTCGGGCCGCTGGTGCCCGGAGTAGTCGACCCGTACGACGACGGCGCCCTTGCGCATGAGCACCGTCCCGGTGGAGGCCGAGACCTCGCCCCGCCTGGTCTGGATGAACTGCTGGTACGCCTGCTCACCCAACCCTTCGACGTCGGTGACCTTGCCCCAGGTGATGCCGCCCATCGACGACTGCCCCACATGGCGGTCGCCGCCGCGTTCGCTCGCGTAGAAACTCTTGGCCGAGGCCTCGTCGGCGCTGCCTGCCCGGTTGGTGAACCGGTGCACGGTGATCAGCGCGCTGCGGATCTTCGTGATCCCCTCGCCGCCGGGCAGGTTTCGGTTGAGCCAGCGGCACTCGGTCTGGTTGTCGGCTCCGATCGTGGTGCCGCGCGCCCGTGTCTCGGGTTCGGGCACCAGCCGGGTGGCGCCCTCGGTCACGGCGGCGCAGTCGGCGGGGAAGGAGGGCAGAACGGACGGCGAGGGCGACGGCGACGGCGAGGTGCTGGCCACGGGCGCGCTCTGCGACGGCTCCGGCTGGGCCAGCACGTTGGGGTTCTTCGCCTGCCAGGCGGCCGCGCCCTTGGCGAAGTGCGCGATCAGGCCGCTCACCTCGCGGATCGCGTTCTCCTCGGTGATGGACTGCTTGGTTTCGTTGGACAGGATCTGCGCGTCCTTGCGCTGCTGGCCCGCCTGGTATCTGAGCTCGATCGTCATGTCGCCGACGCGGGCATGCGCCTCGCCGAAGGCGTACCACTGCAGGTCCTTGTCCCGGCGCCAGGTGTATTGGGCGAACGCGCCCTCTCCCACGCCCGGGATGTCCTTGACCGGGGAGGTGTACATCTTCTCGCCGGGGTCCAGGGACGGCTTGGCGGTCTCGCCGTATTTGCCGCCGCCGTAGTCGACCTCGTAGGAGCCCTGGGCGATCGACCTGCCGGTCTTGGCGCCATCGCCCTTCCACTGATCGATCTTGACGTCGATCTCCCTCTCGCGCCGGTATTCGCCGAACGAGATGTCGCGGTTGACCCAGTTACAGGAGAACGTCACCGTGGCGTCGGACTCCCTGGAGGACTTGGCCACGGTCGCCTCCGGCACGAGCCGGTCGACCTCCTCCTTCGGCAGCATGGCGCACACGTCGGGCCCCTTCACGACGCCCCCCGCGGACTGGGACGACGACGGCTGCCCGGTCTTGGCGGGGAACCACGAGCCGGAGACCTTGCCGTACACCAGATAGGCGCCCACACCGCCGGCCGCGACCAACACCACCAGCGCGGCGGCCAGCGTGGGCAGCAGCCAGGCGGGCCTCCGCCGCGGCGGCTGCGGAGGCTGAGGCGGGAACGGCGGCATGTGGGGCGCGTTCGGCATCGTCGGAGGCGGTCCCTGCGGCTCGAACGGCCTGCCCGGCACCTGGTAAGGGGTGGTCGGTGGCTGGTACTCGCTACCGGGATTCACGAAGACTCCTGGGGTTGCCCTGACTTGCGGGAGAACATGCTAGTCACGCCCCTTGCAAGATGCTTGCGGACATGGCCGGCGTCACTTCGGAAGGGCCGCGGCCACCAGGCGGGCGGCGGCGATGGCCGTCTCCTTGTCCGCCGGCTTCGCGGCCGGCATGTCCTCGCGATGCCAGACCACTTCGCCCAGCAGGTTACTCGTCCGGAACAGCACGATGCTGTCGGATCGGCCGCTTTCTGTGGAGTCCAGGTAGAAGGTGAAGGAGTTCTGGATGATCGCCGACTCGCCCACTCCCTTGACGTCGGAGAGCCCACCCCGGTTGTCCCGGCCGTGGCTGCCCTTCCCGGCGGCGCGGGTGGCCTTCGCGCTGGCGAAGCGCCGCTGGGCCACCTGAGGGCCGCTGAAGTCGCCGTCCGGCCGCTCGGTCCAGGTACGCACGATGAGGCGGCGTTCGGGCCGCTCGCGGATGACCCACTGGCATTCGCCCGGCTTGGTCGCGCCGCGGGCGGGCCTGCCCTTCACGAGTCCGGCGGCCTGAGCGTCGGTCAGGAGTTTGCATGGGTCGGGCGCCTGGGCGAACCTGCCGGTCTCCGGCTCGACGCGGAGCGCGGCGGCGGCGTACCAGCCGCCCGAGCCCAGCGCCACGACGGCGGCGAGCAAAGCCGGTGCCGGCCACCAGCGGCGGCGCCTCGGCGCCGTGGCGGCGGGCTGGGCGCCCAGGGCCTGGCGGATCTGCGGCGCGGTGGGCCGCACGGCAGGGTCCTTGGCGAGCATGGCCATCAGCAGGCCGCCCAAATGGCGGCCCGCCCGCATCGGGAACGGCGGCTCGTGCAGCAGGACCGCCGCCGCCACCGCGGCAGGCAGGTCCCGCTCGAACGGCGCCCTGCCCTCCAGCGCGGTGTACAGGCTCGCGCCGAGCGACCACAGATCGGACGCCGGACCCGAGGGCTGCTCGTTGAGCCGCTCGGGGGCCATGTAGCCGGGCGAGCCGCCGCTGCCGAACGCGCCCCGCCCGCCCATCGGCGTCGCGATGCCGAAGTCGGTGAGCATGGCCGAGCCGTCGGAGTCGAGCAGGATGTTCGCCGGCTTGACGTCCTGGTGCAGCATGCCGTGCGCGTGCGCGACCTCCAGCGCCGACAGGACCTGCAGCCCCACCCGGGCCACGAACTCGGGCGGCAACGGCCCCCGCTCCTTGATCAGCTTGTCGAGCGAGCGGCCGGTGACCAGGTCCATGATGATCCACGGCTGGTGTCCTTCGAGCACCACGTCGTGGACCAGCACGATGGCCGGGTCGCGCAGCCGCCCGGCCGACCTGGCCTCGTGGATGGCCCGGTCGGTGAACTGTGCGCGCTCCTGCGGGTTGAGCCCCTCCGGCACGCGCACCTGCTTGACGGCGACCTGCCGGTCCAGGATCTCGTCGATGGCCCGCCACACGGTGCCCGCGCCGCCCTGTCCGAGCCGCTCGATCAGCCGGTAGCGGCCGGCCAGCAGGTAGAGGTCATGCGGCATGGCGCAACGCCTGCTCGCTCGCCTGCGCCGCCTTCAGCGCCGACTGCTTGATGTCCTCGTCGGTGGGCCGGTCTGCGATGGTGGAGTATTCGACGCTCACCACGAGGTTGGCCAGCCGGTAGTAGACGTACGCCGAGAGCATCCGCCCGGTGGGGCCCGTCAGCTCGAAGGCGAACGCCTCCTCCCCCACGCCGGTGATCTGGCGCACCGGCGTGCGTTTGGCCTTCATAGAGTCCTTCACGCCGATCTCCGGCCACTTCCACTCCATCTGGTCGTACTTCGTCCAGTAGCGCTTCTGGTTCTGGAACAGCCTGCGGGCGCTGGCCGGGGTCATCGACCAGGGGTCCACCGTGTCGGAGTCCTTCTGCACTTGCAGGCCCACGCCGGTCCTGGAGATCGGCCAGCCGCACTTGGGGCCCACGTCGTCCGAGCCCGGTTGGCCCTTGGGCGGGCTCTGCGTACGCAGCAGCAGGCCCACCTCCTCCTCGCTGATCAGCGTGCACACGTCCATCGGGACGGTGAACGCCGCCGGCACTCCGCTGTCCATGCTCCTCAGCACGAAGAAGCCGCCGGCAGCCACCGCGACCACGAGAGCCGCCGCCGCGGCGATCCACAACACGACCCGCCCGCGCTTCCTGACCGGGCTCGGCACGGTCATCTCCTGGCCGGCCGGCACGTGCGGCAGCGGGCCGCCGGCGGCGACCTGCCTGAGCGCGGGGACGACCACACGCGGGTCCGGGCGGGTCTCCGGGTGCTGGGCCATCATGGCGTTGATCAGCGGCCCCAGCGGGCCCGGCGCGACGGGCGGCGGCTGCGTCATCGTGTCGCGTACGCGCTGGGCCGCCGACCCCTCGTAGGCGGCGGCGCCCGTCACCGCGGTGTAGAGCGTGGCCCCGAGCGACCACAGGTCGCTGGCCGGGCCGCCGGGGTGGCCGTCCAGCCGCTCGGGCGCGATGAATCCGGGCGAGCCGATCATCAGCCCCTGCTCGGTGAGCGTGGCCTGGCCCTCCTGCCGCGCGATGCCGAAGTCGGTGAGCACCACCCTGCCGCTCTCGGTCAGGAACACGTTGCCCGGCTTGACGTCGCGGTGCTGCATGCCCTGCGCGTGCGCGACCGTCAGCGCCTCCAGCACGTCCGCGCCGATCCGCGCGGCGTAGTCGGGCGGCATGGGCCCGAACTCCCGTACGGTGTCGGCGAGCGTGCGGCCCCGCAGCAGCTCCATGACCAGCCACGGCCGCTCGTGCTCGACGACCACGTCGTGCAGGGCCACGATGCCGGGGTGGCGCAGCCGGGCGGTGGCCTGCGCCTCGCGCACGGACCGCTTCACCGAGTCGGCGCGCTCCTTGGGTGACATGCCCTCGGGCAGCGTGAGCTCCTTGACCGCGACATCGCGGTCAAGCATCTCGTCCCTGGCCAGCCACACCTTTCCCATGCCACCAGCGCCGAGGGGACGCTGGAGTGCGTAGCGGCCGGCAAGTCTTCCCGTGGACACAAAGGGAAGGGTAACTAATGATCAAGGGGGTTGGTTATTCGATCCTGTCGGTCGGTCTCTCTATGGTCTTGGTTCGTGGACGCGGTACAAGGCACTCTCGACGAACTCGGCACTCCGCTCAACGAGGTCACGTTCGTCGTGTTCGACCTGGAGACGACCGGCGGCGCCCCCAATGAGGACGCCATCACCGAGATCGGGGCGGTCAAGGTGCGGGCGGGCGAGGTGCTGGGCGAGTTCTCCACGCTGGTCGATCCCGGCGGGCCGATACCGCCGTTCATCTCCGTGCTGACCGGGATCACCGACTCCATGGTCGTGGCCGCGCCGCGGATCGAGGCGGTGCTGCCGAGCTTCCTGGAGTTCATCCGCGGGACCGTGCTGGTGGCGCACAACGCCGGGTTCGACACCCGTTTCGTCAAGGCGGCCTGCGCCGCGCAGGGCTATCCCCCGCCGGCAAACCCCGTCGTCGACACGGTGGATCTGGCGCGGCGCGTGCTGACCCGCGACGAGACACCCAACGCCAAGCTGGCCACGCTGGCCAGGTTCTTCCGCAGCCCGGTCGAGCCGTGCCACCGGGCTCTGCAGGACGCCAGGGCCACCGTGGACGTGCTGCACGGGCTGATCGAGCGGGCCGGCTCGTTCCAGGTGCACACGCTCGAGGAGCTGAAGTCGTTCGTCCGCGCCCCCACGCCCGAGCAGCAGCGCAAGCGCCACCTGGCCGAGTCCGTGCCGCACGCGCCCGGCGTCTACCTCTTCGAGGACGAGCGGGGCGAGGTCCTCTACATCGGCAAGAGCACCAACCTGCGCAACCGTGTGCGTTCCTACTTCACCGCCAGCGAGACCCGGCCGCGCATCCGCGAGATGATCGGCATCGCCGAGCAGGTGCGCCACATCGTCTGCTCCACCGCCCTGGAGGCCGAGGTCAGGGAGCTGCGCCTGATCGGCGGCGCCAAGCCCCGCTACAACCGCCGCTCCCGCTTCCCCGAGAAGGTGCTCTGGCTCAAGCTCACCGCCGAGCCCTTTCCCCGCCTGTCGATCGTGCGCGAGCTCAAGGACGACGAGGCCACCTATCTCGGCCCGTTCACCAGTGCCCGCCTCGCCGACGACGCCCGCATCGCGCTGCACGAGGCGGTGCCGCTGCGCCAGTGCACCCAGCCGATCAGCCTGCGGACCAGGCGCGCCGCGTGCGTCCTGCACGAGATGGGCCGCTGTGGCGCGCCGTGCGAGGGCAAGGAGAGCCCGGAGGAATACGCCGTCCACGTCGAGAGCGCCCGCCGCGCCATGACCCTCGACGCCACGCCCGTGTTCACCGCCGTGTCGGCCCGCATGGAGCGTCTGTCGGTCGAGCAGCGCTACGAGGAGGCGTCCGTCGACCGCGACCGGCTGGCCGCGTTCGTCCGCACGGCGGCCCGCATGCAGCGGCTGAGCTCCCTCACCCACATTCCGCAAGTGGTCGCCGCCAGCCCGGCGTTCGGCGGCGGCTGGGACGTCCACGTCATCAGGTACGGCAGGCTCGCCGCCGCCGGCGTCCTGCAGAAGGGCGTCCACCCCACCCCTTTCGTCGCCTCCCTGACCGCCACGGCCGAGGTCGTCATCCCCGGTCCCGGTCCGGTCCACGCCGCCAGCGCCGAGGAGACCGAATGCATCCTGCGGTGGCTGGAGTCGCCGGGCGTGCGGCTGGTGGAGGTGGACGGCGTGTGGAGCCTGCCCGCCCGGGGCGCCGCCCGCCACAAGGCCCGTATCGACCTCGCCTACCACCATCTCGACAAGGGCCGCAGCCGCGAGGGGCGGCCTTTGCGGTAACCCGATAGAGTTGCTCCATGGTCACGGCTATCGTCCACATCAACGCCGAGGTAGACCGGATCACGGAGGTCGCCGAGACGATCGCCGAGATCGACGGCGTCAGCGAGGTCTACTCCATCACCGGCGAATACGACCTCCTCGCCATGGTCCGCGTCCCGGCGTATGAACAAATCGCCGAGGTAGTGCCAGGCCGCATCAACAAGGTCGAAGGCGTCCTGCACACGGAAACGCACATCGCCTTCCGCGCCTACAGCAAACACGACCTGGACGCGGCCTTCTCCATCGGCTTCCCCGAAGCCGACTGACCCCGGTCTCGTGGTGCCCGCTTCGACCACGGAGCGGGCCCAGAATGCGCTCCGTCACGGCGCGCAACCCGTGAGCCTTCACGACCGGCCATGACGGGCGGGAAGGGTCAACGGCGCGTGCGGTGACGCTGGGCGACCGTAAAGGAAAAAGCAGCCCCGGGCGGAAAGCCGTCCGGGGCTGGTGTACTCAGTGGGTCGGAGTGCGATCCTCGCCGCCGCCGATGGCGGCGTGCTCTTCCTCGTGCTCGTGCCCCTCGTCCAGCGGGATCTTCTCCCCGCCATACGCCTTGGACATGCGAGAGCGGAGCTTGCCGAGCGGCCCGCGCATGCCCTTGGGCGGGATGCCGGCGGTGTCCTCGGCGACCGGCAGCATCAGCACCGGCTCCTTGCCGCGCACGTGCGCCTCGATGTCGTCCGCCGGCGGCGTGTGGACCTCGATGAACTCACCGTGCGGCAGCCGCTTGATCACACCGGACTCCACGCCGTGCGAGACGACGCCCGAGTCCTGGCGCTGCAGGCCGAGGCAGATGCGGTAGGTGATCAGGTACGCCAGCGCCGGCGCGAAGATGATCAGGAACCGGCCTGCGTACGTCGTCCAGTTGAGGCTGATGTGGAAGTTCGCCGAGATCTCGTCGTTGGCGCCGAGCAGCCACAGCACGCCGTAGAACGTGATGGCCGTCATGCCGATCGAGGTGCGGTGCGGGTTGTTGCGCGGGCGGTCCGCGACGTGGTGCTCGCGGTTGTCGCCCGTCACCCAGCGTTCCAAGAACGGATAGAGCGCCAGGCCGGTCATGATGATGCCCATCGGCACCAGGGCCGGGATGATCACGCTCAGCGGCAACGTGCCTGCATTGGCCGTGCCGAAGAGGTTGATCTCCCACGGCGGCATGATGCGGAGCGCGCCTTCCAGGAAGCCCATGTACCAGTCGGGCTGCGAGCCGGCCGACACGTCCGCCGGGGTGTAGGGACCGAACAGCCAGATCGGGTTGATCTGGGCGAACGTCGCCAGGCCCGCGATCACGCCGAGCGTGAACAGGAAGTACGCCCCCGCCTTGGCCATGAAGGCCGGGTAGAACGGCGCGCCCACCACGTTCTGGTTGGTGCGGCTCTTGCCGGGCATCTGGGTGTGCTTCTGCACCCACATGAGCACCATGTGGGCCGAGATCAGCGCCAGGAGGATGCCCGGGATGAGCAGAATGTGCAGCGAGTAGAACCGGGGGATGATGTCGTCACCCGGATATTCCCCGCCGAACAGGAAGAACGTGAGGAACGTGCCGATGAGCGGCAGCGAGATCGCCACACCCTCGGTGATCCGCAGACCGGCGCCGGACAGCAGGTCGTCGGGCAGGGAGTAGCCGGTCAGACCCTCGAGCAGCGCGAGCGTCAGCAGCAGCACACCGATGATCCAGTTGAGCTCGCGCGGCTTGCGATAGGCGCCGGTGAAGAACACCCGCAGCATGTGGACCGTCATACCGGCCACGAAGAGCAGGGCCGCCCAGTGGTGCATCTGCCGCATGAGCAGACCACCCCGGACCTCGAAGCTGATCTCCATCGTCGAGGCGTAGGCCGCGGACATCCCCACGCCCGTGAGCGGCGAGTAGGGGCCGTCATAGATGACATGCTCCATGCTGGGCTTGAACCAGAACGTCAGGAACGTACCGGTCAGCAGCAGGATGATGAACGAGTAGAGCGCGATCTCACCCAGCAGGAACGACCAGTGGTCCGGGAAGATCTTGCGCAGGTTGCGCTTGAGGAAATTGGCCCCGCCGAGCCGGTCGTCGAGGAAGCTCGACGGCCCGGCGATGGCCTTGGGCACTGTCTTCAGTTCGGTGGTCATGCCTGACCTCCCTTCGCCCTGGCCTCGGCCTCGGCGTCACCGCGCTCCCAGTAGCTGGGCCCGACGGGCACATTGAAGTCGCCCTGGGCGATGAGGTAGCCCTGCTCGTCGACGCTGATCGGCAGCTGCGGCAGCGGCCGGGCGGCCGGGCCGAAGATGACCTTGGCGCCGTCGGCGGCGTCGAACGTCGACTGGTGGCACGGGCAGAGGATGTGGTGGGTGTTCTGCTCGTAGAGCGCCGCCGGGCAGCCCACGTGGGTGCAGATCTTGGAGTACGCCACGATGCCGTCGTGCGTCCAGTTCTGCCGCACCCCCGACTTGAGCTCCTCCGGGCGGAACTTGATGAGGATGAGCGTGGCCTTGGCGAGGGCGTTGAGGTCGTGCTCGTAGCCCTCCGGAACCACCGACAGGATGCCGCCTGGCGAGTTGAAGTCGGCGGCCCTGATGGGCTGTCCGGTGCCCTCGACGACGAGCTTGAGCGGCTTGCCTTCCTTGTTCTTCTCACCCCAGACCGTGTGGCGCAGCTCCTTGTTGAACTTCGCACCCGGCATCTTGTTGTTGTCCAGGTCACGCAGCAGCACCAGCGGCACCAGGCCGAGCGGCGCCGCCGCCAGCAGCAGCGTGCGGCGCAGCAGCTTGCGCTTGACGAAGCCGCTCTCGTTGGCGCCCTGGACGAAGGTGTCGGCCACGACCTCGCGGTCGGGCTCGTCGGAGGCCATCTCGTGGCGCTCCTGGACCAGCGAGTACTTCGGCATGATCTGGCGGACCCAGACCACGATGCCGACCGCGAGCCCCAGGATCGCGATCGTCAGCGTGCTGCCCAGCGCCAGGTTGGACGTGCCCGTCGCCTCGGGGCTGCCCACCTGGAACACCACGTAGGCGATGATGAACGCGACGGACGCGAGGAAGGTGATCGTGAAGCAGAGCGCCACGACCTTCTCGGCCTTGCGGGCCTTGGTCTCGTCCTGCAGCGTCACGCCGGGGACCTCTTCGGCGGCGGTCTCCGCCGCTTCCACGGTGCCGAGCATCGAGGTGCCCGGCGCGGGTGTGCCGATGACGCGCTTGGGTACGCGCTCGTCCGGCTGCTCGATCTCGTGCTCGTTGTCTGTCATGACTTCTGTCGCTTCTTCGCGGTGATCCAGATGGCGGCGAGTGCCAGGGCACTGAGTCCCACAACAAACGCTACGAGACCTTCGGTGACCGGGCCAATACGCCCGAGACCGAAACCTCCCGGGTCCTTCTGCGAACGCACCTGGGTGATGTAGGCGATCATGTCGCGCTTCTCTTCCGGCGTGATCGTCGTGTCGTTGAAGACCGGCATGGCCTGCGGGCCCGTGACCATCGCCTCGTAGATCTGCGTGGGGGACGCCTCGTTGAGGTTGGGGGCGTACTTGCCCTGGGTCAGGGCGCCACCGGCGCCGACCCAGTTGTGGCACTGGATGCAGTTGGCGCGGAACAGCTCGCCGCCCCGGCCGGCGTCGCCCAGCTTCGGGTCGACGTGCTCGGCGCCGGGAACCTGCGGGCCGCCGCCGAGCGACTGCACGTAGGCCGCGATCTGGCGGGTCGTCGTCTCGTTGACCCAGGGCGCCGGAGGCTTGCGCGGGACCTGAGGGCCGGGCGCGCCCGCGGGCATGCGGCCCGTGCTCATCTGGAAGTCGACGGCCGCGGCGCCGACGCCGACGAGCGTGGGCGCCTTGTCGGTGACGCCTTCGGCGTTCATGCCATGGCAGCTCGAGCAATGCTGGACGAACAGGCTCCTGCCCTCGGCCACGTCATCGACCTTGCCTGCCGCGAGCGCCGCGTCGGCAGGCTTACCCGCCTGGACAAAGGCGGCGTATACCATCCCGACCAGCGCCAACGCGAAAATCAGGACGGCGTATCTCGCGAGGGGATGCCGCCGCCAAGCGGTGATCCTAATCACAGAGATCCCGTTCCTTAACGAATAATGTAGATGGTCGCGAAAAGACCGATCCAGACGACGTCTACGAAGTGCCAGTAGTAGGACACGACGATCGCGCTGGTGGCCTGCTCATGCGTGAAGCGCTTCGCGGCGTACGTGCGTCCCAGCATGAACAGGAACGCGATCAGGCCACCGGTCACGTGCAGGCCGTGGAAGCCCGTTGTCAGGTAGAACACCGAGGTGTAGGCATTGGCGGACAAGGTCGCGCCCTCTGACGCCAGCTTGGAGTACTCGTACAGCTGGCCCGCGATGAAGACCGCGCCCATGAGGAAGCTGACGATGTACCAGAAGCGGAGTCTGCTGACCTGCCCCTTCTCCGCGGCCCACACGCCGAGCTGGCACGTCACACTCGACAGCACCAGGATGATCGTGTTGGCCGTTGCGAACGGGATGTCCAGGTGAGCGACGCCCTCGGCGACTTGCGCGCCTGAGGGAAGGAAGGCCGGGCTCCACTCGATGCCCTTACCCTCGCTCACCGACCGGATGGTGAAGTACATCGCGAACAGCGCCGCGAAGAACATGAGCTCAGAGGACAGCCACACGATCGTCCCGACGCTGACCAGGTTGGGTCTGCGGTACGACTGTGGTGTCGTCGTCGAAGTTATTGCGGATGCTGTCGCCACGGGCAGCATTATTGCGGCTCCGGTAGTCGGTCCGGCGCACGACCCCCCGTTAGCAGGTACAAACCGGCCACCAACCTGGGATAATTGCCGCAAAACGCCCGCAACGGGCGACGACCTGGGTTTGCACACCGGCACACCGGTACGATCCAGGGTGACCCTACCGCTACGACCGATAGTGAGCGCGACAGTGACGTCATCTGGGAGCACCGACGACACGATGAAGGTCCTCGTCTACAGCGACGACGCGGCCACGAGGGCTGAAGTGATCCAGGCCATCGGCAGGCGGCCCGCGGCGGACGTGCCTTTCGTCGAGATCGTGGAGTGCGCCACCGAGCCCAAGGTCCACCAGTGGCTGGGCTCGGGCGAGATCGACGTGGCCGTCCTCGACGGCGAGACGCAGCCCGCGGGCGGCATGGGCGTCTCGCGTCAGGCCAAGGACGAGGTCTACGACTGCCCGCCCATCTGCCTGATCATCGCCCGGCGC
Source organism: Nonomuraea sp. 3N208 (assembly GCF_052245935.1). Classification (NCBI taxonomy): domain Bacteria; kingdom Bacillati; phylum Actinomycetota; class Actinomycetes; order Streptosporangiales; family Streptosporangiaceae; genus Nonomuraea; species Nonomuraea sp. 3N208. The sequence goes on along the minus strand of NZ_JBQQBR010000002.1, from coordinate 59,432 downwards.
GACGACCGGTGGCTGGCCGAATGGTCCAAGGCCGACGCCGTGGTGTCCCAGCCGCTGGAGCCCATGGTCGTGGCCGACACGGTGGCCGATCTGATGCGCCGCCGTTCCTCCACCCGACTCAACGCTAAGTAGGTGCTGCATGGACTCCCGGACGACCTGGCCTGCCCTGCTCAACGCCCTCCTGGCCGGAGAGCATCTGACATCGGATGAGACGGCCTGGGCGATGCGGGAGATCATGTCGGGCTCCGCGACGCCGGCCCAGATCGCGGGCTTCGTGATCGCCCTGCGTGCCAAGGGTGAGACGGTGTCCGAGGTGGTGGGCCTGGCCCGCACCATGCTCGATCTGGCCACGCCGCTCAGCGTGGAGGGTCGCGTGGTCGACATCGTCGGCACCGGAGGTGACCGCGCCCACACCGTCAACGTCTCGACGATGGCGGCCATCGTCGCCGCCGCGACCGGCGCGCGCGTGGTCAAGCACGGCAACCGCGCCGCCTCGTCCTCGTGCGGCGCCGCCGACGTCCTGGAGCACCTGGGCATCCGCCTCGATCTCACGCCCGACCAGACCGCGCAGGTGGCGCGGGACGCCGGCATCGCGTTCTGCTTCGCCCCGGTCTACCACCCTGCGCTGCGCTACGCCGGGCCGACGCGCAAGGAGATCGGCGTGCCCACGATCTTCAACTTCCTCGGCCCGCTCACCAACCCCGCGCGCCCGTCGGCTCAGGCCATCGGCGTCTTCGACGCCAGGATGCTACCCGTGCTCGCGGGCGTCTTCGCCGAGCGCGGGGTGTCCGCCCTGGTGTTCCGCGGTGACGACGGCCTGGACGAGCTGACCATTTCCAGCACCTCGACGGTGTGGGTGGTCAAGGACGGCACCGCCACGCAGACGACGTTCGACCCCGCGGTCCTCGGCATCCCGCGTGCCGACGCGGGCGCGCTGCGGGGCGGCGACGTGGCGTTCAACTCCCAGGCCGTGCACGATCTGCTGCGCGGCAAGACGGGGGCGGTGCGCGACGCGGTGCTGCTCAACGCGGCCGCCGCGTTGGTGGCCTACGACGGGCCCGGCGACGATCTCGACTCGGCCATGACCGAGGGGTATGCCCGCGCGGTGCAGGCCGTGGACTCCGGCGCCGCCGCGGCCCTCCTGGACCGCTGGGTGGAGATCAGCCGCTCCCTCCGCCCAGCCTGACGGCGGGCTCCCGGCATGAGGCGGCCGGTCCGGAAGGTCCCGGACCGGCCGCCTTCGCTCGCGGCCTCGCGGCTCACCCGAGGAGGATGGAAGCGCTCTGACCTGGGCCGGCCATCAGGTCGCCGGCTACGACAGACTGATCGTGGGCCCGGCCTTGAGCGAGCTCCACTTCAGCCATTGCTTCCAGTTCTCCTGCCAGTGCCCCCACCCGTTCGTGGGCTCCAGCTTCCGCGGTGACCCGGTGATGATGATCGGGTCCCCGATCAGCGTGTTCTTGATGAACCAGGCGGCGTTGTCGGGGCTGATGTTCACGCATCCGTGGCTGACGTTCGCGCTGCCCTGCGAGCCGACCGACCAGGGCGCGCTGTGCACGTACTCGCCGCTGTTGGAGATGCGCACGGTGTTGTAGACCGTCAGCTGGTAGTAGCCCGCCTGGCCGGGCCCGATCCCGGGGGAGGTCATGACGGTGACGGGCTCGCGCGACATCGCCAGGTGGATTCCCGAGGTCGTGTAGTACTTCCACTGCCCGCCCTGGCCGGCGCTCATCGGCATCCTGCGGACCTTCTTGCCGTCCCGGCGCACCGTGAGCACGTGCTCGTCGGTGCTCCCCTTGGTGATCTGCGATCGGCCGATCTTGAAGTTGACCGTGACGTTGCGTTTGCCGTACATGCCGGGTCCGCCGCGCACCCCGGCCAGCCGCGCCTCCACCCGCACCCGCGTACGGGCGGGCCAGTACTCCTGCGGCCGGAAGTCGACGTGCTGGTCGTCGAACCAGTGCCAGGCCCCCTCCACCGGCTTGGAGCTGCGGACGAGGAGGTTGCGCTCGATGGACACCCGGTCGGCGACCGGCTTGTCGAAGGCGATCATGATGGGCATGCCGACGCCGACCGTCAGCCCGGTGTCGTCCTTGTTCGGGGTGATGGTCTCGATGTCGAACGTCTCTTTGCCCTTGACCGTCGTGAACCTGCTGGTGGTCGTGCTCTGTTTGCCCGCGGCGTCCACGGAGACGGCGGTGACGGTGTACGCGGCGCCGGGGCGGGCCGTGCCGGTGCTGCGCCAGCGGGTGCCGTCGCCGCTCAGCACGCCCTGCAGGGAGCCGGACTTGCCGCCGTCCACCCGTACGCTCCTGAGCTTGCCGCTGACGGCCGCCACGACCACGGGCTGGTCGGTGGGCACTCCTTCGGCTTTGTCCCGCGGAGAGAACGACACAGGGGCTTCCCGCGCCGCTCCACCGGCCATGGCGATCCGGTCAGGCCCGTTTCCGGCCTGGCCGCCTGCCGAGCACGCCGCCAGCAGCGCCACGGCCAGCAGGCCCGCGGATCCATACGTTACGCGCTCCACGGTGACTCCCTCGCCCGAGATCGAACGGCTTCTGCCTCCTTTATTACCCTCGGTGATCGAATCACCACATCCGGCCACTGGTAAAGAACATGAAAAAGCGGGCGTCCTCCCCCAAGGAAGGACACCCGCTCCGGTTTCGCTCAGTTCTCGCTCAGTGCGAGAAGTTGCCCCGGTAGTACTGGAACACGAACCCGATCATGGCCATGAGGATCAGGAAGACCCCGATCAGGAACATCCAGAAGCCGAACACGAACCCGGCGAAGGCGAAGGCCGCCGCCAGGCACAAGAACAGCGGCCACCAGCTGCTGGGGCTGAAGAAGCCGATCTCCCCGGCGCCCTCGCTGATGTCGGCCTGCTTGTTGTCCTCCGGCTGCGGGCCGATGCGCCGCGCGGTGAACATCAGGTAGTAGCCCACCATGAAGGCGAACCCGACCGAGATGGCCATCGCCGTGGTGCCGACCGGCTCACCCTGGCCCGTGGCGGCCTTGGTCCAGAACCAGTAGGCGACGTCGACGCCGGCGAAGAACAGGCCGCACGCGAGGAACAGCCACCCTTGAACCCTCATCAGGCCTCCACCTCCTGGACGGGCTTGGCGGACACGTGCGGATAGTGCAGGTCGAACGCGGGGCGCTCGGACCGGATGCGCGGCAGCGAGGTGAAGTTGTGCCGCGGCGGCGGGCAGGAGGTCGCCCACTCGAGCGAGCCGCCGTAGCCCCAGGGATCGTCGACCGTGACCTTGGGCGCGCTGCGCCAGGTCTTCCACACGTTGTAGAAGAACGGCAGCGTGGACAGGCCCAGGATGAACGCGCCCACCGACGACAGCAGGTTGAGGTCGGTGAAGCCGTCGGCCGCGCTGTAGTCGGCGTAGCGGCGCGGGAAGCCCGCCATGCCCAGCCAGTGCTGCACGAGGAACGTGGTGTGGAAGCCGATGAACAGCAGCCAGAAGTGCAGCTTGCCCAGCTTGTCGTCGAGCATCTTGCCGGTGAACTTGGGCCACCAGAAGTAGAAGCCGGCGAACATGGCGAACACCACGGTGCCGAAGACCACGTAGTGGAAGTGGGCGACGACGAAGTAGGTGTCGCTGATGTGGAAGTCGAGCGGCGGCGAGGCCAGGATGACGCCCGTCAGACCGCCCAGGAGGAACGTGATCAAGAAGCCGACCGAGAACAACATCGGCGACTCGAACGACAGATGGCCTCGCCACATGGTGCCGACCCAGTTGAAGAACTTCACGCCCGTCGGCACCGCGATGAGGAACGTCATGAACGAGAAGAACGGCAACAACACCTGCCCGGTCGGGAACATGTGGTGCGCCCAGACCGTGATGGACAGACCGGCGATCGAGATCGTCGCGGCCACGAGGCTGATGTAGCCGAAGATCGGCTTGCGGCTGAAGACCGGCAGCACCTCGGTCACGATGCCGAAGAACGGCAACGCGATGATGTACACCTCGGGATGGCCGAAGAACCAGAACAGGTGCTGCCAGAGCAGCGCCCCGCCGTTCGTCGCGTCGAAGATGTGGGTGCCGAGTTTGCGGTCGGCCTCCAGGGCCAGCAGCGCGGCGGCCAGCACCGGGAACGCCATCAGCACGAGCATGCTGGTGAGCAGGACGTTCCAGGTGAAGATCGGCATACGGAACATGGTCATGCCGGGCGCGCGCATGCAGATGATCGTGGTGATGAAGTTGACCGAGCCGAGGATCGTGCCCAGACCGGACAGGGCCAGGCCCATGATCCACAGGTCGCCGCCGATGCCGGGCGAGTTGATCGCGTTCGACAGCGGCGTGTAGGCGAACCAGCCGAACGACGCGGCTCCGCCCGGGGTGAGGAAGCCGGACACGGCGATGATGCTGCCGAACAGGTAGAGCCAGTAGCTCACCATGTTGAGGCGCGGGAACGCCACGTCAGGGGCACCGATCTGCAGCGGCATCAGTTCATTGGCGAAGCCGGCGAACAGCGGCGTCGCGAACATCAGCAGCATGATCGTGCCGTGCATGGTGAACAGCTGGTTGAACTGCTCGTTGCTGGTGAACTGCAGTCCCGGCTGCGCGAGCTCCGCCCGCATGATCAGCGCCATGACGCCGCCGATCAGGAAGAAGATGAACGACGAGATCAGGTACAGGTGCCCGATGATCTTATGGTCGGTGGAGGAAAGCCACTTGGCGATCACCTGGCCCTTGGTGGTGGGCCGCCCGACCGGCGCGCGAAGTGGTTCTTGAATGGCGGTCACTGGGCACTCCCAGCCTGTGTAGCGATGTACTGGTTCCACTCGGTGTCATTGACGAGCTTCACCGAGAAGAGCATCTTGCTGTGGTCGACACCGCACAGCTCGGCGCAACGGCCCGCGTAGACGCCCGGCTTGTTCAGCGTCTTGATCTCGAACTTGCGGCCGGGGTTGCCCTCCGGGATGCCGGGGATCACGTCACGCTTGAACAGGAACGCCGGCACCCAGAAAGAGTGGATGACGTCGTCCGACGACAGGTCGAACTCGACCGTCTTGTTCACGGGCAGGACGAGCTGGGGGCCCTGCTTGTAGTCGTTCACCGGCATGCCGGCGACCGGCTGCAGCGTCTTGCCGCCGACAGTCGTGGTGAAGCGCCAGCTCCACTGGAAAGCCTCGACCTTGACCCGCACATCCGGGTTGTTCGACATGCGGGTGAGGTATTCGCTGTCGCGGGCGGTGAAGAAGAAGAACACCGACACCATGACCAGCGGGATCAAGGTGTAAAGCATCTCGATCGGCAGGTTGTAGCGGACCTGCGGCGGGAGATCGGCTTTCGCCTTGCGCTTGCGGTGGAAAATGGCCGCCCACACGATCAGGACGATCACGACGGCGCCCGTGGCGAGTGCGGCGATCCAGGCCCCGTTCCACAGAGTCTGGATCGGGCCACCCTGCTCGGTGATGTGTTCGGGAAGAAGGCCGCGAGACCAGTCGGCCTCGGGGACGTCATTAGCACACGCCGTAGCAGTGGCCAGCAGCAACGCCAAAGCGGCGGCGCGTGGCACCCTGCGCCGGGCCAACGAACGCCGCGTCGTACGGCGAGTCGGACTCACGGATCGCCTACCCCACAGATGAAGCCCAAGAGTCTTCCCCTTGGGCGCTCGTATTTCCAGATTTTCCAGATGCTCAGCTGATTGCAGACACATTAGCGTGCACCTGCCTCGCCCCACCGCGCGACCCCTCGATGGCCCGGCAAGTGGGACGATGGGTCTCGTGGCGTATTTCGACGCGGCTTCGAGCGAGCCGCTCCACCCGCAGGCGCGTGAGGCGCTGCTGGCGGCGATCGACGTCGGCTGGGCCGATCCCGCGAGACTCTACAGCCAGGCCCGCCGCGCGCATCTGCTGCTCGAGCAGGCCCGCACGGAGGTGGCCGAGGCGCTCGGCGCGCGCCCGGACGAGGTGTCGTTCACCTCTTCCGGCACGCAGGCCGTGCATCTCGGCGTGCTCGGCACCCTACACGGCAGGCGCAGGGCCGGGCGCCATCTGGTGACGAGCGCGGTCGAGCACTCCAGCGTGCTGCACGCCGGCGGCGTGCACGAGCGCGACGGGGGCACGGTGGAGACGGTGGGAGTGGATCTGACCGGCCGGGTGGACCTCGACAGGTTCGCCGAGGCCGTGGCGCGGCCCGGCACCGCGCTGGCCTGCCTGCAGACGGCCAACCACGAGGTCGGCACCCTGCAGCCGGTGGCGGAGGCGGCCGCGGCGTGCCGGGCGCACGGCGTTCCGCTCCTGGTGGACGCGGCGCAGACGGCCGGCCGGATGCCGATGCCGCCCGGCTGGGCGGTGCTCACCGCCAGCGCACACAAATGGGGCGGCCCGGCCGGGGTGGGCGTGCTGGTGGTGCGCAAGGGCACCCGGTTCCGCTCGTTCCTGCCGGAGGACGAGCGGGAGCGGCGGCGGGTGCCGGGCTTCGAGAACGTGCCCGGCATCGTGGCCGCGGCGGCCGCCCTGCGCGCGATGGCCGCGGAGGCGGCCCAGGAGCAGGCGCGGATCTCCGAGCTCGTCGGGAAGATCAGGGAGACGGTGCCGAAGATCGTCGAGGACGTGGAGGTGATCGGCGACCCCGTGGAGCGGGCGCCGCACATCGTGACCTTCTCGTGCCTGTACGTCGACGGCGAGGCCCTGCTCACTGAGCTGGACAAGGCGGGATTCGCCGTATCGTCCGGAAGTTCGTGCACCGCTAGTACGCTTCGTCCATCGCACGTTCTTGAAGCGATGGGCGTGCTGACGCATGGGAATGTCCGGGTGTCGCTGCCCAGGGGCGTCTCCGCGGCCGAGGTGGACAGGTTCCTCGCCGTGCTGCCCGAGATGGTGCGCCGCATCCGCCAGGACGCAGGAGTCGCATGACCGAGGTTACTCAGCCGGCTTTGACGATCGACGCGCTCGGGAAGAAGTGCCCGATCCCGATCATCATGCTCGCCGAGCAGATCAACTACGTCCCGCTGAACGCCGTGGTGGCCGTGCTGGCCGACGATCCTGCCGCCTATACGGACGTACCGGCATGGTGCCGGCTGAAGTCGCATCGCCATGTCGGCTCGTACGAACTGCCGGAGGGCGGCTGGGCTATCCACGTAAGACGCAATTATTGATTGTTCCGGTGCCGATTTTTCCGGACATATGCGCTGGGCCGGCTCGACGAAAACGCCCCGCCCCGGCGCATCGGCCGAGGACGGGGCGGTCTGATGCACGCCGCTTGAAGCCGGCTCAGGGGTGGTAGCAGCGCACGTGCTCGGCGATCTCCCCGGCCGCCTCAGCACCGTACGCGGCGGCGAACCGCTCGAGGAAGCCCTGCTGCCCGAGCTCGTACTCCTGCCCGCCGACCCGCTCCAGCACGTGCGTGGCGGTGAGGTTGCCGATCTGCCCGCACCGCTCCAGCGGCAGCCCCCAGGCCAGGCCGGACATGAACCCCGCCCGGAAGGCGTCGCCGACGCCGGTGGGGTCGGCCTTGCCCCGCTCGGGAGCGGGCGCCACCTGGATGGACGGCTCGCCCTGCCGGTCGATGACGGCGCCCTTGGGCCCGAGCGTGGTGACCCGCACGCCGACCCGGTCCAGGATCTCCTCATCCGACCAGCCGGTCTTCTGCTCGATGAGCCCCTTCTCGTAGTCGTTGGAGAAGAGATAGGCGGCGCCGTCGACGAGCTGGCGGATCTGCTCGTCCTCCATGCGGGCCAGCTGCTGGGAGATGTCGGCGGCGAACGGGATGCCACGCTGGCGGCACTCGTCGGTGTGCCGCAGCATCGCGTCGGGGTCGTTGGGGCTGATGAGCACAAGGTCGAGGCCGCCGATGCGGTCGACGACGGGCTGCAGCTCGATGAGCCGGGCCTCGGCCATGGCGCCGGTGTAGAACGAGGCGATCTGGTTGTGGTGCTCGTCAGTGGTGCACAGGAAACGCGCGGTGTGCTGGGTCTCGGAGATGTGCACGGAGCCGCAGTCGACACCGTGGCGCTCCAGCCAGGACCGGTAGTCGGCGAAATCGTTGCCGACGGCTCCCACGAGAATCGGCTTCAGGCCGAGGCAGCCCATGCCGAACGCGATGTTCGCGGCGCACCCGCCGCGCCTGATCTGAAGGTCGTCGACCAGGAACGAGAGTGACACCCGGTCGAGCTGCTCGGCGATGAGCTGATCGCCGAAGCTTCCTGGGAAGGTCATCAAGTGGTCTGTCGCGATGGAGCCGGTGACGGCGATGCGCACGGGATTCTTCTTCCTCGTTGTCAGCAGGCCAATGAGCCCCACGAGAATACGCGAAGGTCCCGCCCGCACAAAGGCAGACGGGACCTGGCGACCGATCTACGACCAGTTGCCTACGACTAGTTGAACGAGTCGCCACAGGCGCACGAGCCGGTGGCGTTGGGGTTGTCGATCGTGAAGCCCTGCTTCTCGATGGTGTCGACGAAGTCGATCGAGGCGCCCATCAGGTAAGGAGCGCTCATCCGGTCGGTGACCACGCTGACACCGCCGAAGTCCGACACCACGTCGCCGTCCATCGAACGGTCATCGAAGAAGAGCTGGTAGCGCAGGCCGGAGCAACCACCCGGCTGCACGGCGACCCGCAGCTGCAGACCCTCTTCACCCTGCTGTTCCAGCAGGCTCTTGACCTTGGCGGCGGCCGCGTCAGTCAGGATCAGGCCCTGCGTCGTGGTCTCGCTGCTCTCAACCGTCATCTGCGACTCCCTAACCCGGCTGTCTGTTTTCGACGTCCTACTAATGACGCTACCAACACCTGGCCGATGCCACACATTCCCGGGCCCCCACCCCGGAATAAAGCAGGGCCGTCCGTGTGTCATCATGAGTATCGTCAATTCGACGATAAGGGGGTATGGCCATGGCCACCCAGACTGGGCTGCCGCTCTACGTCCTCGGCCGGGACGCCGATCCGCACAGCGAGAAGGGGGTCGACTGCCCGGGCGAGCTGCCGCCCGCGTCCGACCCCGGTCTGGTCGAACGTGCCCGCAAGGCCAAGGAGGCGCTCGGCGAGCGCCTGTTCGTGCTCGGCCACCACTACCAGCGCGACGAGGTCATCCAGTTCGCCGACGTGACGGGCGACTCGTTCAAGCTCGCCCAGCAGGCGGCGGCGCGGCCGGAGGCGGAGTACATCGTCTTCTGCGGCGTGCACTTCATGGCCGAGTCCGCCGACATCCTCACAGGCGATGACCAGAAGGTGATACTTCCCGACCTGGCGGCCGGGTGCTCCATGGCCGACATGGCCACGTTCGACCAGGTCGAGGAGTGCTGGGAGGCCCTGGAGGACGCCGGTCTGGCCGATCAGGTGATCCCGGTCACATACATGAACTCCAGCGCCGACATCAAGGCCTTCTGCGGCCGCAACGGCGGCGCCGTCTGCACCTCCTCCAATGCCCGCCGGGCCCTGGACTGGGCGTTCGAGCAGGGCGAGAAGGTGCTGTTCCTGCCGGACCAGCACCTGGGCCGCAACACGGCGGTGCTGGAGATGGGCATGTCCCTGGACGACTGCGTGGTCTGGAACCCGCACCGCCCGAACGGCGGCCTCACCCAGGAGCAGCTGGAGCGTGCCAGGATGATCCTTTGGCGCGGCCACTGCTCGGTGCACGGCCGCTTCACGGCCGACTCGGTGGACGACGTACGCGCCCGCATCCCCGGCGTGAACGTCCTCGTGCACCCGGAGTGCCGCCACGACGTCGTGCTCAAGGCCGACTACGTGGGCTCGACGGAATACATCATCAAAAAGCTGGAGGCGGCTCCCGCCGGCTCGAGCTGGGCGATCGGCACGGAACTGAACCTGGTGAAGCGTCTGGCCCAGAGATTCCCCGACAAGAACGTCTCGTTCCTGGACCGGACGGTCTGCTACTGCTCCACGATGAACAGGATCGACCTCCCCCATTTGGTGTGGGCCCTGGAATCGCTGGTTCTGGGTGAGGTCGTGAACCAGATCACGGTGGACGAGGACACGACACACTGGGCCAAGGTCGCCCTGGACCGCATGCTCGCCCTCCCATAGGCCGATTTATCTCCATATCCCCCGCCCAACCGCATGGACCTCCGCAGGGGACGCGCTACGCGCGACTGGGCTCCGGGCTCCTCTCACGGGGGAGCCCACCTCCCCCGAGCGCCTATCAGTTCGCCGGATTGCTGCCCCAGGAGGGCATCGGCTGGCAGGCTCACGTGTTCGGCTTCCTCGGGGGTCTGCTGGGCGGCTGGTTGTTCCGCGACCGCGGCCGCCCCCGGCCCGCAACGGCGTCCCCTGACCCGAACTCTCGGGCCACGCTACTGAAAGAATTGGACGATCTCGGGCTCTGACGGCGCGCGGGACACTAGCTGGTGCCGCGGCTCAGGGCTGTTCAGGTGGACGGGGTTCTTGCCGAGCAGCTCGACCATCTGAGCGACCGCCAGCTCGAAGCGGTGGCTGCTGGAAGGAGCCATCCCATCAGGAGAAGCGAAGGCCCTACAGGTTCCCAAACAACGAGAACATGACGTAGCCAACCGAGCCGACAAGCAGGCACACCGCACCGAGGGCCGCGCCCGCCGCAACTGCGAAGATTCGCACGTCACGAGGTCGCCCTGCCGAGACCGCTCGCCCCACAGCCATGCCAGCGGCAGGAAGAGCCACGGCCGCGATGCCGCCTCCGTTGATCAGCTCCGTGGTTAGCCACTCCAACTTCCAGAGGCTCCAAGCCAACAGCCCGTAGCCGGTGAGGGCCGCCACACATACGACGCTGAAGCCGAAAGCGCCAAACAGGCGGGTGCCCTGATCGGGGAAGGACGTCATGGCGCAGATGATCGCATGTCATCGCAACTGCTGTCCTGGGGCTAGATAGTGCGTGGTCAGGTGTTGGCGGCCAGGAATGGCAGCACCTGGGGAAGCACGTCTCTGGACCTGTCCCAGCCCCCCTTGTGATCGGCATCGGGCAAGGAGAAGAAAGCCGCAACACCGGTGCGGTCGGCGAAGGTGCGCATCGGGTCGTGCCATGCATCCGCCGTGCCCGCGTACAGCAGCATGGGCACGCCGGAGGCGGCCAGCCCGGCGTGCAGACCAGGCTCGTGGGAGAACGCCTCGTAGTTGGCGCGGAAGGCTCCTGGATCGCCGGAGTCGATCAGGGCGGCCTGGTAGGGGTCGGTGGCGGCGCCCTGTTTGATCAAGGTGTAGGGGTCGGTGTCGGCGCACAGGCCCAATTGCCGCAGCGTGGGCTCGATCGCCGAGCGGAAGCCGTCGATGGGATCCCAGGCGCCGGCCACCAGGCAGGTCAGGCGGTCTGGCGCCAGCGCGGCGACCGCGTAACCGGTCATGGCGCCCAGCGAGTAGCCCCAGAACGCGGCACGGCCGGCGCCCACGTCGTCGAGCACGGCCGTCACGGACGCGACGCGCCGTTCCAGCGCGTACGCCTCGGCCGCGCGCGGCGCGTCGCTGGCGCCCAGCCCCAGCGGGTCGATGGCGATCACCGTGTACGCAGGCGTCAGGGACGAGGTGTAACCGCTGTGGGTCCAATGTGCTCCGTCCTGGAACATTCCGGGGTGGAGCACCAGCGGCGGGCCGTCGCCGGCGACCTCATAGGAGATCTTGAAACCGTTGCTGCGGGCAGTGGGCACACGTCCTCCAAAAGGCTTGTACGCAGGAACGTTACGACTTGTAACGGGACCTATCGTGGAGCATGATCGGACGGGCCGGAAGGAGGCACTTTCTTGTCGCAACGGAACACCGCGGTAACAGACCAGCTTGCGGCCGGGAGCGAAGCGGGCGGCCCCGACGAATGCCCCTTGCCTGAGGTGCTGGCCTTGATCGGCGGCAAGTGGAGCGCCCAGGTGCTGGTGGAACTGGGCGACGGCCCGCGCAGGTTCACCCAGCTGGAGCGGGCTATCCCAGGGATCAGCCGCCGCATGCTGACCGTGAGCCTGCGCGACCTGGAACGCAACGGGCTCGTCACGCGCACCGTCTATCCGGACTCGCCGCCGCGCGTCGAGTACGCCACCACGCCTTTGATCGAGGACATCCGCGAGCCGTTGGAGGCGCTCACGGCCTGGGCCCGTCGTGCCGCGCCGGTCATCACGGCGGCCCGCCGGGGGTACGACAGCCGTCAGTGAGCGAGCCGCACGCCCATCACAGCCGGTCTGCCAAAAACGCGGTCACCGCCGTCCGGAAGCCGTCCGGGTCATCGACCCAGGGCACGTGGCTGGCCTGCGGAAGGGCCACGCGGGACACGCGGGGCAGCGCCCGTTCCAGGGAATCCACCGACCGGCGCGGCCGGATGTCCTGGGCTCCGTCGACGATCAGTGTGGGGACCTGGAGGGACTCGCACCGTGCCCGCAGCTCGGGAGTGCCCCAGTGGCGCTTGTCCTGAGCGTTGATGGTGGCGTTGCACTCGAAGTTGACCCCGAGCCACGGCGTCGCCATGCGCTCGGCGTGCTCCAGCGCACGCGCCCGGTCGGCGAAGTCGGCCGACCATTGCAGCACCGCGAACTCCCGGTCCTCCTCGGGCCCGCGATCATGCTTCTGCAACTCCTCCCAGCGGTCCACGTGCTCTCCCAGCATGCTGCGGAGATTGCGGACGTACTCCTCCCGCCAGGTGGCCTTCGGGTCGATGCCCGTGCCGGAGACGTAGACGAGCGCGCGGACCCGGTCGGGATGGTCCAGCGTGTACCGCAGGGCCAGCTGGGCACCCCAGGAGTGGCCGAGGAGTGCCATCGCCTTCAGGCCGAAATGCCGCCGTACGGCGTCGAGGTCGGCTGCCGATCGGGCCATCGAGTACGGGCCGCGCCGCTCCGAGCGGCCGCAGCCGCGCTGGTCCCAGCGGTATACGGTGGCGACGCCGGCCAGAAGCGCGGCCACATCTTCGAAGTAATCCCACAGGCCGGGACCGCCGTGGCAGAAGACCACAGGGGCGCCGTGGCCGCTCCGCGCCGCCCAGAGTCGTACGCCGTCTTCCGTCGTGACCGTCTCGCGCTCCATGGGAGCCAGTATGGTCTCCAGGTCATCGGGAGCCGATCTCGTCGGGCGACGACCGGGCACTGCTGTGGTTTCGCACGGGCGGCGCACCGGCACGCCGTCGTGCACTTACTCCGTCGATCGGCTGTCCAGAGCTGGGACTGGTGTCTGCCAAGTATGTCGGCTCAAGTCCTCGCCAAATGTCGGCGCTCCGGTTCAACTATGTCGGTTAGAAGGGCCGTGAAATGTCGGTTCCGCTTCCGTAGAATGTCGGTTCTACAGACGGGGGTGCTCGTGGATCTTGTGCCAAGGCGCATTGTCGATCATGCAGTGGAGTTCCTGGCGGCCTTCAGAGTGGTGATCATCAACGGGCCTCGCCAGTCCGGGAAGACCACACTCCTGCGGCAACTTGAGGCTTGTCGTGGCGGCACGTACCTGACATTGGACGATGGCACGCTCCGCGCCGCCGCGCATGCCGATCCAGAGGTGTTCGTAGCCGACGGGCCCAAGCCGATGATGATCGACGAGATCCAGCGGGGCGGTGACGACCTCGTGCTGGCGATCAAATCGGCCGTGGACCGCTCAGCGGAACGCGGGCAGTTCGTACTCGCAGGATCGACCAGGTTTCTTGCGACTCCGTCGCTGAGCGAATCTCTGGCCGGACGTGCGAGCATCATTGAGGTCTGGCCCTTCGCGCAGCAGGAGCTCGCGGGCGGCGACACGTCCTTTCTCGAGAGAGCATTCGAGGAGCCCGAGGCCTTCAGGACGACGGCACCGAGCTCGTACGGCAGGGCGGAATACTTCGATCTCATCGCCCGGGGCTTCTATCCCGAAGTCATGGCGATGCGGTCGGAACTGGCCCGCGGCGAGTGGTACAGCGCCTACGCGCAGTCCATCATCGACACCGACATTCGAGAGATGGCGAAGATCGATGAGCCCAGCAACCTGCGGCAGCTTCTGAGACTTGTCGCAGCTTCCACCGCTCAGGAGCTCAACGTCGTCAAGACCGCCAGCGATCTCGGGCTCCACCGCACCACGGTCAGTCGCTACCTAGGCCTTCTAGAAACGGTTTTCCTCGTGCAGTCGCTGCCCGCCTGGTCGCGCAATCTCAACGCCAGGGCCGTCCGCCGCCCCAAGATGCACATCACCGACACCGGGCTGGCCGCGTACTTGCTGTCCGTGGACGCCGAAGGGTTGTCTGCACGCGTGGCGCCCGCCCGCGGGGCGCTCGTGGAGACCTTCATCGCCAATGAGCTGGCCAAGCAAGCGACATGGGCGCCGTACCGGATGAATCTCTTTCACTGGCGCCTCAGCCAGGGAGCCGAGGTCGACCTGGTGATCGAGCGGACCAACGGCCGGGTGATCGGGGTGGAGGCCAAAGCCACCGATGCCGTGGACCTCAAGGACTTCAAGGGCTTGACGACCCTCAGGGACGCTCTAGGCGATCAATTCGTCCACGGATTCGTGCTCTACACCGGGAAGCGCTCACTCGCCTTCGGCGACCGGCTGACCGCGCTGCCGATCAGCGCCCTGTGGGACCGGTGAAAGGCAATGACCCCGCCCTCGACGTCCTCGTTCACCGAGACGACCCGGCCCAGCGGGCGGCCGGCCAGCTCCGCGTATTGGGCGGCCTCCTCGCCGACCCCGGCCACCGTGTCGACTACCGCCCAGAGTCTTACGCCGTCCTCCGTCGTGTCCGTCTCGCCCTCCATGCGAGCCAGTATGGTCTCCAAATGATCGGGAGCGTGCCGGCAGTTGATCTCCGCCTTCTAGCTAAGTAGCTTCCGCACACAACCAACAATGGGACTGTGTATCCCACACCCCTGCACGGGCTCGCTCGCAACCCGGGTGCGCCCGCGCACATTCTCGTCCGACTGCTCGACACCGACGCCGCCGTCGAATTCCTCTTCCGCAGGCACCTGCCGGGCGAGCTCGTCGACACGATGGCGGCCCATCCCCGCCCGAAGATCAGGCGGATCCTTGCCGAGAACCCGTATGTGCCCGACGAACAGCGAGCACGCATGGTCCACGACTCCGATCCTGCCGTCCGGGCGACGCTCGCCGCGGGCGACACCGACGCGGCGCGCCACGCCCTGACGCTTCCCGCCCCGGCCTACGAGGTGCTCGCCACCGACGAAGACGCCGCGGTTCGGCAGGCGCTGACCCAGGCTCCCCGCCTGCCGGACCATCTCTTGCAGGCCCTGCTTGACGATCCGCATCCGGCCGTACGTCGGTCCGCCGCGCTGCGGCTGGCTCCGTGCCGGCCCGACCTCGCGGCGGCTCTCCTCGATGATCCAACTGTGCCGGCCTGGCGTCACGATGACCTGCTGTCCGCAGCCGCCCTGCCTCGGACTCGCTTCGCCCACCTGGCCGCCACTCCCGACGCTGGTGTCAGGGCCGCGGTCGCCGCCAACCGTCACGTCCCGCACGACGTCCTGCTCCTCCTCGGACACGACCCGGATCCGTCGATACGGCTAGCCGCGTCGATGAACCCGCTCCTGTCCGAGCAGGAACGCGCCGCGATCGATTACTCTGTCGGCCCGCACGACCGCGTCCGGCCTCCGTCCTGGTGGTTCAGCCACCTGGACGATCTTCAACTCATGCGGCAGGCCGCCGACTCCGCCCACCTGGGACTGCGCCGCGCGGCCGCCTACAGCCCGTTCCTCCCGCCCGACCTGCTGACACGACTGGCCACCGACGCGGATTTCATCGTCCGGCTCCTGCTCGCGGAGCACCACCCGGACGCCCCCGGCGAACTGCTGCTCTCGACCACCATCGAGTCGGAGTTCGTTACCAAGTACGACCTGGTGCACCACGCGAACTTCCCCCGAGCCGGCCTGGCCGCCCGCGTCGCCTCCTCACCCGACCCGAGGACACGCCTGCTCGCGGTCCTCGACCCGACCGCCCCGTCCGCCCTGATCCGAACTCTCAGCGAAGAGTTCCCCCTGAGCTCGGCCTCCAGCGATCCGCGTCTGCCCGTGGACCGCGTGCTGGCCTTGTTCGCCGATCCGCGGACCGCACCGGTGGCGGCCCAGAACCCCGTTCTTCCCGAAGCCAAGATGCTGGAGATCCTCGACTCCGCGCCGTTGCGACTTGAATCTTGACGATCAGCCGCCGCCTCGAAGCCGGACATGAGAGGAGCGTCGTGGCGGCGGTACTTCGTGAGGTCGGCCGCGCTCTTCGTGAGGCGGGCGCTCGGAGGTAACGGGGTCCAGCTCTTTTCATCGCCGTCCGCGCCGGGGCCGGGACACCATGAGGGTGTTCTGACGATCACCTGGAGTGGATGCGACATGTCTCCTCGGAACCATAGGGAAGGGGCGAGCGACGAGTTGGGGCGCGGGCCTTCGCGGCGGTCGTTCCTGGGTGTGGGGGCGGGGCTGGCCGCAGGCGCCGCCGGCGGCGCGGGACTGGTGGCGGCCACGAACAGCGACTCGCCCCGGCACGGCAACGCCCTGCTCGCGTCCGGGAACGGCCAGGTCGCGCCGGCCTCGTTCAAGGCGGCGCACCAGCCGGGGATCCTCACCGGACCGGCCCTGGCCTGCCTGGTGGCCGCCTTCCACTGCCGCGACCGCGACCGCCGCGCGCTGGCCGGCACGCTACGCAGGCTGTCGGCCGAGATGGACGCGCTGATGGCCGGTCGCGAGCCCCAGCCCGTCCCTTCCGGGCAACCGCCTGCCGACAGCGCGATCCTGCTCGGGCAGGGCAGGCAGCCGGTGCTGGTCACGCTCAGCGTCGGCGCTTCCCTGTTCGACGACCGGTACGGTCTCGCCGATCGCAGGCCCGCCGAGCTGGTGCCGATGAGCGTGCTGGCCAACGACCGGCTCGATCCCGCCCGTACCCACGGGGACCTGCTGGTGCTGATCCAGGCCGACCACCCGGACGTGTGCGTGCACGCGCTGCGCCGGCTCACGCGTGCGGCCGGCGGGTCGCTCGGGCCCGCCTGGTCACAGGACGGATTCGCGCGGCCGGACCCGGTCGCCACGGCCGGCGCCACGGGCAACCGCAACCTGCTCGGCTTCAAGGACGGCACGGGCAACCCCGACGCGGCCAACCCGGCGCTGATGGACCAGGTGGTGTGGGTGAGTGCCGGCGACGGCGAGCCGGAGTGGGCCGTGGGCGGCACGTACGTCGCCGTCCGGCTGATCAGGCTCCTCGTGGAGCAATGGGACCGCACCTCGCTCGACGCCCAGGAACGGGTCATGGGACGGCGCAAGCTCTCGGGCGCGCCGCTGGACGGCGAGAAGGAGACCGACGTGCCGAGGTACGCCGAGGACCCCGACGGCGAGCGCACCCCGCTCGACTCCCACATCCGGCTGGCCAACCCGCGCACCGCCGGACCAGACAAGGGCATGCTGCGCAAGGGCTTCAACTACGCGCGCGGGCTCGACGCCGACGCCCTGCTCGACCAGGGGCTGGTGTTCGTCAGCTACCAGCGCAGGCTGGCCAACTTCCTGCAGGCCCAGGAGCGGCTGAAGGGCGAGCCGATGGAGGCGTTCACCCGGCCGGAGGGCGGCGGCTTCTACTACGCGCTGCCCGGAGCACCCGGCTCTGGGGGCTACCTGGGCCAGGGCCTCGTCGAATCCTAGGGAGGGAGCGATCATGAACGGTCCGTCAAGGCGAGGATTACTGGGCGGCGCCGCGCTCGTCGCGGGCGTGGCGGCGGCGCCGGCCTCACCCGCGCGTGCCGCTGCGTCGATCACCGGGCCCGTCACCGTCTACCCCGGCGACCCCCGCTACCAGGAGCTGACCGTCGGCTACAACCAACGCTGGGTCGGCTCCCCCGACTACGTCCGGGTGGTCAGCTCGACCGTCCAGGTCGTCGCCGCGGTCCAGGAGGCGGTGGACGCGGGCAGGCGGATCTCGGTGGTCTCCGGCGGCCACTGCCTGGCCCCGTTCGTCTTCAACGCCGACGTGGACGTCGTCATCGACCTGTCCGGGCTGGACGAGGTGTACTTCGACACGCAGCGCAACGCGTTCACGGTCGAGGGCGGCGCCCGGCTGTCAGGCGTCTACGACACGCTGTACAAGAAGTGGGGCGTGACCATCCCCGGGGGCATGTGCCCGACGGTCGGCATCGGCGGCCACGCCACCGGCGGCGGGTACGGCTTCCTGTCCAGGCAGTTCGGGGCCGTGATCGACCATCTGGCGGCGGTCGAGGTCGTGGTCGTGGACCGCGCGGGCAGGGCGCGGGCCGTGGTCGCCTCGAGGGACCCGGCCGACCCCCACCACGACCTGTGGTGGGCCTGCGCCGGCGGTGGCGGCGGCAACTTCGGCGTCGTCACCCGGTTCTGGTTCCGCACCCCGGGCACGAGCGGCGCCGACCCGGGCCGCCTGCTCGTCAACCCGCCCAAGGACGTGCTGCTCAGCGCCGTCGGCATCCCGTGGAGCACGCTGGACCGGGCGAAGTTCGCCACGCTCGTCACCAACTGGGGCGCCTGGTACGAGCAGCATGCGGCCCCCACGTCGGCGGCCAGGATCCTGTCCGGCGTCGCCTCGCTGGCGCACCGCTCCAGTGGGAACGTCTTCCTGCTGACCCAAGTGGACGCCACCGCTTCCGGCGCGAGCCGGCTCCTCGACGACTACCTCCGCGCCCTGACCGCCGGACTCGGCGTCGACGCGGCCGTGGCGGCCCAGCCACCCCAGAAGCTCCCGTGGCTGCGCGCGGTCAAACTGATCGCGGCCAGCATCCCGTCCTTCGTCAACCCGACGTTGCGCGGCTCGTCCAAGTCGGCATATCTACAACGCTCGTACACGGCCGAGCAGGCGGGCGCGATGTACGACGCGCTCACCCGCACGGACTTCGCCAACCCGGCCGCCGCGGTGACGCTGGCCGGGTTCAGCGGCGGCGCGATCAACGCCGTCCCACCCGCCAGGACCGCGCTCGCGCACCGCGAGGCCGCGTTCTGGACGCTGTTCGAGACCCAGTGGCAGGACCCGGCCGCCGACGCCGCCAACATCGGCTGGCTCCGCGACCTGTATGCCTCGGTATGGTCGGCCACCGGCGGCTACCCGGTGCCCAGCGACCAGGCCGACGGCTGCTATGTCAACAATCCGGACCCGGATATCACCGACCCCGCGTTCAACCGGTCGGGCGTGCCCTGGCACACGCTGTACTACAAGGGCAACTACCCCCGGCTCCAGCAGGTCAAGGCCGCCTACGACCCGCGCGAGGTCTTCCGGCACGCGCAGTCGGTCGCCCTTCCGTAGGGCACCTGGCCAAGTGCCGCGCCTTACTTGACTTTGTCACCGCGACGCCGCGGCGCTCCCTTCTCGCCGCGGACCCGCGCTCCTAGCGTCGTACACACCGAGTGACGGAGGAGAACACCGTGATCCATCAACTCATCTTCGCCGCGCCCAAGCCGGGAATGACGGAGGAGGAATTCCAGCAGTACTGGCTGAACGTGCACGCCGTCAGGTACGCCGGCAAGATCCCGCAGATCAGGAAGTACCTCATCGACACCAGGATCCCGTTCTGGCCCGACGAGGGCGAGCCGCTGTGGAGCGGCGTCGCGGAGATCTGGCTGCGCGACGAGAAGGAGCAGCTGGAGTCGCTGCAGACGCCCGAGTTCCTGGAGGGCGCCCGGATGGACGAGCCGCGCTGGGCGGCGTTCTGGCGCACGGTCGTGCTCGACACGGACGCGCACGAGCTGGTCGCCGGGCCCGAGCTCGCCCCTCCGGAGGGCGTGAAGCTCATCGTGCTGGCCAAGCGGAAGGAAGGGCTGCCGCTGCCGGACTTCCGCAGCGCCAGCCTCGGCGCCCACGCCGAGCTGGTCGCGCGGGTGCCGGGCCTGCGCCGTTACCTCCAGTGCCACGTCAAGGACGGCGCCTACGCCATCGGGGAGGCCGTGCTCGACGCCGCCCACCTGCTGTGGTTCGACGACCGGGACGCGTTGGCCGCGGCGCTCGCCTCGCCGGAGTTCGCCAAGGTCAAGGCCGACATGGAGACGCTGGCCGAGGCGCGGTACCTGCACCGGATGGTCGTCACCGAGCACTGGGTCATCGGACCGGAGAGCCGCTGATGTCCGGCCACGACTACGTCGTCGTGGGCGGCGGCGCGGCCGGCGCGGTGGTCGCCGCCCGGCTGGTCGAGCGCACCACGGCACGCGTGCTCCTGCTGGAGGCCGGCGGCGAGGCCGATCTGCCGGCCATCCGCCAGACCGGCATCCCGGGCATGGCCTCGCTGTGGCAGGACCCGGCCGTCACCTGGCCGCACGTCACGGTCCCGCAGGCCGGGCTGAACGGGCGGACGATCCCGCTGCCGCAGGGCAAGGTGCTGGGCGGCGGCAGTTCGGTCAACGCCATGCTGTACGTCCGGGGCAACCGCCGCGACTACGACGGCTGGGCCGCCGCAGGCAACGAGGGCTGGGCTTACGACCAGGTGCTTCCCTGCTTCAAGCGGGCCGAGGACTACGAGGACGGCGCCGGGCCGTACCACGGGGCGGACGGTCCGCTCAAGGTCGCCCGCCTGTCGGCGATGTCGGAGGTGTCGCGCGCCTTCCTCGAGGCGGCCCGCGAGCTGGGCTTCCCCGGTGGCGAGGACTGGGACTACAACGGCGCCGCGCAAGAGGGCACGTTCGCCTACCAGTCCTTCCGGACCAAGGACGCCCAGCGGTCGAGCACGGCGTCCGCGTACCTCGAACCGCTGCGCGGCCACCCCCGCCTCACCGTCGTGACCGGCGCGACGGCCACCCGCGTGCTGATGGACGGCACGACGGCGACGGGCGTCGAGTACGTGCGCGACGGCGCCGTCCACCGCACCGAGGCGAGCACCGAGGTGATCGTCTCCTGCGGCGCGCTGGCGACGCCCAAGCTGCTGCACCTGTCCGGGATCGGCCCGGCCGCGGCCCTCCGCGAGCACGGGATCCCGGTCGTCGCCGACCTGCCCGGCGTCGGCGCCAACCTGCACGACCACGTCATCCTCGGCGTGGCCTACCGCGCGCGGTCCGAGCTGCCGCTGCCGGAGCTCCTGGCCGAGGTGGGGATGTTCCCGCCGGACGACACCGACCTGCAACTGCTGTTCGGGCCGGTGCAGTTCGTGGCCGACGAGTACCGCGTGGACGGCCCGGTCTTCACCTTCGCCCCGGTGCTCGCCCGGCCGCGCAGCAGGGGAACGCTGGCCCTGCGCTCGCCCGACCCGGCGGACCCGCCCCTCGTCGACCCCCGCTACCTGGAGGAGCAGGCCGATCTCGCGGCGCTGGTACGCGGGATCGAGCTGTGCAGGGAGCTGGCGCACACCGGCGCGCTGGGCTCCTTCCACGACCACGAGAGCGCGCCGGGACGCGCGGCCGACCTGGCCTCCTACGTCCGCTCCACCGCGACCACCGTGTGGCACCCGGTGGGCACCTGCCGGATGGGGCGCGACCCGCTGGCCGTGGTCGATCCAGCGCTGTGCGTGCACGGCATCGACCGGCTGCGCGTGGCCGACGCCTCGATCATGCCGTCCATCCCCGCAGGCAACACCGCCGCCGCCAGCATCATGATCGGGGAGCGGGCGGCCGACCTGCTCACATGAAGGAGCCCACCGTGGCAGACAGCTACAGGTACATCGTCATCGGCGCAGGCGCGGCCGGATCAGTGCTCGCGGCCCGGCTCAGCGAGGATCCCGGCGCCTCCGTGCTCCTTCTGGAGGCCGGCGACGCGCCCGTCACCGACGCGGTCACGACGCCGTGGCGGTGGAACGAGGTCCTGCTGACCGACCTGGACTGGGCGTACATGAGCGAGCCGCAGCCGGGCCTGGACGGCACACGCGTCTACTCGGCCGCCGGCCGGGGCCTGGGCGGCACCTCGAACATCTACCACATGATGCACACCAGGGGCCGCCCGCAGGACTACGACGGCTGGGCCCGCCGGGGCTGTCCCGGCTGGTCCTTCGACGACGTGCTGCCCTACCTGCAACGACTGGAAGACCAGCGGGACGGGCACAACCCGCTGGCCGGCAGGGGCGGCCCGATGACCGTGGCCGACGCGGCCGAGACGGGCAACCCGGTCTCGCAGACGTTCATCGAGGCCTGCGCCGAACTTGGTTACCCGCGGCTGGACGACTTCAACGCGGGCCTGTCCGGCGCCGGCTGGCATCACGTGAACATCAAGGAGGGGCGGCGCTGGGGCGCCCGCGAGGCCTATCTCGATCCCGCGCTCGGCCGGCCGAACCTCACCGTGCTGACCGCCGCCATGGCCGCCCGGCTGCTGTTCGAGGGGACGCGCTGTGTCGGCGTGGAGTACGTGCGCGACGGCGCCACGCGCACGGCGCGGGCCGAGGCCGAGGTCGTGGTGTGCGCGGGTGCGATCCAATCACCCAAGCTGCTGCTGCTGTCCGGTCTGGGGCCGGCCGGCGACCTGACCGGCCTGGGCATCCCGGTCGTGGCCGACCTGCCCGGCGTCGGGGCCAACTTCCACGACCACCCTCTGGTCATCGGGCCGATCGGCTACATGGCCAAGCCCGGCGACGACCCGCGCGGCCAGGTGACCGAGGTCGCGTTGTTCTGCGGGTCGGAGGAGGGGCTGCAGGTGCCTGACCTGGAGATCGCGCTGGTGCACCGGGCGCCGTTCGGCGAGAAGTTCTTCGCCAACGTCATCCGCCGCGTGCAGACCGGCCAGCCGGTCGCGCCGGTGCGGGAGCTGGTGGACCCGCACGTGATCCTGAGCCTGTCCGGCCTGATGGGACCGGTCTCGCGAGGATGGGTACGGCTGGCCGGGACCGACCCCACCGCCTATCCGAGGATCAACGCCAACTACTTCGGCGACCCGTACGACCTGGAGCGCACGGTCACGGTCGTGGAGATCGCCAGGGAGGTCTACCGCACCAAGGCGTTCGCCGACGGCTGGGGGCTCTCCGAGGTGGCGCCGGGGCCCGACGTGACCACCCGCGACGAGCTGCGCGCCTGGGTGAAGGCCAACACCGGGTC
The DNA here is from genome assembly GCF_052245935.1 of Nonomuraea sp. 3N208. Taxonomy (NCBI): domain Bacteria; kingdom Bacillati; phylum Actinomycetota; class Actinomycetes; order Streptosporangiales; family Streptosporangiaceae; genus Nonomuraea; species Nonomuraea sp. 3N208. The sequence continues at coordinate 36,607 of NZ_JBQQBR010000002.1, read as the reverse complement.
GTACTACCACTTCGCCGGCTCCTGCCGGATGGGCACGGACGACGCGGCCGTGGTCGACCCCATGCTGCGCGTGCGCGGCGTCGAGGGGCTGCGCGTGGCCGACGCCTCGGTCATGCCCTCGCTGGTCAGCGCGCATCCGCACACCACGGTCGTGATGATCGGCGAGCGTGCGGCCGACTTCGTCGCGGGCGCGGCCGGCCCGTCCTCATAAATAGAACTGAGAGTGCCAGCACAAACCGCTCCTGTCATCTCGTCCGGCGTATTTCCATAATGAAAGAAAGGGGGACGTTCGGATTTTATAGGGGTTGGTCCTATGGCCATCTACTCGGATTTGGATACACGGGAGATTTGGCTCTCTCCTTTCTGCGAGGATCTATTCTCATCCTTCCTCCGCTCCGACCAGCGCAGATGGGGCGAGGTCTACGTCCAGGGACTGATCTCGGTCCCCGGCCGCAAGTCGATTCGCCGGATCTCCACCGAGGTGGTGGGGGAACCTGTCGACCAGTGCCTGCAACAGTTCATCAACCAGAGTCCCTGGGACTGGGCACCGGTGCGGCAGCGCCTGGCCCAGTTCCTCGTCGAGGCCATCCGCCCGAAGGCCTGGGTGCTGGAAGAGGTGGTGTTCCCGAAGAACGGCTCCAAGTCGGTGGGCGTGGCGCGACAGTTCGTCCCCTCGGCGGGGCGGCTCATGAACTGCCAGCTCGGCCTGGCCGTCGTTATGGTGGGAGACGAGGGCGGCTGCCCCGTGAATTGGCGGCTGCTGCTCCCCCGCTCGTGGGACGACGACGCCGGCCTGCGTAGCCGGACCCGTCTGCCCGAGCACGAGCGCAGCAGGCCGCACTGGCGCCACCTGCTCCAGGCCATCGACGAGATGGTGCTCGATTGGGGGCTGCCGCCCGCGCCCGTCGTGGTGGACGGCAGGGCGATGCCCGGCGTGGAGTTCCTGCTCGCCGGGCTCGCCGAGCGCGGACTGCCCTATCTCGTACGGGTCTCGCCCGGAACCATGCCGGCCGCCGGGCCCGGCCTGCCCGCGCGCCCGGTGCCGGAGCCGGCCAGGCCGCGACTGCACGTGGTGCCGGCGCAGGTGGGCCCGCGCCCGCACGGGCCGGGCCAGAACTGGCGTCCCCGATCGGGCCGAGCTCCGGCACGGACGATGTGGCTCACCGACCTGGGGCGCAACCGGGTCCCGGACCTGGCCGGGCTGGTCAGGATGCGCAACAGGGCGGCGGCCGTCATGAACGCGGTCGCCGCCGAGTCGGGCCTGCAGCACTTCGAAGGCCGCTCCTATCAGGGCTGGCATCACCACGTCACGCTGGTGTCAGTGGCCCACGGCTACCGGCAGCTGCGCGGCCTGGCCGGGCAGGAGGAGGAACTGTGCCTGCGCCCGCATGGCTGACTGACCGGCTCGCCGGCGTCGAGCTGTTCGCCGGGTTGTCCAGGGAGCAGCTCGACTGGCTCGCGCGCACGGGGACGGTCAAGGACCTCTCCGACGGGGAGGTGCTCTTCGTCGAGGGCGCGCCGGCGGACGCCTTCTTCGTCCTGCTGGACGGCGAGATCGTGGTCTCCAAGCTGGTCGGCGGCCGCGAGCAGGTGCTCGCCCGGCACGTCGGCGACACGCTGGAGCACCAGTTCATCGGCGAGCTACCACTGCTCACCAGTGACGAGTACCTGGCAACCGCGCTGGCCGTGGGGCCGAGCTCCGGTGCGCGGGTGGTGGTCTACGACAAGAGCGCGTTCTTCGACATGCTGGAGCGCTGCCCGCAGGTGTGCCGGATGTTGCTGCCCGTGCTGGCCGGGCGCATCAACGCCATGGAGCGTCAGGCCGGCCGCAGCCGCATGCTGGAGGGGCTGGGCATGCTGGCGGCGGGCCTGGCCCACGAGCTGAACAACCCCGCCGCGGCAGCGGTGCGGGCCACGCGTGAGCTACGCGGCCTCGCGCCCCGGCTGGCCGCGGCCGCGGTCGAGTGGGGCCGCACCGCCGAGCACTCCGAACTGCTGCTCCTGGAGCGGATCCAGGAGCGGCTCGACCCGGCAGAGCCGGATCCGCGAAGCGAGGACGTCCGTCTCGGCCCGCCGGCCAGGCGCGGGCGGGACCCTCTGGCCGAGGCGGAAGCGGCCGACGACGTCGCGGACTGGCTACGCGAACGCGGCCTCGGCGAGCTCGCCGAGCTCTGCGACGACCTGGCCGAGCACGGCGTGGACCGCGCCGCGCTCGACGAGCTGGCCGCGGGGATGCGGCCCGGCGTCCTGATCACGGCGCTGGCGTACCTGGCGCCGGCGCTGCGGGCGGCGACGCTCGCCGGCGACGCCGCCGAGGCGTCCGAGCGAGTGGTGGAGCTGGTACGGCGCACCTCCTCCTATACCAACCTGGACCGCGCTCCCGAGCGGGAGGCCGACCTCCGCGAGGGGCTGGAGGCCACGCTCGCCCTCATGGCGCCCAAGCTGCGCAACGTCCGCGTGCGCCGCGAGTACGGTGGCCTGCCCGACCTCCGGGCCTTCCCCAGCGAGCTCAACCAGGTCTGGACCAACCTCATCGACAACGCCGTGGACGCCATGGGCGGCGAGGGCGAGCTGACGATCAGCACCAGGCGCGAGGGCGACCACGCCGTGGTGGAGTTCCGCGACAGCGGCCCCGGCATCCCCGCCGACGTGCTGCCGATGGTGTTCCAGCCCTTCTTCACCACCAAGGACCTGGGCAAGGGAACCGGCCTCGGGCTGCACGTCAGCATGGACATCGTGGCGCAGCGGCACGGCGGCTCGATGGAGGTGACTTCGCGGCCCGGCGACACGCGTTTCGTGGTCCGGCTCCCGCTGTCTCAGCTCTCCGAGTGATAGCGATGGATCATCGACACCGCCATCGCGCCCTCACCGACGCCCGACGCCAGCCGCTTGATCGAGCCGGCGCGCGCGTCTCCGGCCGCGAACACGCCGGGCACGCTCGTCTCCAGCAGCAGCGGCGGCCGCGGCAGGTCCCAGGCGGGTAGCTCGGTGGCCGGACCGAGGTCCGGGCCGGTCAGCAGAAACCCGCGACTGTCCCTGCGCACCAGGCCGTCCAGCCACTCGGTGCGCGGGCGGGCGCCGATGAAGACGAAGACGTGCTCGGCGTCGTGCGTGGTCAGCCTCCCCGTCGCGGTGTCGCACAGCGTGATGCGCTTCAGCCGGTCCGAGCCGTCGGCCGCGACCACGCGGGTGGTGGTCATGACCGTGATGTCGCCGTTCGCGGCGATCTCGTCCACGAGGTAGGCGGACATGCCGCTGTCCAGGCTGCCGGCGCGCACCACCATGGTGACGTGGCTGGCGTGGCGGGCGAAGTGCAGTGCCGCCTGGCCCGCGGAGTTGGCGCCGCCGACGATCCACACGTGCCGCCCGGCGCAGGACTCGGTCTCCGTCAGCGCCGCGCCGTAGTAGATGCCCGCCCCTTCGAAGCGGCTCGCGCCCTCGGCGTCGAGGCTGCGGTAGGAGAGCCCGGTGGACAGCAGCACGGTGGCTGCGGTGATCTCCTTGCCGTCGGACAGGCGCAGCACGCAGGCCCGCCCGTCCCGGCTCAGCCGCTCGGCCTCGACGGGCGCGAGCACGTCCACGCCGAACCTGCGTGCCTGGGCCATCGCGCGGCTGGTCAGGTCGACGCCGGAGATGCCGGAGGGGAAGCCCAGGTAGTTTTCGATTCTGCTGGACGTGCCGGCCTGGCCGCCCGGCACGTACGCCTCGATCAGCAACGTCGTCATGCCCTCGGAAGAGGCGTAGACCGACGCGGCCAGCCCCGTCGGGCCTCCGCCGACGATCGCCACGTCGTAATGCGGGTGGCTGAGCTCCATGGCCAGGCCGAGCGCCTCCACCACGTCACCGTGCCCCGGGCGGGCCAGGCGTCGCCCGTCGGGCAGCACCACCTCGGGCAGCGAGGCGTCGCCCGGCGTCCCCTCCTCGAACCTGAACGGCAGCCGGTAGCGGGTGAGCAGGTCGCGCAGCCGGTGCGTGGCCGGTGCGAAGCGGTGGCCGACCAGCCGGATGCCCTGGTACGGCGGCTCGTAGGCGGACTCCCAGTCCGACAGCAGGTCGTCGAGCACGGGATAGAGCCGCTCCTCCGGCGGCTCCCACGGCTTGACCAGGTAGTGGTCGAGCCGCACCTCGTTGATCGCCGAGATGGCGACACTGGTGTCGGCGTAGGCGGTCAGCAGTACGCGGCGGGCCGCGGGGAAGCGCCGGCCGGCCTCCACCAGGAACTCGATCCCGGTCATCTCGGGCATCCGCTGGTCGGACAGGATCAGCGCGGCCTCCTCGCCGCGCTCGCGCAGCGCGTCGAGGACGCGCAGGGCCTCGATCGGCGACCTCGACGCGAGCACCCGGTAGCGCTCCTGGTAGGCGCGCGACAGATCGCGCCGCACCGCGCGGAGCACGTGGTCGTCGTCGTCGACGGCCAGCAGAACGGGCCGGTGCTGCTCGGGCATCACAAGCCTCCAGAATCGGCTGCCGACCATTCTGCCGCCATTTCCGGGACCGTGCCCCGACACCTGACGAAGTGCGGGTGAATTTCATTGACTTGACGGAATAGGCAGGCCGGCCTTGTCCGCGAATCTCGCCTATTGCTCCAATTAACGCATGACGCGCACCATTCTTATTATTCTCTCCGAGTACGGATATTGGGGAGAGGAACTCGTCGGCCCGCTGGCCGCCTTCGATCGGCAGGGCTACCGGAGCGTGTTCGCCACCCCCACCGGCAAGCGGGCGCGGGCGCTGCCCCCCAGCCTCGACCCGGGGTACATCGACCCGCCGCTGGGCCGCTCGGTGACCACGCCCGAAGTGGCCGTGGCGGCCAGACAGCTGGACGAGTCGGACCGGTTGGACGCGCCGCTCAGCCTGGCCGACTGGATTCCCGAGCGGCCCTACAACAGCGAGGACGGATATCTCAGGAAGGTCGAGGGCTACTACCGGGAGCTCGGCCGGCTGGACCGGGACGTCGAGCAGTACGACGCGCTGGTCATCGTGGGCGGCAGCGGCCCGATCGTGGACCTGGCCAACAACGGGCGGGTGCACGACCTGATCCTCGCCTTCGTGCGGGCCGGCAAGCCGGTGCTCGCCGAGTGTTACGGCATCGCCTGCCTGGCCTTCGCCCGCGACTGGGAGGACCGCACGAGCATCCTGCGGGGTAAGCACGTGACGGGCCACTGCAAGGAGTACGACTACAAGGACGGCACCGGCTTCCTGGGCGTCGACTTCAACATGGGGCCGCCGCCGTATCCGCTGGAGTACATCCTGCGCGACGCCACCGCTCCCGACGGCCGCTACCACGGCAACGTGGGCAAGGAGACGTCGGTGATCGTGGACTATCCCTTCGTGACCGGCCGGTCGACCCCGGACTCCTACCTGTCCGGCGAGAAGCTGGTCGAGGTGCTCGAGTCCGGCCTGCGCCGCTACGGCTGGTGACCCATGGCCGCCCGTCCCGCCAAGAAGGCGATCTTCGAGCAGTTCGCGGCCGACGGCCTCACGCTGATGGTCGGCAACCCGGGCACGGTGGAGCAGGGCTTCCTGGACGTGCTGGAGGAGACGCCGGGCTTCAGGTATGTGCTGGCCCTGCAGGAGTCCGCGGCGGTCGGCATCGCCGACGGCTACGCGCGGGCCACCGGTGGCCCGGCGCTGGTCCAGCTGCACAGCGGGGTCGGCCTCGGCAACGGCGTCGGCCTGCTCTACCAGGCCAAGCGCGGCCACTCGCCGCTGGTGGTGATCGCCGGCGAGGCCGGCGTGCGGTACGAGGCGCTGGACGGCCAGATGGCGGTGGACCTGGTGGCGATGGCCCGCCCGGTCACCAAGCAGGCCATGAGGGTGACGCATCCGGGCTCGGTGCTCCGGGTGCTGCGTCGCGCGATCAAGACCGCGATGACGCCGCCGCGCGGGCCGGTCTTCGTGGCCCTGCCGATGGACGTGCTCGACGAGGACACCGACGAGCCCGCCGTGCCCAGCACGATCCCCAGCCGGGCCACGCTGCCGGTCGCCGGGGAGCTGGAGCGGGCCGCGGCCGCGCTGCGTGGCGCCCGCCGGCCGGTGGTGCTGGCCGGCGACGGGGTGGCGGTGTCCGGCGCCCAGGAGGAGCTGGCCAGGACGGCCGAGGCGCTCGGCGCCCCGGTGTGGACGGTGAACTCCTCGGAGCTGAACATCGACACCACGCACCCGCTCTACCGGGGTGACCTGGGGCACATGTTCGGCGAGCACAGCGCCGCCGCGGTGGCCGGGGCCGACGCCGTGCTCGTGGTAGGGACGTACCTCTTCCCCGAGGTGTTCCCGCTGCTGACCAGCCCCTTCCAGGAGGGGGTCGCGATCGTCCACGTCGACCTGGACGACTACGAGATCGCCAAGAACTTCCCCGTCGACGTCGCGCTCGTCGCCGACCCCAAGCCGACCCTCGCGGCGCTGGCCGGCCTGCTCGGCCCGGCGCGCCCCGGGCCCGCCCGCGAGCCCGCCGAGCCGTACGGCGAGACGTTGATGGACGTGTTCGCGGCCGAGCTGGCGGCCCGGGCCCCGGACGAGCTGGTGATCTTCGACGAGGCGTTAACCGGCTCCCCCGCCCTGCTCAGGCAGCTGCCGCCGAGCCGCCCCGGCACCTACTTCCAGACCAGGGGCGGCTCGCTGGGCGTCGGCATTCCCGGCGCGATCGGGATCAAGCTGGCGCGTCCCGAGGCCGAAGTGGTGGCCTTCACCGGCGACGGCGGCAGCATGTACACCATCCAGGCCCTGTGGACCGCCGTCAGGTACGGCGTCGCCGCCCGGTTCGTGATCTGTGACAACCGCCGCTACCAGTTGCTCGACGACAACCTCGAGCAGTACTGGCGCGAGCGGGGCATCGTCTCGCACCCCCATCCCGAGGGCTTCGACCTGTCCCACCCCGAGATCGACTTCGTGCGGCTGGCCGCGAGCCTGGGAGTCCCCGGCGTCAGGGTGAGCAAGCCCGCCCAGGTGGAGGCCGCGGTCCAGCGGATGCTGGCGGCGCCGGGGCCGTTCCTCGTTGATCTGATTACCACCTGAGAGGTACATCGTGCGTGAGAAGCGACTGGCCGGGCGCACTGTCGCGATCCTGATGGAGAGCGACTTCGTCGAGCAGGAGTTGCACTATTACCAGCGGCGCTTCGCCGAGGAGGGGGCGCGAGTCCAGTTCCTCACCCGGTTGTGGGGCCAGGACTCGCTGACCTTCCACGGCCACGAGTACAAGATGCCGTTCACCGTGACGGGCGACCTGGAGCGCGCCGATCTGAGCGAGATCGACGTGCTGATCGTGCCGTCCGGGATGGTGTCGGACCGGTTGCGCTACAGCGAGGACGTCCACGAGCTCGCCCCCGCGGTCCGGCTGCTGAAGGACGCCTTCGACGACCGCCGGATCATCAAGGGGATCATCTGCCACGGGCTCTGGCTGGCCGCGCCCATCGCCGGCGCGGTCGAGGGCCGGCGCGTGACCTGCCACAACAACCTGGTCGCGGACGTGCGGAACATGGGCGCCGTCTACACCGACCAGGACGTGGTGGTGGACCGCGACCTGGTGACCGGCCGCACCGCCGAGCACTGCGCCGCCTTCGCCCGCATGATCATCGATCTGGTGGCGGCCGATGGGACCGCCGAGACGGCCTACCGGCCCGACTTCACCTTCTCCGACCTGGTGGCCGGCTACGTCACCGGTTTCGACCACGGCGAGATCAGGCTGCGTACCAACGACGGGCGGCCGATGCGGGTGCGCCTCACCGGCACCACCTCGGCCGAGTTCGTGCGCAACCTGGCCGAGCCGTACGTGGACGCCTCGGCACACCTGGAGCAGCTGCTCACGCCGGGCACCTACGTGTTCGTCAAGGGGATCTTCTACTACGAGAACGGCTCCCACACGATCGAGGCCAAGGCGCTAACCTTCCTCGGCAGGCAGCCGGGACAATACGCCTTCGAGCAGCCCGACTGGTGGGTCAAGCAGATTCGCGAGCTGGGCCGGTTCTACCGCAAGGCCCAGTTCGGGGCCGACGGGCCGATCGACTACTCGGCCTACCGGACGATGCTGCGGCTGGGCGGCGACAAGGCCGACGGGTATGTGCAGGAGACCGACACGATCTCCCGGCTGGTGTACGGCATGTCCTCGGCGTACATGCTCACCGGCGAGGAGGACTTCCTGGAGGTGGCCGAGCAGGGCACCGCCTACCTGCGCGAGCACATGCGCTTCGTGGACCGCGACGAGGACGTCGTGTACTGGTACCACGGCATCGACGTGCGCGACGGGACCGAGCGCAAGCTGTTCACCTCGGAGTTCGGCGACGACTACGACGCCATCCCGATGTACGAGCAGATCTACGCCCTGGCCGGCCCCACGCAGCTCTACCGGCTGACCGGCGACCCGCGCATCGCCGCCGACATCGACGGCACGCTGCGGCTGTTCGCCAAGTTCTTCCACGACCCCGACAAGGGCGGGTATTTCTCGCACATCGACCCGATCCTGCTCAACCCGCATCACGAGTCGCTGGGCCCGAACCGGTCGAGGAAGAACTGGAACTCCGTCGGCGACCACGCGCCCGCCTACCTCATCAACCTGCTCCTGGCCACCGGCGAGGACCGGCACGCCGACATGCTCGAGGAGACGTTCGATCTCATCGTCGAGCACATGCCCAGGAAGGACAGCCCCTACGTGCAGGAGCGTTTCCACGCCGACTGGACGCCGGACACCACCTGGCACTGGCAGCAGGACCGGGCGGTGGTGGGGCACAACCTCAAGATCGCCTGGAACCTCATGCGGATGATGTCGATCCGGCCCAAGGACCGCTACCGGACGCTGGCCACCGAGATCGGCGAGAAGATGCCGGCCCTCGGCAGCGACCCGCAGCGCGGCGGCTGGTACGACGTCGTCGAGCGCCGGCTCGCGCCGGGCCAGCACGTGCACCGGTTCGTCTGGCACGACAGGAAGGCCTGGTGGCAGCAGGAGCAGGCGATCCTCGCCTACCAGATCCTGGCCGGACTGAGCGGCGAGGAGGGGTTCCTGCGCAGGGCGCGGGAGTCGGCCGCCTTCTACAGCGCCTTCTTCCTCGACCACGACGAGGGCGGCGTGTACTTCAACGTGCTCGCCAACGGCTACCCGTACCTGCTCGGCAACGAGCGGTTCAAGGGCAGCCACTCCATGAGCATGTGCCACGCGGCCGAGCTGTGCTTCCTGGCGACCGTCTACCAGCGGCTCCTGATCGACAGGCTGCCGCTGACGCTGTGGTTCAAGCCGCGGCCGGACGGGTTCCGCGACCGGGTGCTGCGGGTCTCGCCCGACGCGCTCCCGCCCGGCAGGGTGCGCCTGGACTGGGTGGAGGTGGACGGCTCGCCGTACCAGCTGTTCGACGCCGCGGCGATGACCGTCAAGCTGCCCGACTCCGCCTCGGCAGTGACGGTACGCGCCCACCTCGCTCCGGTGGAGGAATGACATGACCATGAACCTGCGGAAACAGCTGCGCGGCAGGGTCACCGTCATCAGCATGGACGGCCGTCTTGACAGCGAGACCGCGCCCCGCGTCCAGCAGGAGCTGCAGGCTCTCTTCCCTGAGGAGGGCCAGGTCGTGCTGGACCTGAGCCACACCCTGTACATGTCCAGCGCCGGGCTGCGGGTGCTGCTGCTGATCTATCGGCAGGCGCAGCGCAGCACGGTGCGCCTGGCGCTCACCGGGCTGGCTCCCGACGTGCGGGCGATCATGGACGCGACGGGCTTCCTCGGGTTCTTCACCGTAGTGGAGTCGATCGAAGAGGGCGTGGAGGCGTTGACTGTATGACCATCCTGGAGCCGATCGACGCCTACCCCACGCAGCGGATCGCCGGGTTTCCCGTGCGCGCGGGGCGGTCGCTGCCGTTCGGCGCCACGCGGGTGCCCGGGGGCGTCAACTTCTCTGTCTACTCCAACCACGCCACGTCCGTGACGCTGGTGCTCTACCGGGAGGGGGAGCCCGAGCCGATGGCCGAGCTGCCCTTCCCGGAGTCGTTCCGAGTGGGCAGCGTCTACGCGATGACCGTGTTCGGCCTCGACGTCGAGGGCTTGGAGTACGGCTACCGCGTGGACGGACCCCACCTGCCGTGGCGCGGCCACCGCTTCGACCCTGACGTCGTGCTCAGCGATCCGTACGCCAGGATGCTGACCGGCCACGGACCGTACCGGCACCGCTCGCGGGTCGCGCTCGACGACTTCGACTGGGAGGACGACCGCCCGCCGCACGTGGCACATGACGACCTGGTGATCTACGAGCTGCACGTGCGCGGGTTCACCAGGCATCCGTCCTCGGGAGTGTCGGCGCCCGGCACGTACGCGGGCCTGGTGGAGAAGATTCCCTACCTGCGGGAGCTAGGGGTCAACTGCGTCGAGCTGATGCCGGTGTTCGAGTTCGACGAGACCGACAACGTGTTCACGGGGGCTAATTACTGGGGATACAGCCCGATCGGGTTTTTCGCACCGAAGGCGTCCTACGCGGTCACCGGCCGGGAGCACATGCAGGTCGACGAGTTCAAGCACCTCGTCAAGGAGATGCACCGGGCGGGCATCGAGGTGCTGCTCGACGTGGTGTTCAACCACACGGCAGAGGGTGATGAGCGCGGGCCGTCGATCAGCTTCAAGGGGCTGGACAACGCCACGTACTACATGCTCACGCCCGACGGCTACTACTACAACTTCAGCGGCACCGGCAACACGCTCAACTGCAACCACCCGGTGGTGCGCGGGTTCGTGCTCGACTGCCTGCGTTACTGGGCGGCCGAGTGCCACGTGGACGGGTTCAGGTTCGACCTGGCGGCCATACTCGGGCGGGGTTCCGACGGTGAGTTGCTGCACAACCCGCCGCTGCTGGAGTCGCTGGCCTACGACCCGGTGCTGCGCGACCGCAAGCTGATCGCGGAGGCCTGGGACGCGGCCGGGCTCTATCAGGTGGGCAGCTTCCCGCACTACAGCAGGTGGTCGGAGTGGAACGGCCGCTACCGCGACACGGTGCGCAGGTTCGTCAAAGGCGATCTCGGCGTCACCGGGGAGCTGGCCACCCGCATGATCGGCTCGCCCGACATGTACAGCCGCCGCGGCACTGCCGCCACGGTCAACTTCGTCACCTCGCACGACGGGTTCACCCTGCGGGACCTGGTCTCGTACGACCACAAGCACAACGAGGCCAACGGCGAGGGCAACAGGGACGGCGACGACGGCAACCACTCGTGGAACTGCGGGCAGGAAGGCGACACCGGCGACCCGGCGGTGCTGGCGCTGCGCGCCCGGCAGCAGCGCAACGCGCTCCTGCTCCTGCTGGCCAGCCGGGGCGTGCCGATGCTGCTGGCCGGCGACGAGATCGGGCGCACGCAGCGCGGCAACAACAACGCCTACTGCCACGACGGGCCGCTCACGTGGCTCGACTGGCGGCTGCTGGAGGAGAACGCCGACCTGTTCCGCTTCACCCGGCGCGCCATCGCATTCCGCCGGGCGCACCCGGTGCTGCGGGGCGGCTCACCTGCCTCGGTGCACTGGCACGGCGTGCGCGCCTGGTCGCCGGACTGGTCGGCGCACTCGCGGGTGCTGGCCGCGATGTTCGACGGAGGCGGGGACGACTGCGTGTACGTGGCCGCCAACGCCCACTGGGAGCCGCACACGCTGGAGCTCCCCGATGCGCCCCGCGGGCAGACCTGGCATCTGTTCGCCGACACCGCCGCCGCCCCGCCGATGGACGCCTTCGAGCCGGACGCCGAGCCGCCGCTGGCCAACCAGTCACACCTGGTGGCCGGCCCCAGAAGCGTCACGATCCTGGTCACGCACTAGTGAAGGGAAGCATGTCATGGCATTCAACATGAAGATGAACGTGGAGGGCGACACCGCCACGATCCGGCTGGCCGGTGAGCTCGACGGCAGCACCGCGCCCCAGCTCAACGACCTCGTGACACAGGCCGTAGGGCGGCAGGTGGGAAAGCTGGTCCTGCTCCTCGACGAGTTGACGTACATGTCGTCGGCCGGCGTGCGCTGCCTGGTGTTCGCGCATCAGAAGCTGCCGCACGGCTCGGAGATCACCCTGGTGGGAACCAAGCCGGAGGTGGCGGAGACGATCCGGCTCACCGGCTTCGACCGCAGCATCGTGATGCAGTGATGCTCGACTGGCGGCTCAAGAAACGGCTCAAGATAGATGCTCAGCACACGTCCTTGCCGGGCGTGGTGGCCGATTTCATCGAGGCGCTGGCAGACGAGGCGGGACTGACCTCCCGCCAGGCCTACTGGCTGCGGCTGGCCACGGACGAGATCACCACGAACATCGCCCAGCACGGCTACCGCGGAGGAGCGGGGGTCGTGGACCTGTCCGGCGCGATCGAGCACGACCGGCTGCGGGTCAGCATCGAGGACGACGCGCCGCGGTTCGACCCCACCTGCTACGACCCCGCGCCGCGGCTGGCGCTGCCGCCCGGGCAGCGCGAAGAAGGCGGTTACGGACTGCTCCTGGCCATGGGCAAGGTCGACGAATTCCACTACGAGTACGTCGGCGGCCGCAACCGCAACACCCTGATCATGCGATTGCTTGGAGGCTCGAATGCCCACGGCCCTGGTGGTCGCCGAACCGGGTAAGCCCGCGTCCCCGGCGGTGCTCGAATTGGACGGAGCGCTGCGCCAAGAGGGCTTCGAGGTCCAGCACGTCGTCCCGGACGCCCTGGTGCTGCAGCACCCCCACCCCGATCTGCTGCTGATCTCGGCCGCCCTCGGGCTGCAGCGCATGGCGCTGGTGAGCCAGCGGTTCCTGGTGGACGGGCGGATGCCCACCATCGTGGCCTTTCCCGACGACGACCTCGCCGCCCTGGAGGAGTGCGTACGCGGCGGTTTCGACTTCGTGACCCGCCCCTTCCTGCCCAGCTTGCTGCGCAGCAGGGCGAACTCCTGCTGGGAGCGGTGGCAGCTGAGCACCACGGTCGAGGAGATGGCGGCCCTGGCCAGCCTGCGGGAGTACGAGCGGGAACTACGCATCGCCCGCGATATCCAGGCGGGGTTCCTGCCGGAGTCGATGCCCATGCTGGACGGCTGGGAGATCGCGGCCAGCTTCCGTCCGGCCCGGCAGGTGGCCGGCGACTTCTACGACGTGTTCACCCTCGTCAACGGGCGCAAGCTGGCTCTGGTGGTGGCCGACGTGTGCGACAAGGGCGTAGGCGCGGCGCTGTTCATGGCCTTGATCAGGACCTTGCTGCGGCACACGGCCGAGCACACCGGGATCGTCCAGGATGTCGGCGACGACGCCGCGATGGCCCTGAACGATGCCACGGGCGACACGGCGCTGCCGCTGCTGTCGCTGGGCGCGGGGCCGCTCATTCAAGCGGTGGTCGGGACCAACCGGTACATGGCGCGCAACCACCTGAAGCAGGCGTACTTCGCCACGATGTTCTTCGGTGTGCTCGACCCGTGGTCCGGGGACCTGCTCTACATCAACGGGGGGCACAATCCACCGATCGTCGTGCACGCCGACGGCCGGCAGACGTTGCTGCCGCCGACGGGACCGGCGGTCGGCATCCTGGCCGACAGCTCGTACACGCTGGGGCACGTGCAGCTCGGCCCTGGCGACGCGTTGTTCGCCTACACCGACGGCGTTGTGGAGGCGAGGAACGCCGCGCACTCCCTGTACGGCACCGCCCGCCTTCAGGAGGTGCTGGCCGGGACGGGGGCGCACGCGCAGGACCTGCTCGCGGCGGTGGACACGGCCGTGCGGGGTTTCGTGGGCACCGCCGAGCAGTCCGACGACATCACGACCCTGGCACTGACCAGGAACCTGGTTTGACGCGACGAGCGCCGGCTCCAGCGCCCCATCCCCCGGCGTCAGGCGGCCAGCAGCGACATCGCGAGGGCGACGTCCCAGCCGGAGCCGGGCTCGCCTCTGTGGAAGCCGGCCGCCAGCAACGTCGCCTCACCCGCCCGGCCCGCCAGCAGCAGCGCGTCGATCAGGCAGGCCGTCAGGTGCGGCGGCAGCCAGGGCGGGCCCGCCTCCATTCCCCCGGCGGTGAGGGCGAGCGCGCGCCGCAGGTGGAAGACCGCCTCCTCGGGGCGGGTCCGGAGGGTCGCCATGGCCTGCGCCGCGTGCACGAACAGGGCGGTCTCCCGGTCCGGCCGCTCGATCGCGCCGGCGTCCTTGGCGGGCCGGCCGGTCAGCGCCAGGATCCACGCCCGGTAGGCCAACAGGAGCGGCCGGGGCCTGGGCCCGGCGGCGACGGCGGCACGCAGCAGGAACTCGGCGGCGCCCGCCGGCCCGCCCGGCCCGCGGGTGAGGTTGACGGCGCGGGCGAGCGCCAGGTGCGGCGTGCTCTGCACGACGCCGTCCGGCAGCGAGTCCAGGAACGCCATGCTGTCGCGCCCCCTGCCGCGCAGGAGCAGCAGGTGGGCCAGCGGCACGGAGACGGCGTGGCCCTCACCGCACCAGACCGCCGCCTTGCACAGCTCGAAGGCCCGGTCGAAGGCCAGGGACGCCCACGCCTCCCGCGTCGCGTTCACCAGGCGCGGGGTGGCCGAGGCCGGATCCGGCGGGGGCGGCCACTCGGTGGCGCACTGGAACTCCCACCCGGCCACGCCGCGGGTCAGGCGCTCGCTCAACCCGCGCCCGACCAGGAACTCGCGCAGCAGGCCGGGATTGCCGCCGGTCGCCGCGTGCAGGGCATCGGCGGTAGCCTGCCGCACGTGCCCGCCGGCCAGCCCGGCCAGCAGAGCGCTCACCTCATCGGCCGTGAACGGGGGCACGTCGACGATGTGCGCGCCCGGCTCGAACCGGAGGCAGTCCACCGGATCCGGACGCCGTGCCGCGGGGCCCGACACCGTGGTGACCAGCAGCCTGGCGTGCGGGCTTCGGCCGACGGCCGCGCGCAGCGCGAGCAGGCTCTCGTCGTCGCTCGCCTGCGCGTCGTCCATGACCAGCAGCAACGGGCGGTCTCGGGGGACCGCCTGCACGCGGGCGGCGATCTCGCCGGCGCCGTCCCTGGGGCCCAGCAGGACGGTCTCGTAGCGGGCCACCTCACCCGATTCGAGCACGTGCTCGACCAGCCGGGTACGCCCGGCGCCAGGCTCACCGGTGACGATTATGGGACCGCCATCGGCGGCTCGAAGGACTGACCCAATCGCGGCGAGCTGTTCACGCCGCCCGACGAAATACCAGTTCATTCCGTGAATCCTTAAGAGAGAAATTTCAGAATTCATCTTTTGAGTACAGTGCCGTAATGTCAACGCCAAATTGACGAAATCAGCGTCTCGTGACAAACATTCGTCAACGCTCCTAGACTCAGGGACAAACTGGCCGATCTGCATGCGCAGCCGGGGGAATCCAGGGGGGCGCTTGTGTCAGGCGACAGCTGGAGTCGTCAGGAGCTCGCGCGGTTCTTACGGAGCAGGCGAGCACGGGTGATGCCGCGGAACGTGGGGCTCCCCGAGGGAGTGGGCCGCCGTACGAAGGGGCTGCGTCGCGAGGAGGTGGCGGTGCTCGCCGGCCTGAGCCCGACCTGGTACACCTACCTCGAGCAGGGCCGTGACATCAACCCCTCCGTCCAGGTGCTCGACAGCCTGGCTCGGGTGCTCGACCTCACCGAGGACGAGCGCCGTTACCTCCACACACTGGTGCACGGTCAGGTGACCAACCCGCAGCCGCTCGATGGGCAACAATGGACGGGCGACGTGATGGGGCCGCTGATCAGGCTGATGGACGACAGCGAGTATCCGGTATACGCCGCTGACATCCACTGCGACCTGACCGCCTGGAACACTGCCGCCGCCGAATGGTACGACGACTGGGGCAGCTACGACCCCGAGCACCGCAACATGCTGCGCTGGCTGCTGGTCTCGCCGAAGGCCAAGGAGCGACTGCCCGACTGGGAGGACGTCACGAGCGACGTCGTCGCCCGATGGCGCTCGGAGCTGGCCAGGTGGCCGCACGACGAGCGGCTGACGGCGAGGATCGCCGAGTTCAACCGGCTGAGCCCCCTGTTCGCCTCCCTGTGGCGCAGGCACGAGGTGCTGGAGCACCGTACCCTCACCCGCCGTTTCCGCCATCCCCGGCTGGGCCTGCGGACGCTGCGCATGGCTCTGATGGTGACCCCGGATGAGCCTTTGGTCGGGCTCGTCATCCATTTCCCGGCGCCCGCGGACGAATAGCGCTTTTCTCTGTCCACGTATTTCGTCACCTATTAATTGACACCCACGTGGCGTGACCCGGACCTTAGGTCATGTCATGGAGCCAATCGACGAGTGCGCCCGGGCGTCACCGAATTCATCGATGACCAAGGCGCGGACGGGGACGGGACTCATGCATGTGAATCGCGAGCGAGATCCCATAGCGATGGTGGGCGCCGCCTGCCGGCTGCCAGGCGCGGAGAGCCCGGCGGACCTGTGGCAGATCGTCAGCGGTGGCCGGGACGCGATCGGCACGATCCCTCAGGAGAGGTTCGACCTCGGCGCGACCCCTGGCCGACGGCCGGAGGTCCTGGAGGGCGCGGGCGGCTACCTGGACGACATCGCGGGGTTCGACTCCCGCTTCTTCGGCGTCACGCCGTTCGAGGCCCTGCGGATGGACCCGCAGCAGCGGATCCTGCTCGAGGTCACCTGGGAGGCGCTGGACGACGCGGGTATCCCGGCAGGGAGCCTGGCCGGGAGCTCCACGGGCGTCTACACGAGCCTGCTGCCCTCGGGCTACTGGGACCTCCTGCGCAGCGCGGGCATGTACGACATGCACGCCGCGCTTGGGGCCGCCGTCAGCGGCATCTTCCCCGGGCGCATCTCTACCAAGCTCGACCTGCGCGGCCCCAGCATGGGAGTGGAGGCCGCGTGTGCGACGTCGTTGATGGCGGTGCACGTGGCCTGCCGGGCGCTGTGGTCGGGCGAGATCGACCTGGCCATCGTGGGCGGCGCCAACCTGCAGATCGTGCCGGACCTGTATTTCGCGCTCGCCGACGCCGGGGTGCTGTCCAGCTCGGGGCGGTGCCGGTTCGGCGACGTGTCAGGCGACGGGTACGTACGCAGCGAGGGTGTGCTGGCCGTGATACTCAAGCCGCTGTCGCGCGCTGTGGCCGACGGCGACCGCCCGTACGCGGTGATCCTGGGCAGCGCCGCCACCCATGACGGCCGCACCGGCGGCTCGATGGTCGCCCCGGGGCTGGAGGGCCACGAGACGATGCTGCGCAGCGCGTACGCCGACGCCGGCGTCTCTCCCGGCGACGTCGACTACGTCGAGGCGCACGGGCCCGGCACCCACGTGGGAGACCCGACCGAGCTGGCGGCCCTGGACGTGGTCATGCGGGAGGGCCGCGATCCCGGGCAGCGCTGCCTGGTCGGGTCGGTCAAGTCCAACATCGGGCACACCGAGTTCGTGTCGGGGCTGGCGGGGCTGCTCAAGACGGCTCTGGCGCTCCGGCACCGCACCATACCGCCGACCCTGCACGTGGAGGAGCCGCACGCCGTCGTGCGGCGGCCGACCGCGGCCATCGAGCTCGCGCTGCGCGGGCAGGACTGGCCGGAGCGGGAGGGGCCGGCCCTGGCGGGCGTCAGCTCTTTCGGCATGTCGGGCGCCAACATCCACCTCGTGCTCTCCGAGGCGCCCGGGCCGGCGCACCCGGCGAGCACGCGGACCCGATCGCACTACGTCCTGCCGCTGTCGGCGCGGGACCCGCGGGCGCTCGACGCGCTCGCCGGCGCCTACGCCGACCTGCTCGACGCCGGACTCGACGTCGGGGACCTTTGCTTCAGCGCGGGCGCCAGGCGCACGCACCACGAGTACCGGCTGGCCGCGGTCGCCGAGGACGTGCGGTCCCTGGCCGGCTGCCTGCGCGAGCTCCGCGCGAGCACACAGGACGGCGGGCGCTCTCCGATCGTGAGCTCGCCGGGCGACGGGCGGTCCGGGCTCGTGAGCGAGCCGGGCGATGGGCGGTCCAGGCTCGTGAGCGGGCACCGCGTCACCAAGGAGCCGAAGGTCGTGTTCGTGTTCCCCGGCCAGGGCGGCCAGTGGGCCGGCATGGGCCGGCAGCTGCTCGCCGCCGAGCCCGCTTTCGCCCGGCGGCTGCGGCAGTGCGCCCGTGCGGTGGAGGCCGAGCTCGGCTGGTCGCCCGTGGACGTCCTGGTGCGCGGGGAGCGGCTGGCGCGCGTGGACCAGATCCAGCCCACTCTGTGGGCGATGCAGGTGGCGCTGGCCGCCGTCTGGCGTGAGTGGGGCATCGACCCCGACCTGCTCATCGGCCACAGCATGGGCGAGATCGCCGCGGCCGTCACCGCAGGAGCGCTCAGTGTGGCCGACGGCGCCGCCGTCGTGGCCAGGAGGAGCCGGCTGCTGCGTGAGCTGCCCGCCCCGGGCGCCATGTGGGCAGTGGGGCTCGGGGAGGAGGCGGCCCGCCAGGCCATCGGCGAGCACGCCGGCCGGGTGTGCGTGGGGGTGGTCAACAGCGGCCACTCCACGGTGCTGTCCGGCGATCCCGTCGCGCTGGAGCGGGTGGTCGAGCCGCTGCGCCGCCGCGGCGTGTTCTGCCGCCAGGTGGACGTGGACTACGCCTCACACGCGCCACAGGTGGAGCCGGTACGCGAGGCGCTGCTGGACGCGCTGTCCGGCATCCGGCCGTCCCCCTGCGCCGTGCCCATCCACTCCAGCGCGTGGGACCGGGTGGTCGACGGCGCGGAACTGGACGCCGGCTACTGGTTCGAGAACCTGCGGCTGCCCGTCCGATTCGCGGACGCCACCCGCGCCGCACTCGCCGGCGACCGTCCCACGGTGTTCATCGAGATGAGCCCGCACCCGGTGCTGCAGTCCTCGCTGGAGGACGAGGTCGAGGCGGCCGGCGCGGCCGCCGCCGTCGTGTCCTGCCTGCGGCGGGACGATCAGGAGGCGGCCGCTCTGGCGGCCGCGCTCGGCCAGGCGTACGTGCTGGGCTGCCGCCCCCGCTGGGACCGCGTCTACCCCGGCGGCGGGTACGTCCGTCTCCCCAACTACCCCTGGCAGCGGCGGCGCTTCTGGCCCGGCTCGGCCACGACCGCGATCCCGCCCGAGACCGCCCACGAGCCCGGCCCCGGGCGCGGGGAGCGCCCTGACCTGGCCGGCGTGCCGGAGACCGAGCTGGCGGCGCTGATCGCCGACCTGGCGGCGCAGGTCCTGGCGGTGCCCGGGCACGAGATCGGCGTCGACGTGCCGCTCACGCTGCTCGGGCTGGACTCCGTGCTGGCCACCAGGTTCCGCGAGCGGATGCGGCGGGAGCTGGGCGTGGACGTGCCGGTCCGCCTCCTCCTCGGCCCCGGGACGCTGCTCGACCTCACCACCGAATTACGGACGGCCGCGGTGCGCTGATCGGCGTTCGGAAAACGCTATTCGGAAACGAGGCTCCGCCACATGCGGAGCCTCGTTTCGCTCATCTGAAGGTGGTATTCCGACTACTAGCACTAACTGATTCTGGGGTTTTCTTGTCAAGAGCCGGAGGATACGTGGCATGGTGACAGCCGTGGTGCAAGCTCTGGCCGGTACCGCGCTCGTGGTGGCGGTGTGGCTGAGCGTGGTGCTGACCGTGTTCACCCCCCGGGGCAGACCGACCCGGCTTGTCCGCTGCGTCCTGCGGACGTTCGCCGGCCCCCTTCTCGCGGTGGGCGGCCGGCTCCCGACCGCCCTCCGCGAGCCGCTGCTCGACCTGTGCGGGCCACTGGCCGTCCTCAGTGTGGCCGGGATCTGGCTCGGCGCGTCGTCCGCCGGGTTCGCGCTGCTGGACGGGACGCCGCTGCGCGCGGCCGAGTGGACCTCCAGGCTCGTGCTGGTGGCGGCCATCACGACGTACCTGGTGCGCTTCGCCTCCGCCTACGGCCGCCGGGAGCGGCTCGTCGCCAGGCTGGCGGGCAGCGTGTGCAACCCGCGCGACGCCGAGACGCTGCTCGCGGTCTACCTCAAGACCGGCTCGCGCGACCACCTCGACACCCTGTTCGCCGAGTGGACGGGGTGGATGACCGAGGTGGAGCACTCCCACCTGGCCCACCCGGCGCTCACCTTCCGCCGCCCTGCGGGGGACCTGGACTGGCTCAAGGCCGCGGTCATCGTCCTGGACGTGGCCGCACTCATCGAGGCGCTCGCGCCGAGCTGGGCCCCCGCGCACACCAAGGCCCTGCTCATGACCGGGACGCGCTGCGTGCGCCGGCTGGCCGCCGGAATGTGCATCAGGCTGCCGCCCATCCCGGTGAGCTTGGAGGGGCGGGAGGAGCGCAACTTCTCCGACACGCTGCTGCTGGCGGGCGAGGCGGGGCTGCCGGCCGAGCGCGACGCGCAGGAGGCGTGGACGGTCTTCCAGGACCTCCGCACCGGGTACGCGCCCCTCGCCTACGCCATGGAGACCCGGCTGCGTTACGACCGGCCCGACGACCCGGACGACGTCGGCGACTGACGCTCGCGAGCGTCCCGGTGCCCGGTTGCTTGACGGCGATTCTCCCGGCCGCATGGAAACTCGTTATTCCCGTGGCCGCGGAATACCGCAGCGGAGTCGTTCGACGAGCGGCCGGCCGAGAAAGTCAGGACCCGGCCTGACAAAGCGTTAAGTCGGGGTGCCGCAAGTGCGTTCCCGATATTTATCGTGGGCCTTCTCACCTGTCCGCGCAAAGGAGGAAACCGTGCGCGCAGCAGTCATCACCGCACTCAATTCAGCATGGGAATTCCAGGACGTGGCCGATCCTGAGCCCGGGCCCGGCCAGGTCGTCGTGCGCATCCACGCGTGCGGCATGTGCTTCAGCGACGTGCTGGTTCACCGCGGCCACTGGCCCGTCCGCCTGCCGATCGTGCCCGGGCACGAGCCGGTCGGCGAGGTCGTCGCCCTCGGGCCCGGCACCACCACGCTTCGCGTGGGCGACCGGGTGGGCGTGTCGTGGAACCAGCGCGGCGAGGGTCGCTGCGTCCACTGCCAGAGCTGGCACCCGGTGGCCTGCGAGCACTTCCAGACCTGGATGGACCTCGGCGGCGGCTACGCCGACCTGATGCTGGCCTGGGAGTCCGGGTGCACGCTACTGCCCGAGGGCCTGGGCTACACCGACGCGGCCGTGGCCTTCTGCGCCGGGTTCACCTCGATGAGCGGCCTGCGCAACGCCGCACCCCAGCCGGGCGAGCGCGTCTGCGTGCTCGGCGTCGGCGGGCTCGGGCACATGGCGGTGCAGCTGGCCGCCGCGATCGGCCTGGAGACGGTGGTGCTGACCACCTCGCCCGACAAGGCCGAATACGCCAGGGAGCTGGGCGCGGCGGAGGGCGTCGTCGTGGGCGACGACCCCGGCAAGGCGCTGACCGACGCCGGCGGCGCCGACATCATCCTGGCCACGACCACCTCCGCCGACCTCGTCGCCCGCGTGCTGTCCGGCCTGCGCTACGGCGGCCGGCTGGTCACGATGGGCGTCACGGGACCGCTCAAGATCGACGACATGGCGACGCTGCTGTTCAAGCAGTGCTCCATCAAGGGCAGCACCCACAACAACCGCTCCGACCTGGTCGAGGTGCTCTCCCTCATGGCCGCGGGCAAGGTCAAGCCCCGCGTGGAGACCTATCCGATCGCCGAGATCAACGAGGTGCTCAAGCGCGTGGAAGCCGGCCAGGTTCGCTACCGCGCCGTGCTTCAACCCAACTGAGGAGGATTCCCACATGTCCGAGCCCCCGATCGTCGTGGCGAACCGGGAGCACCTGTGGTGGCTGCTCAACGAGGCCTCCCAGCTGGAACACATGATCCTTTGCCAGTATCTCTTCGCCGAGGCCAGCCTCAAGAGCGGGACGGAGGAGGGCCTGACGGCGGAGCAGGCGGACGCGGTCGCCGGCTGGCGCAAGGTCCTGAGCTCCATCGCGGTCGAGGAGATGCTGCACCTGGCGCTGGTGTCCAACCTGCTGGCCGCCATCGGCGCCGCGCCCACTTTCGGCCGCCCCAACTTCCCGCAACGCTCGGGATACTTCCCGTCCGGCATCCAGCTCGACCTGCTGCCGTTCGGCGAGCAGGCGCTGCGTCATTTCCTGTATCTGGAGCGCCCCGAGGGCATGCAGCTGCAGGACGCCGAGGCGTTCGAGCCGGTCCCGCCCTCCCGGGCCCGGCTCGACCCCGCCGAGCTCATGCCCCGTGGCCAGGAGTACGAGACGATCGGCCACCTGTACCGCGGGCTGGAGGAGGGGCTGCGCGCCCTGTGCGACAAGCTCGGGGAGAACGCGGTGTTCGTGGGGTCCGCGCGCGCCCAGGCCACCCCGGAGCTCTTCCGCTGGCCCCAGCTCGTCGCCGTCACGGATCTGAAGTCCGCGCTCGCCGCTATCGAGGTGATCATCGAGCAGGGCGAGGGCGCGCGCGGCGACTGGCAGCAGGCCCACTACGGGCGCTTCCTGGCGATGTGGCGGCAGTTCGGCGAGCTACGCGAGCGGGATCCGGGCTTCGAGCCTGCGCGGCCGGCGCTGGCCGGCTACCTGCGGCAACCGTACAACATCGCCGAGCCCCAGCCCCTGATCACCGACCCCGCCACCCGCCGTACGGCCGAGCTGGCGGCGGTGGCCTACGAGCTGGTCCTGCACATCCTGACCCGCTTCTTCACCCACACCGACGAGACCGAGGAGCAGCTCGGCCTGCTCGTCGGCACGTCCATCAGCCTGATGGCCGACGTGCTGCGCCCCCTGGCCGCCGTCATGGCGACGCTGCCCATCGGCCCCGAGCACCCCGGCCGTACGGCGGGGTTCGCGTTCGAGATGTACTACGCCATGAGCAACTACGTGCCCTGGCGCGAGCCATCGTGGGCGCTGCTGCACGAGCGGATGCGGATGCTCGAGGAGCGCTGCCGCGCCGCGGCGCGGGCAGGAGGGCCGGCGGCGGCGCTCGCCGCGGCGGCCGGGACACGGGTGGCCGAGCTGGCCGATCAGGTGGGCGCGCACGTGCCGCCGGCCCTCCGGCCGGAGTAGAACTGCACGAATTACCTCGCGCGGCCCGGCCGACTTGCCAATGTACGCGCCGCCTCTTTGACGCCGGCCGGGCCGCCGGAAAGAGAATCGATTATGCGAGATGTCATGGATATCACCGCCGATTTCACGCTCGGAGAGATTTCCGGCAGGTGGCGCAGCCCAGAAGCCGCCGAAGTATTCCCGGGGATATTCGGCGTGGACGATTTCTGGCTGCAGACTCCATTCTGGGCGATTCATTTCAACGCGTACAAGGACGCCCGCTGCGAAGGCCGGCTCTTCGAACTCATCATCATGGGCATGTTCGAGTTGCTCGGCCCGGGCCGGAACACGCCCGAGGCACGGGATGCGGATTTCTCCCGGGTCAAGGTCTGTCTGCGCCTGTTCGACAGCGGTCTGGTGGCCGGCGCCGACGAGATCAAGGCGGGCGACGGCAACTGGCGGCCGGGCGAGTGGCAGGACGTCTCCCACGGTGGCTGCTCCATCATCGACCTGCCCGGCGTGGACGAGTGCCCGCTCGAGTACGACCTTCTCGGCCTGGCCCGCTCGGGCGCCGGGAACGGCGACGGCGACCGGCTCTACTTCGGTCAGCGCCACCACGACGAGCTCGGCTCGATCTGGACCCGCCGCGCCCCCGGCCTGCTGGACTACTACGTCGTCCGCGTGGTCGGCGAACCGCCCCAGGTCGGGCACGGCGCGGAGTGGGGGCCGGGAGAGTGGACCCGCGTCACGAGCACGTACACCCTCACCCCCGACGATCGGAGACACTCGTGACCATCACGCAAGCGGCAGTCGTCGAGTCGCCAGGAGCGCCCTTCACCGTGCGGGACGTCGAGCTGGACGCCCCGCGTCCCGGGGAGGTCCTGGTCCGGATGAAGGCGGCCGGCATCTGCCACACAGACCTCACAGTCGCCGCAGGACATATCCCGTTCCCGCTGCCCGGAGTGCTCGGGCACGAGGGGGCAGGCGTCGTCGAGGAGACCGGCCCCGGCGTGACCAAGGTCCGGCCCGGCGACCACGTGGTGCTCACCTTCACCTCCTGTGGGAGCTGCCCCTCCTGCCGGACCGGCCACCCGGCCTACTGCACCACGTGGATCCCGCAGAACCTCATCGGCGGCAAGCGCCGCGACGGCAGCTCGCCGATCAGCAGGGACGGCGTCGCGCTCGGCGGCCGGTTCTTCGGCCAGTCGTCGTTCTCCCGGCTCTCCATCGCCGACGAGCGCAGCGTGGTCAAGGTCGACCCGGACCTGCCGTTCGAGCTGCTGGCCCCGCTGGCCTGCAGCGTGCAGACCGGCTGCGGCGCGGTGTGGAACACGCTGCGCCCGGAGCCCGGCACGTCGATCGCGGTGATCGGCACGGGCGCGGTGGGGCTGGCGGCCATCATGGGCGCGGCACTCACCCCGGTGAGTGAGATCATCGCCGTGGGCCGCCGGCCGGCGCAGCTCGAGCTGGCCGCCAAGATCGGCGCTACCCACACCATCGACGCCTCCGGCCTGGACGTGGCCGCCGAGCTGCGCAAAGTGACCGGCGGCGCGGGCGTGGACTATGTGATCGAGGCGGTCGGCAACCCCGAGGTGCTGCGCGCCGGCATCGACGCCCTCGCGCCGCGCGGCGCCGTCGCCGTCGTGGGCGCTCCCCCGTACGGCGTGGAGGTCTCCATCGACGTGCACCGGCTGCTGCCCGGCCGCCGCGTGCTGGGCGTGTGCGAGGGCGACAGCGACCCGGACCGGCTGGTCCCGCTGCTGGCCCGGCTGATCCGGGGCGGCCGGCTGCCCGTGCAGCCGCTCATCAAGGAGTACGGCTTCGCCGACATCCAGACGGCGGCGGAGGACTTCAGGTCCGGCAAGAACATCAAGACCATTCTGCGGTTCGACGCGTGACGACGTTTGGAGCCAGTGATGAACACCTTCGATCTCGGCGACTTCCCCCTCACCTCCGGCGCCACGCTCCCCGGTGCCCGGCTGGCCTACCAGACCTTCGGTGAGCTCAACCAGGCCAAGGACAACGTGGTCGTCTTCCCGACCTTCCTCGGCGCCCCCGCCGAGGTGCTCAACGGCTGGATCGGCGAGAACCGGGCGCTGGATCCCCGCACCCACTTCATCGTGCTGCCGGGCCACTTCGGCCTGCCGCCGTCCTCCGCGCCGAGCAACACCCCGGCGCGCCCCTTCCCCGCCGTCTCGGTCGCCGACGACGTCATCGCCCAGCAGCGCCTGCTGGAGGAGGTGTTCGGCGTGCGCGAGATCCGGCTGGCGCTCGGCTGGTCGATCGGCGCGATCCAGGTGTACGAGTGGGCGCTGCGCTTCGGCGACATCGTACGGAGCATCGCCCCCATCGCCGGGGCCCCGACCCCGCCGCCGTGGACCAAGCTCTGGCTGAAGACGGTCGTGGAGGAGCCCATCACCGCGGACCCGAACTACAACGACGGCGCCTACGAGGACGCGGCCAGCGTGCGCGGCGGCCTGGCCCGCGTGGCCCACGGCACCGCACTCACCGCCCCGCCGCGCACGTTCTACTACGACAGCGCCGAGGTGTGGCGCAACCTCGGCTTCGACAGCGTGGACGCGTTCGTCGCGGGCTTCTGGGAGGGTTTCTGGCTGCCGCAGGACCCCAACGACGTGGTCAGCCAGGCCCGCAAGGCGTACGCGGCCTGGCCGGGCGCCGAGGGCGAATCGCTCCGGGAGGCCCTGGGCCGCATCAAGGCCAAGACCACGATCGCCGCGTTCACCGGCGACGCGCTGTTCCCGCCGGACGAGCTCAAGGAGTACGCCGGGTGGATCCCCGGCGCGACCTTCCGGCAGATCGACAGCATCTTCGGCCACCTGGCCACGTTCGGGCTGGCCGAGCCGGACGTGAAGGCCATCGACGACGTGATCCGGCACGCTCTGGAGAGCTAGTCGTGTCCGAGGCGGAGTTCGTCAGATTCCTGGAGTCGGCCCGGTCGGATCCCGGCCTGCTGGCCCGCTATTCCCCCATGGACCTGCCCCAGGTCCTCTTCCACGCCCGCAACGAGGGGTTCGCCTTCACCCAGGCCGACGCCGAGCGGGTCATCGGCCGGCTGGAGGCCGGCGTCATCGTCGACAAGGACAAGGAGCCGTTCGACGGCGGCAGCACCCTGTGGCGGCACATGTGGGGCACCCGCTACCTGGACTATCTGGTCCACCACGTGGTGGCGCGGTTCACCGACGAGGAGCTGTCGTGAGTGAAGCCAATCTCATCGACTTCCTGCGCGGCCTGGCCGAGCGGCCCGAGCAGTGCGACCGGCTCAAGGACAGGTCCAAGGACGAGGTCATCGCGGCGGCGGCCGCGGCCGGGCTGCCGTTCACCGCGGCGGAGTTCAACTCGCTGATCTGGGAGCTGGAGGAGCGGCTGGCGCGCGAGCGCGGCGAGGAGTTCAACGAGCGGTTCCCGCTCTGGAGCCTGCTGTGGGGCCGCTACTACCTGGAGTTCCTCGTCTTCGATCTCATGCCGAGCCTGGACGAGATCGGCCACCGGGCCGGATTGGAGCACAAGCCATGATGCGAAACGCCCTGTACATCGGGCGCGAATGGAACGTCGAGCACGACCGGCGGGCGCAGGTGAGCGACGCCGAGCTCAGGTACACCGTACTGGGCGAGGGCGAGCCCGTGCTGTGCATCCACGGCACCAGCATCGCCGACAGCCTCATCACGCCGATGCGGTTCCACCCGCCGCTGATGAACGACTACCAGCTCATCAGCTACTACCGCGCCGGCTACAACGGCAGCACACTGGACAAGCCCGAGCTGAGCATCGAGGGCGGCGCCCAGCACGCCCGCGAACTGCTCGATCACCTGGGCATCGAGAAGGCGCACATCATGGCCTTCTCCTTCGGCGGTGTGATCGCCTTCCAGTTCCTGCTGAACTACCCCGAGCGGGCGCACAGCGCGATCCTGCTGGAGCCGTACCTGCCGCGCGAGGAGCCGGACGCGATCGCCGCCAACGTCGACGCGTTCATGAACGCGATGAAGCTATACGAGACGGGCGACAAGCTGGGCGCTGCCCAGCTGTACATGGAGGCGGTGTGCGGGCCGAGCTTCCTGCCCGCCGTCGAGATGACGGGCCCGCTCGACGTGTGGGACCGCGTCGAGCAGTGCGTCGACACGACGTTCACCGTCGACTTCCCGGCGATCTCGCAGTGGGGCTTCAAGCCGTCGGAGGCCGACCGGCTGGTCACGCGGAAACCGGACATGCCAGTGCTCGCGGTGATGGGCCTGGACAGCGAGTCCGTGATGCCCGGGTTCCGCGAGACGCAGCGGTTCCTCATGAACTGGCTGCCGCAGGCCGAGCGGGCCGGCATCCCCAACGCCACGCACGGGATGCAGAGCATGAACCCGGTGGCCGTGGGCGAGGCCGCCCACGCGTTCCTCAAGCGCCACCCCATGTGAGGTGACACACCCACCCGTGCCCCGTCCGGCGTCCCGCCGGGCGGGGCTCGGCGCCTCCTAGGCGAAGTCGTAGCCGACTTCGACGGTGACCGTGAGGGTCTGGCGGCCGGGGCTGATCGAGGCGCTGGTGTCGGCTGCCGCGGCGGCCAGGGTCATCAGCGGCTGGGGGCCGCCCTTGACGTCCTCGCTCACCGAGACGACCCGGCCCAGCGGGCGGCCGGCCAGCTCGGCGTATTGCGCGGCCTTGGCGGCGGCGTCGCGGAACGCTCTGGTCCTGGCCTCCCGCAGCACGTCGGCGGGGCTCGACAGCTCGAAGGCCACGCCGTTGAGCCTGGCCTCCTCGCCGACCCCGGCCACCGTGTCGATCACGCGATCGGCCTGGGTCAGGTCGCGCACCACGACCTCCACGCCTTGAGCCGCACGGTAGGCGGCCACTTTCGGGTACGTCTCGTACTCCGGTCCCAGCGACAGCTCGACCGTCCGTACGTCCTCCGCGGCGATCCCCACCTGGCGCAGCGCGTCGGCGAGGCGGGCGGCGGCGGCGCGGACGGCGGTGAAGGACTCCGCGGCGGACGCCCTGCGTACCTCGACGCCGGCGTGCAGGCGCAGGATGTCGGGCGCGGCCAGGACGGCGCCCTCGCCGATGACGGTGATGTCCACGCCAACCCCCTCTGATGGGTTCCGCCCTTGATCCTAAGACGCATGCCCGGCAAGCCGAAGCTCATGCGGCGGTACGGGTGAAGCGGAAGCCCATCTTGTCGAACTCGGCCTTCGTGGGGGCGGTCGCCAGCACCCGGCTGACCTGCCCGGTCAGGTCGATCACCACGGCCTCGTACCCGGTGCCCTTGCTGCGCCACACCGCGAGGTGGTCGTCGTCCCACCATCCGATGAGGCGGCTGCTGGCGAACGGGATCGTGATCGGCTGCGGGTCGTCACCGGATGTGGAGCGGGCGCAGAGCGCGGTGCCCGCCGGCGTGCAGTGGGCCAGGAAGCGGGTGCCGGACGGGGAGATGTCGTCGCCCTCCACCCACACCGGCGACCCCACGTTCGACAGAGTACGCAGCAGTTTGCCGTTGAGGTCGTAGAACTTCATCTGGCCGCCCACCCACGTGCCGACCGCCCGGCCGCCCGCGTCCCAGAAGAAGCGCCACTCCCCCGCCCCCGTCTCCTTGATCTCGAACGCGCGTCCCCGCTCGGCGGTGACGTCGATGATGCCGTACCCGTACTCGACGGAGTCGCCGCCAGCGTCCTTGTAGAGGGTGACCAGCCCGTGCTTGCCGTCCGGGGACCAGCGGGGCGTGGTGGGGAAGACCGGTTTCCTGCTCACCTTGACGATCCGCTTGGTGCCGCTGACGTGATTGATGATCGACACGGTGGCGAAGGAGTCGGTGCTGTAGTCCACGTCGGTGCCCAGGGCCAGGCCGGTCTTGGCGTCCAGGGCGTACTCGAAGTAGCGGGAGTCGGCGGAGAAGGCGTTGGTCGCGTGCTTGCGCACGTAGAGGCGCTTGCCACTGTTGACGGTGTAAGACGCGAGCTTGATGGGGTCGCCGTCGGTTTCCTCGATGCGGACGGATGTGCCGGGGAGTGCGATCGAGCGGCTCGTCGGTGCGGGTGTGGCGGAAGCCGTCGGCGAAGGCGTGGTGGAGGTCGTCACCGCGCCGCTCGAGGTGGGTGGTGCGCTGGAGGTCGGCGCGGAAGGCGTGGTGGAGGTCGTCACCGCGCCGCTGGAGGCGAGTGGTGCGCTGGTCGTACGGCCGGCGCCGGACAGGTCGCTGAGGCGGATGGCGACGAAGGCGGTGACCGCGATGAGCACGAGCGCGCCGACGGCGCTGCCGGCGACGATCCAGCCGGTGGCGCGGCGTGGAGCGGGCCTGTTGGGCGGGCCTTGGTCGAAGGGCCTGTGGTGTGCCGGTGCCTGCCAGGCCGGCCCAGCCACCCCGGGCACCGGTCCTGACGCGGCCGCGGCGCTGCCTTCCTGCAGAAGGGCGGGAGGCTGCGCGGCGGGGGCGTGGCCGAGCAGGCGCATCAGCGCCTCACTCGCCGCCGGCCGCCGGGCCGGGTCCTTGGCCAGGCAGTCCCGCACCAGTGCCCGCAGCCCGGGATCCTCGATCGCCCCGACGTCCGGCTCGGTGTGCAGGATCCGGTTGACGACCGCGGGCAGGCTGTCGTGCCCGAACGGCGCCCGCCCCGACGCCGCGTACAGCAGCGTGCACGCCCAGGCGAACATGTCCGACTTCGGCCCGGGACTCGACTCGGTGAGCTGCTCGGGCGCCATGTACGAGGGTGTCCCGATCGCCGTCCCGGTGAGTGTCGACGACAGGTCGAGCGCCCTGGCGATGCCGAAGTCGATCACCCGGGGGCCGTCGGAGGCCAGCACCACGTTCGACGGCTTGAAGTCGCGGTGCACGATGCCGGCCTGGTGGATGGCGACGAGCGCGGTGATGGTGCCGATGGCGAGCCGGTGCAGGGAGGTGCCCGAGCGGGGCCCTTGGGTGCGGACGACGTCGGCCAGGGTGGGGCCGTCGATGTACTCGCTCACGATGTACGGCCGCCCGCCGAACAACCCCGTCTCGATGACCTGCGCGGTGCAGAACGGCGCCACCCGCCTGGCCATCGCCACCTCGCGGACGAACCGCTCCGACGCCTCGGCGTTGCCGGCCAGGTCGGCGCGCAGCAGCTTGAGCGCGACCTTGGCGCCGTCCGGGGCCGTGGCGAGGTAGACGATGCCCTGCCCGCCCTCGCCGAGGCGCCCGACCACGGTGTATCCCCCCACCGACGCGGGATCCCCTGGCCTTGGGTCCGCGAGGTCTGGCATTGGCGACTCCCATATATGGCGTCTTTCTCGCCATTCTGGTGCGTCGCGCGGTTCCCCGTCACCCGTAATGGCGGGCTTCCGGGTACGCCTCAGACCGCGTCCACGATCGCTCCCGGGTCTTCGAGGTGGGTCTGGCCTCCGACCCGCGGCAGACGTACGAGCTTGCCGCCGAGGTCGTCGGCGAGCCGCTCCGCGCAGCCGGGCCGCTCCCCCGCGCACAGCACGGTCACCGGCACCTCAGGGAACGGCTTGTCCTCCCTGATGCGGCGCAGGTCGGCGGCCATGTCGCGGCGGGCCAGCCACTCCCCCGCCACGGCCGCGGGCACCTTGCCCATGCGGTAGACGCCGAGCGGGTCGGGCACACCGGCCAGCCTCCGATGCGCGGCCGGCCCTGCCAGGCGGGCCAGCGCGGTGGCGGCCCACGTGCCGCCCAGGGCGGGCAGCCACCTGCCCACTGCCCTGGCGGCGGCCTGCGGCCGGCGGCTGTCCGGACAGGCGGGCTCGACCAGGACGAGCTTGGCCACGCGGAGCGGGTGCAGCCGGGCGAAGGCCTCCGCGTGCCAGCAGGCGACGCCGTGGGCGACGACCGTGACCTGCTCCGGGTGGGCGGGGGCCAGCGCGGCCAGGCGGGCGACCTCGGCGTACAGGGTGGGCGGGGCCGGCGAGCGCGGGCTGAGGCCGAGCCCCGGGCGGTCGAAGCGGATGACGCGGCGGCTCCCTGCCAGTGCGCCGGCGACCGCGTCCCAGTGGAACCAGGCGCCCGCCGGTCCCGCCGTAATGAGCACCGCCGGTCCGTCGCCCTCCTCGACGACGTGCGGCGTGCCGTACCTGAGGTGCTGCCGGTCGGCGACGAGCAGGCGCAGCGCCACGTACACCAGCCAGACGGCGATGAGCGTGAGTTGCGCACGGTGCGCGAGCCCCGCGCCGCGCCCGGCGGCGAGCGCGGCCGCGGTGAGCGCCGTCGCGGCCAGTGTCACCCAGGTCAGCAACCAGGCGATCCGCGTACGCCACCGCGCCGCCAGCAGCACCATCGCGGCCACCACGCCGCCGACCGCCAGCGCCCCGGTCAGGAGGTGCGCGTGATGGGCGAGGGACAGGCCCCGCTGCCCGCAGGCGGGATCGCTCAGCGCGGCGCAGTCCAGGGGGAACACCGCGGCGACGGTGGTGAGAAGCGCATACGCGGACAGCGCGAGCCAGCCCAGCCACTCACGCTCCACCCGGGGCACGAACGCCACGCCGAGGAGGCAGGCCAGACCGGACAGCGCGTCGCTGGTCCGGAACAGGCGCATCCACGGCTGGTCGCGGGCGGCCAGTTCGGTGACGTACCCGTGGGCCTTGTCGACTCCCGGAGTGGTGAACTGACCGGTGATCCAGGCGCTGCCCAGCACGGCCGCCACGATGAACGCGGAGGCCGCGAGCACATACAACCTTCGCTCCACGTGATCATTAGATCACTTTGGGCGATCGCCGCACAGGAACGGCGGGGAAGCCGGTGGCGAACGCGTCGGGGACGTTGCAATCCGCGATCGCCACCCACGGCTTCGGGCATGCGAGCACCAGCGCGGTCGGCGCCGTACGCCCAGGGCCATCCGGGCGGTCAAGACGCCGGCGAATACCGCTGTCGCCGGCCGGACGCGAATCGCGTCCGCAAGAGGCTCAGCCGGGGATGAGGCCCTGATCGCCGAGCATCTCACGGACCTCATCGATCGAGGCGTCCGCCGGGGGAAGGATCAGCTCTGAAGGCTCGAGGCTGTCGTCGGGCAGCGACTTGCCCACGTGACGCACCTTGTCGAGCAGTGCGTGCAGCTTGACGCGGAAGGCCTTCTCGTCGCCGCCTTCGATGGCCGCCTCGAGCTCGCTGTCCAGCTCGTTGAGCACGGTGATGTCGTCGGCGGAGATCTCCACCTGGCCCTCGCCCATGATCCTGACGATCATGCGCCCTCCCCAGGCTGGCGCAGCTGCTGGGTCTGGCCCTGGCCCTGCTGCTGAGGCTGCCCCTGCTGCTGGGGCTGGGCCTGCTGCTGCGGCTGCCCTGGCTCGATGGCGGACTGCGGCGCCGGGCCCTGGCCCAGCTCAGACTTCATCCTGGCCAGCTCCAGCTCGACGTCCATGCCGCCGCCCATGCGGTCGAGCTCGGCCTGGATGTCGTCGCCCTTGGTGCCGGTGAAGTCATCGAGCGCGCCGCTGGCCAGCAGCTCGTCGATGGCGCCCGCGCGGGCCTGCATCTGAGCGGTCTTGTCCTCGGCGCGCTGAATCGCCAGGCCGACGTCGCCCATCTCCTCCGAGATGCCGGAGAACGCCTCATTGATGCGCGTCTGCGCCTCAGCGGCGGTGTAGGTCGCCTTGATCGTCTCCTTCTTCGTGCGGAAGGAGTCGACCTTGGCCTGCAGCCGCTGGGAAGCCGTGGTCAGCTTCTCCTCCTCGGCCTGCAGGTTGTCATGCTGGATCTTGAGGTCGGCCATCTGCGTCTGCAGGCTGGACCGGCGCTGCAGCGCCTCCCGGGCCAGGTCCTCACGGCCGACGGACAGCGCCTTGCGGCCCTGCTCCTCCAGACGCCGGGAGGACTGCTCGAGACCGTTGATCTGCAGCTCCACCCTCTTGCGCGACGTGGCCACGTCGGCCACCCCCCGGCGCACCTTCTGCAGCAGCTCCAGCTGCCGCTGATAGGAGTAGTCCAGGGTCTCGCGCGGATCCTCCATCTTGTCCAAGGCCTTGTTGGCCTTGGACTTGAAGATCATCGAAAGTCTCTTCATCACGCTCATGCGCGTCGGCCGTCCCCTTCTAGGTCGTGCTGGTGGTCACCCAATGCAGCGCAGCCGCCTTGGGATTACCCTACGCATAACGCACGGGGGCGTCACTAAGTTGCAGTCCAGGTAGGGTTGACGTCGTGTTGCGACGCCGTTCCCAAACCTCCGTGGACGACACCCCCGTCCCCGCTGACGATCCTAAGCCCCAAGGTAAAGGACGTCCCACTCCCAAGCGCCGAGATGCCGAAGGCAAACGACGCCAGCCGGTCAATGCTCCGAAAGACCGAAAAGAGGCCTATCGGTCGATGCGGGCCAAGCAGGCCGCCGACCGCGACAAGGCCCGCCAGGGCATGCTCGCAGGCGACGAGCGGTATTTCCCCGCTCGTGACAAGGGTCCCGCGCGCAAGTTCGCGCGTGACTGGGTCGACTCGCGGCGGCTGCCGAGCCAGTATTTCCTGCCGTTCTCGCTAGTGATCCTGCTGGCCACGTGGGTTCCGTGGCCCATCGAGGTCCGGGCGATGGTGCTCAACCTCGTCATCGCGATCGGGTGGCCGGTCATGATGCTGGGCGTGCTCTTCACCTCCGTCTACGTGGCATGGAGGGTGAAGCGACTGGTGGCGGAGAAGCTGCCCAACGAGCCGCTCAGGGGCGTGGGCTTCTACGCGGCGATGCGGGCGCTGCAGATCCGCAAGCTGCGCTTCCCGCCGCCCTCGGTCCGGCCCGGCGGCAAGCCGGTCCCGCCGAAGAAGAAGTAGCCCTTCACGGGACGGCTACTGCTGGGCGTAGTCCCAGCGCAGCACGCCTCGCCTGACTGCGGGCCGCCAGCCGTCGACCTCCTCGCCCAGCTCGAGGGCGCCGGCGACGGCCCGCAGCAGCGCATAGGTGGACCGCAGGCGAGGCTCCATGCCCGAGACCGTGTCGTCCCATCCGACGGCGCCGCCGGTGGAGTCGACCACGGCGTACTCCGCCTCCAGTTCCTCCGGATCTCGCTCCGGGAAGTAGAGGAACGGGATCATCCGGCCGTTCCAGTATTCGGTGGCGGGATCGGTCCCGATGTCCGTGCGCTCCCACGAGCACATGTCGCGCCAGGTGTCCCTGATCTCCCGGATGCTGAGGGCGTAAGCGCCGTGGGACCAGAAGCCGAACACCGACGCTCCTCGCGAGCCGTTGTGGCGCAGGAGCGAGGCCCGCAGGTCGTCGGGGAAGTCCACGCCCATCTGCGACTCGGCGACGGCGATCGTGCGCGCCCTGGCGGGCGGGCCGAGCGTCATGTACGTCCTGGGTGCGTTCGCCTGCAGCCACCGCTCGATCCGCCGCCACTGGCGGTCCACGGCCCGCTTGACCTTCGGGTCGATCGGCCGGACGGTGACCGGGCGCTGGGCGGGCGAGCAGTTGGGGTCGGGGATCTCGGCCGGCGGCCAGGTGGGGTCGATGGTGGGAATCGGCTGCGGCGTCCGGGTGACGGGGGCCCCGGAGGGAGCGGGCGTGGCCGAGCCGGTGGGAGCGGCCATGGGCAGCCGCTCCAGCTCGGCCGGGAGCGCGTGCTCGGCAGTGAGTGCCGCCTGCTCGACCTGATAGGCCCGCCATGCCTCTTCGGCCGCGTGCTCCGCCTCCGTGGGGATCAGCGCGGCGGCCAGCGTCAGTGCCACGATCGCCGCGATGGCGGCCCACACCGGGCCCATCCTCGGGCCCATCTTCGGGCTCCGCTCCGGCCTTGCCGCCGGGGACTCGGGCCGCTCCCGGGACACACGGGAACGGCGGCGCAGCCGTACCGCTATCGCGGTCAGGATCGCCGCCGTCAACGCCAGCCGTACGAGCTTCAGCACGTCGCGCACCCTATCCCGAAACAGATCACCCCATGCGCCAGGACTAAGGTCGGACCCATGGAATTCCGACACCTCGGTCGCAGTGGTCTGAAAGTCAGCGAAATCAGCTACGGCAACTGGCTCACCCATGGGTCTCAGGTCGAGGAGGACGCCGCCAAGCAGTGCGTTCAGGCGGCGCTCGACGAAGGCATCACCACGTTCGACACAGCGGACGTCTACGCGGGGACGAAGGCCGAGGAAGTGCTCGGCCGGGCGCTGAAGGGCGTGCGCAGGGAATCGCTGGAGATCTTCACCAAGGTCTACTGGCCGACAGGCCCCGGCCAGAACGACCGCGGCCTGTCCCGCAAGCACATCACCGAGTCGATCAACGGCTCGCTGCGCCGCCTGCAGACCGACTATGTCGACCTGTACCAGGCGCACCGCTTCGACTACGAGACGCCGCTCGAGGAGACGCTCAAGACGTTCGACGACCTCGTACGCCAGGGCAAGGTCCTCTACATCGGCGTCAGCGAGTGGACGGCCGACCAGATCGCCCAGGCGTTGAAGATCGCCGACGAGATGGGTTTCGACCGGATCGTCTCCAGCCAGCCCCAGTACTCGATGTTGTGGCGGATCATCGAGGCCGAGGTCGTGCCGCTGAGCGAGAAGGAGGGCATCGGCCAGATCGTCTGGTCCCCGATCGCCCAGGGCGTGCTCACCGGCAAGTACCTGCCCGGTCAGCAGCCGCCTGAGGGCTCGCGGGCCACCGACGCCAGCGGCAGCGCCATGATCGCCCGGTTCATGAACGACGACGTGCTGTCCCGCGTGCAGGAGCTCAAGCCGGTCGCCGCCGACCTGGGGCTGAGCATGGCCCAGCTGGCGATCGCCTGGGTGCTGCAGAACCCCAACGTCTCCAGCGCCATCGTCGGCGCCAGCCGTCCCGAGCAGGTACACGACAACGTGAAGGCGTCGGGCGTCAAGCTGGACGCGGACGTGCTACGGCGGATCGACGACGTGCTCGGCCCGGTCGTCGAGCGCGACCCGAGCAAGACCATGAGCCCCCGTACCCGCCCATAACCCTCATCACAGCAAAAACCCCTTGAGCCACAGCAGTGCTCAAGGGGTTTTTCATTTATCGAGAATTCACTCCTGGCGCAATGACAGTCCCGCGTATTCAACGCGATCCTCATCGAGTAGCGCGACCCGCTCGACACCCAATTCGAGCAGGTCACGCCAGTTCTCGCCGAGCCAGGACTCGGCGTCCGCCTGGCTCGGAAAAACCTCTCGCGGCAAAGGGCGATCTGTTACCTCACCACCATTTGCATTTTCATAACGCCACCGCCATGTCATGCCATACGCTCCTTTTCCGCGGGTTCGCCGACGCACCTTCCGACGGCACTGGAACCCTACTCCCGAGCTTGGAGGTCAATCGATGCTGCGCGCGTACCGTGTTGCGGCAGGAGTCGCCCTCGGGGCGGCCGCCTTCCTCTCCCTCCCCTCCTCCGCCCTCGCCTCTCTCTCGATCGATCCCAACGCCCCCCTGCCCGGCGCTGCCGACCCCAATGCCACGCGGCTGTGGAGCGTCTGGCAGAGCGACGGCACGGCCTGGCTGGCGGCCTTGGCCGGGGACACGCCGGCGGACGGCGCCGTCATCGGCTGGCGCTTCTCCGCGGCGCCGGACGGGGCGTCGAGCGAGTCTCCCGGCGGGGATCTGCCGGCGTTCGAGACCGTGTGCGGCAAGGACACCGCGGCGTCCGGGCACAAGCGGGTAGCGGTCGCGGTGGACTTCGGCGACGGCGACACCGACGCCTACCCCGGGGACCAGCCGCCCGCCCGAGGGGTACTCACGTGCGTGGCCGGGGCCGAGGACGCCACCACGGCGCAGCTGCTCGCCACCGCGGCCAAGGTGCGGGTGAACGGCCAGGGTGACGTCGTGGCCGTCAACGACTACCCGGCCAAGGAG